>NZ_POUA01000139.1 GCF_003236385.1 Spongiactinospora gelatinilytica
CCCCGGCCCCCGGCACGTCCCCCGTCGACTTCGGCACGGCCATCGCCGGCTGACCCGGCCCCAGGCACCCGCACCGGAAGCCGGCCCTCTGGCATCACGGCCACGGGCCGGCGTACCGGGTCACCAGGGGCCGAAGGCGGTCTCGCCGTTGGACTGGATCTGGGCGGCCAGGCGGTCGGCCGGGATCGACCGGATCTCGGCCAGGCAGCGCACGGTGAGCGGCAGCAGGTAAGGCGCGTTGGGCTTGCCCCGGTGCGGGACCGGCGGCAGGTAGGGGGCGTCGGTCTCGACCAGCAGCAGCTCGGCCGGGGCGATGGCGGCGGCCTCGCGCAGCGCCGCCGCGTTCTTGTAGGTGAGCGGCCCGGAGAAGGACATGTAGTAGCCCGCCCGCGCGCAGCGCTCGGCGAGGTCGGCGTCGCCCGAGAAGGAGTGGAACACCACCACGTCGGGCGCGCCCTGCTCGGTCAGCACCCGCAGCACGTCGTCGTGCGCGTCGCGGTCGTGGATCACCAGCGCCTTGCCCACCCGCTTGGCGATCTCGATGTGCGCGCGGAACGACGCGTGCTGGTCGGACTTGGCCGCCCAGTCGCGGTAGTAGTCGAGCCCGGTCTCGCCGACCGCCACCACCTGCGGCTCCCTGGCCAGTTCCTCGATGTCGGCCAGCACCTCGGGGGTGGCCTCGTGGGCGTCGTTGGGGTGGATGGCCACCGCCGCGCGGACGTCGCGGTGGACGGCGGCGGCGTCGGCGCACCAGCGGGAGGACGGCAGGTCGTAGCCGACCGTGATCAACCGGGTGACCCCGACCGCGGCGGCCTCGTCCAGGATGCGCTCGACGGTGGCCTTGGCCGCCTGCGCGGCCTGGGCCACCGGGTCGTGCGGCGAGGCCATCCGGTTGCCGACCATCACGTCAAGGTGGCAGTGGCTGTCGAAGACGTGCGCCCCGAGCGGTGCGGGCGGTGGCGGAGGGGCTAGGTGAGCCCGGCCGCGGCCCATGGCTCAGCCGCCGCCCATCCGGGCCAGCTCATCGTCCACGACCTTGGGGTCCAGTTTTGGGAACAGCGGGGACGGCGGCGCGAGCGGGGTGCCCGGCGCGATCGGCCGGTGCTCCCAGCGGGCGGCCCCGGCGTAGTCGCCGGTGATGATCGGGTAGTCGCGCCCGCCCTCCTCGCCGACCTCGCGGATCTCCGGCATCCCGGTCCAGACGCCCTCGCCGCCGAGCATGCCGTAGATCTTGTTGGAGGACGTCGGCAGGAACGGCGTCAGCATCGTCTTGACGTCGTCGACCACCTGGAGCGCAACGTGCAGGATGGACTGCTGCCGCGCCGGGTCGCCCTTGAGCTTCCACGGCTCCTGCTCGGCCAGGTAGCGGTTGGCGTCGCGGACCACGTCGAGCGCCTGGCTCGCCGCGTTCTTGAACCGGGACCTGGCCAGCTCCGCCCCGACCGGCGCGAAGGCGGCCTTGGAGGAGGCCAGCAGCGCCCGGTCGGCGTCGGTCAGGTCGCCCACCTGGGGGACGGCCCCGAAGTTCTTCGCGGCCATCGAGATCGACCGGTTGACCAGGTTGCCCCAGGCCGCGACCAGCTCGCCGTTGTTGCGGTTGACGAAGTCGTTCCAGGTGAAGTCGGTGTCCTGGGACTCGGGCCCGGCCACCGCGATGTAGTAGCGCAGCGCGTCGGCGTCGTAGCGGGACAGGAAGTCGCGGACGTAGATGACGACCTGACGGGAGGAGGAGAACTTGCGGCCCTCCATGGTCAGGAACTCGCTGGAGACCACTTCGGAGGGCAGGCCGAGGCGGCCGAGCGAGCCGGGCTTGCCGTCCCTGGCGCCCTCGCCGTTGTAGCCGAGCAGGATGGCGGGCCAGATCTCGGCGTGGAAGACGATGTTGTCCTTGCCCATGAAGTAGTAGCCCTGGGCGTCGGGATTCTGCCACCACTGCCGCCAGGCGTCGGGGTCGCCGGAACGGCGGGCCCACTCCACCGACGCCGAAAGGTAGCCGATCACCGCGTCGAACCAGACGTAGAGCCGCTTGTCGTGGCGGTCGCGCCAGCCGTCGAGCGGGATGGGCACCCCCCAGTCGAGGTCGCGGCTGATCGCCCGGGGCTGGAGGTCGCCGAGCAGGTTGAGGGCGAACTTCAGCACGTTGGGCCGCCACTCGCCCTGCTTGGCCTGGAGGTAGGAGCCGAGCGCGTCGGCGAAGGCGGGCAGGTCGAGCATGAAGTGCTCGGTCTCCACGAACTTCGGCGTCTCGCCGTTGATCCGCGACTTGGGGTTGATCAGATCGACCGGGTCGAGCTGGTTGCCGCAGTCGTCGCACTGGTCGCCGCGTGCCCCGTCGTAACCGCAGATGGGGCAGGTGCCCTCGATGTAGCGGTCGGGCAGGGTGCGCCCGGTGGACGGGGAGATCGCCCCCATGGTGGTGCGGGGGAAGACGTATCCGTTGTCGTAGAGGCCCTTGAAGATCTCCTGCACGACCGCGTAGTGGTTGAGCGTCGTCGTGCGGGTGAACAGGTCGTAGGACAGGCCGAGCGCGGTGAGGTCTTCGGCGATCACCCGGTTGTACCGGTCGGCCAGCTCCCGGGCGCTCACGCCCTCCTTGTCGGCCTGCACCTGGATGGGCGTGCCGTGCTCGTCGGTCCCGCTGACCATCAGCACCTTGTTGCCCGCCATCCGCTGGTAGCGGCTGAAGACGTCGGAGGGCACGCCGAACCCGGAGACGTGCCCGATGTGCCTGGGCCCGTTGGCATAGGGCCAGGCGACGGCGGTCAGGATGTGCTGGGACTGGGACATGTACTAAGCCTAGAGCCCCCGGGCCGTCCGCCCGAACCGGATTATGCCTTCGCCGGCGCGGATTCCCCTGCGGCACCCTCCGCGATGTCGTCCGTGACGTCCTCCGCGATCTCGGCGACGCCTTCTTTGGACACCTGCTCGGCGGCCTCCTCCGCGGCCGAGGCGGCGACGTCGATCGGGGTCTCCTTGGTACGGCGGATGCCCAGGATGCTGATGAACAGCGCGGCGAACACCGTCTGAAGGCTCATGATGAGCGCGGTCGCCGAGGGCACCACCAGGCGCAGCGACTCGCGCGGGTCGAGTTCGCCGAAGCTGCGCACCTGCCAGTGGACCAGCGAGGCGACCAGGCCCGCCAGACCGGCCAGCGCCAGCAGGCCGCCGACCACCAGGCCGCGTTCCAGCGTGATCACATCGACCAGCCGTTTGATCCTGCGGTCTTCCGGCAGGAACCCCTCCTCGGCCGCGTACACCTTGGTGAACAGCGCGAACAGCACCGCCTGGAAGCCGATCACCACCATGGCCGACGCGCCGACCAGCGTGTCCACGTCAAAGGCCAGCTCGCCGATCCAGACCGGGCCGAACGCCAGCGCGGTGCCCGCCACCACGCCGAGCACCATCAGCGCGAGGCCGGGCAGGAAGAACAGCCAGCGCGGGCTGTAAAGGAGCAGGAAGCGCAGGTGACGCCAGCCGTCCCGCCAGGAGCGCAGGTGCGGCGGGCGGGAGCGGCCGTCCGGGGACAGGGTGGTCGGCACCTCGCGGACGTCCAGGCCCTGGAGGGTGGACTTGACGACCATCTCGCTGGCGAACTCCATGCCGCCGGTCTGGAGCCCCAGCCGGAGGATCGAGTCGCGGCGGAAGCCGCGCAGCCCGCAGTGGAAGTCACCGATCGCGGAGGGGAAGAACAGCCGCCCGACGAACGACAGCACCGGGTTGCCGAGGTAGCGGTGCAGCGGGGGCATCGCGCCGGGGGCGATGCCGCCCTTGAAGCGGTTGCCCATCACCAGGTCGGCTCCGTCGCGGAGCTGCTCCACAAAAGGGAGCAACGCGGT
Organism: Spongiactinospora gelatinilytica; assembly: GCF_003236385.1. GTDB lineage: Bacteria > Actinomycetota > Actinomycetes > Streptosporangiales > Streptosporangiaceae > Spongiactinospora > Spongiactinospora gelatinilytica. The sequence goes on from NZ_POUA01000139.1 coordinate 3,837, forward strand.
GAAGTCATAGGAGTCGTCGGCGTCGCCCATGATCACGTAGCGCCCGCGTGCCGCCCGGATGCCGCCGATCAGCGCGTTGCCGTACCCCTTCGCCTCGACGTGGACGACACGCGCGCCCGCGTCTCTCGCAAGTTGCTGAGAACCGTCGGTACTGCCGTTGTCCGCGATCACGACCTCGCCGTCGATGTCGTGTTCGCGCATGCACGTCAGTGCTTTGCGTACGCAGGTCTCCACGGTCTCCGCCTCGTTCAGGCAGGGCATGACCACGGTCAGTTCCACGTCTCAACCCTTCGTTCGCGGCACGTGCAATTTCACTATGATGCCCTCTGACCGGCCGTGTCCGGGTCAAGACCGCCAAACGGCTGGCATCCTTTAACTCATGGTGGGCGTTGTTGAAAGGCCGCGGTTGAAGATGCCCGCGGTGGGCAGGGGCATGCGTCTGCTCGCCATACTGCGATGTCATCGATGGTTCGTGGCGGCGTTCGCGCTGGGCGGGCTGCTGCGTCTCGTCGCCATGCTCGGCTACCGGCCGGCGCTGTGGTTCAACGACTCCTACGAATACGTCTCGGTCGCGCTGCACCCCTACCGGCCGCACCCGATCCGCCCGAACGGCTACGGCTTCTACCTGATGGCGCTGGAGCCCGCGCATAGCTTCGGGTTCGTCGTCTTCACCCAGCACCTGATGGGGCTGGCCACCGCGGTGCTGGTCTACCTGCTGCTGCACCGCAGGTTCGGGCTGCCGGGCTGGGGGGCGACGCTGGCCGCGGTGCCGGTGCTGTTCGACGCGTACCAGATCCAGCTCGAACATTTGATCATGTCGGACGCGCTGTTCATCCTGCTGGTGGTCGGCGCGATCACGCTGGTGCTGTGGCACCGCCGTATGTCCTGGCGGATCGGCGCGGCGATCGGGCTGATGCTGGCGTTCACCGTGCTGACCCGCAGCATCGGGCTGGCCATCCTCGGCCTGGTCGTGGTCTACATGCTGATCAAGCGGGCCGGGTGGCGGCCGATCGCGGCCATGGTGATGGCGTGCGCGGTGCCGGTGCTGGCCTACATGGGATGGTTCGCGACGACGTACGGCAAGTTCGGGATGACCAGCAGCGACGGGCCGATCCTCTACATGCGCACGGCGCTGTTCGCCGACTGCCACAAGATGGGCGTGGACAAGCGCGACCTCGATCTCGCGCTGCTGTGCATCGTCGTGCCGAAGGACAAACGGGGCATCTCCGGGCAGGGCTTCCTGTGGTGGAACCAGCAGGGGCAGAAGTTCCACATCTTCCCTGCGGGCAGCAAGTTCAGCGTCGAGATGAACGAGAACGCCAGCCGGTTCGCGATGCGCGCGATCACCTCGCAGCCCGGCGACTACCTGACGGTAGTGGCCCGCGACTTCTTCCGCGCCTTCCGCTGGGACCGCCCGGTCTACCCCGACGCCAACACCTACATGCAGTACGAGTTCCCCCGCGCCGAAAAGCCGCTGCCCAACTGGGAGCTGTACCGCGGCCGGGCCGACTCCGACGCCTTCCAGTACGAGCACGGCTCGGCGGCCACCCGGATCGTCGCGCCGTGGGCCGACTTCATGCAGGGCTACCAGCGCGCGATCCATCTGCCCGGCATCGTGCTCGGCGCGGTGATGCTGATCGGCCTGTACGGCGTGGCGGTCCGCTGGCGCAAGCTGGGCGGCCCGGTCCTGCTGCCGTGGCTCGCCGCGGTGGGCCTGATCCTGGCCCCCGCGGCGACCGCGGAGTTCGACTACCGCTACGTGCTGCCCGCCGTGCCGCTGGCGTTCCTGGCGGCGGGGATCACGCTGCGCCACGGCGTACGGCTGCCGCGCGCGCTGCGGCGCGCTAGTGGGCGACCCAGCTCTGCAACATCATCCGCGCCTGCCACTGCTGATACGTGATCAGCTCGCCGGTGAGCACCGGGTGCAGCCAGCCGAAGTTCACCACCACGAGCAGCGCGAACGCGCCGACCGCCGCCGCGCCGACGGCCTTTCGGCGGGGCGGCGCGTCCGCCGGGCCGATGATCAGGCCTGCGGCCAGCACCAGCGCCAGCACCATGAACGGCAGCATCGGGGCCATGTAGAAGTCGTACATCGTGCGGTTGTCGGCCACTGCGTAGTAGAACCACGGCAGCCACCCGGCGGCGAACGCGCCGAGCACCGCCCCGGCCCGCCAGTCCCGCGAGGCGACGTACCACGCGATCATGGCCAGCAGCGCGAGGAGCGCGCCGAACCAGATGATCTGCGTCCCGGCCGCGTGGATGGCCTGCGAGCAGGGGCCCTCGCCGCACTTGCCGTCCGAGCCCTGGTAGTAGAACAGCACCGGGCGGATCAGCAGCGGCCACTCCCAGGGTTCGGAGGAGTAGTCGTGCTTGGTCTGAAGCCCGGTGTGGAAGTCGAGCACCGACATGTGGTAGCTCATCAGCGAGCGCACCGAGTCGAACAACCAGTAGAACGGGCTGCCCTGCGAGGTGGCCTGCGCCCAGTTGCGGCCGTAGCCGTAGGGGGAGGCCAGCCAGCCGCTCCAGGTCAGCAGGTAGGTGACGGCCGGGGCCAGCGCCATGGCGGTCAGCGCGGTCGGCACGTCGCGGCGCGCCACCCCCCGGTACGGCCGGCGCAGCCCGACCGCCCGCCGGGCCCCCGCGTCCCACAGCAGCGACATGACCGCGAAGACGAGCAGGAACCAGATCCCCGACCATTTGACCGCGCAGGCCGCGCCCAGGCACAGCCCCGCCGCCAGCCGCCAGGGCCGCGGGCCCAGGTGCGGCCCGTCCGGCGAGAGCGGGTTCGCGGCGCGCCAGGCGGCCAGTGCCTCCCTGGATCTGTCCCGATCGACCACCAGGCAGGCGAAACCGGCCAGCACCCAGAACATCAGGAAGATGTCCAGCAGTGCCGTGCGGCTGAGCACGAAGTGCATGCCGTCCAGGGACAGCAGCAGCCCGGCCAGGCAGCCGAGCAGCGTGGAGCGGGTCATCCGGCGGGCGACCCTGGCCAGGATGAGGATGGACAGCGCGCCGGCCAGCGCGGCGACGAACCGCCAGCCGAGCGGGGTCATCCCGTACAGTTGCTCGCCCGCGCCGATCATCCACTTGCCCAGCGGCGGGTGGGCCACGTACTCGGCGCACGGCGAGGCTTCGGGCGGCGTGCACCGCTCCCAGATGTTCAGGTCGCCGCGCAGGATCATCTTGTCGGCGATGGGGTTGGTGACGGTGCCCAGTGCCTTGCGTTCGACGCCGAAGTTGACCAGGGCCCAGCCGCCCTTGGCGTAGTAGGTCTCGTCGAACATGAGCGAGTGCGGCAACGCGAGCCCGGCGAACCGCAGATAGGCGCCGAATAACGCGACACCGAGGGGGGCGATCCAGCCCCAGCGGTCGCCGCCCGGCAGGGGCGGTATGAGACGCCGGGGAGAGATGTGGGCGATAGACACGAAACGCACCCTATGTGGCGTTGATCGTTCAGGCACGGTGAACGACGTCGTACAGCTCCCGTTTCGGGACGCCCGCCGCCTTGGCCACGTCGGCCACCGCCTGTTTGCGCGGCACGCCGGTCGCGGCCAGCCTGGCCACCTCGGCGGCGAGCGCGGCGAGGTCGGGCGGCCCCGCGGCGGCGGTGTGCCCGGCGACGACCAGGGTGATCTCACCCTTGACGCCCGCCTGCGCCCATTCGGCCAGCTCGCCGAGCCCGCCCCGGCGTACCTCCTCGTAGGTCTTGGTCAGCTCCCGGCACACGGCGGCCGGGCGCTCCGGCCCGAACGCCTCCGCCATCGCGGCGAGCGTGGCCGCCAGCCGGTGCGGGGCCTCGAAGAACACCATCGTGCGCTCCTCGGCGGCCAGCGACGCAAGGCGCCTGGCCCGCTCCCCCGGCTTGCGCGGCGGGAAGCCCTCGAAGCAGAACCGGTCGCTGGGCAGCCCGGACACCGCCAGCGCGGTCGTCACCGCCGACGGGCCGGGCAGCGCGGTCACCGGTACGCCCGCCTCCACGGCGAGCCTGGTCAGCCGGTAGCCGGGGTCGGACACACCCGGCATCCCCGCGTCGGTGATGACCAGCACGGTCGCGCCCGCGCGCAGCGACTCGACCAGCTCGGCGGCGCGCTCGGCCTCGTTGGCGTCGTAGTAGGACACCACCCGGCCGCCGATCTGCGCACCCAGGTCGGCGGCGAGCCGGCGCAGCCGCCGGGTGTCCTCGGCCGCGACCACGTCGGCCCCGGCCAGCGCCTCGGCCAGGCGCGGCCCGACGTCTCCCACCCGCCCGATCGGCGCGCCGGCCAGCACCAGCTTCCCTAGCTCCGTCACGCCCCTATCCTCGCAGGCCGTTCAGCGCAGTCCGGAACGGACGAACGCGTCCAGCACCTGACGCTGCAACAGCACGTACACCACGAAGATCGGCAGGCAGGTCAGCCCGGCCGCGGCCATCAGCGCCCCCCAGTCGTCGCCCTCCGCGCCGAGGAAGGCGCGGATGCCGACCTGCACCACCGAGTCGGCGCGGCGCAGCACCAGGGCGGGCCAGAAGTACTCGTTCCAGGCGTTGACGAACATCAGGATCGCCAGCGCGGCCAGCGCGGGACGCAGGTTGGGCACCCACGACCGTCCACAGCGTCCCCCAGGAGGAACGCCCGTCCATCCGGGCGGCGTCCAGCAGGTCCTTGGGGAAGGCGCGCATGTGCTGGTAGAGCATCAGCACGGCGAAGCCCCCGGTGACCTGCGGGACGATCACCGCGGCCAGCGTGTCCAGCCAGCCGAACTGGGACAGCGTGACGTAGTTGGGGATCATGCCGACCTGGATCGGCACCAGGAACGTGCAGGCGAACATCAGGGACACCAGCCGGTGCCCGGGAAAGCGCCAGCGGGTGAAGGCGTAGGCGGCGAACAGGCTGACCAGCAGTTGCCCCACGGCCAGTACGGCATGGCCGGTCACCACCTGCCAGCGGGGCCGCCGTTCCAACTTGTCCATCGGTGTCCCTAATCGTCGTAGAAGCTGAAGCGGTTGAGCAGGGCCAGGAACGCGGCGGCGACCACCCCGAACCCGGCGAAGAACAGCACCGCCGCCGCCGAGGCCACGCCGGTGTCGAAGTTGCGGAAGCCGAACTGCCACAGCAGGTAGTAGACGTCGGTGGTTGCGTTGCCGGGCCCGCCCTGGGTGAACATGTCGATCAGCGGGAACGTCCACTGGGCCGACAGCAACACCGTCATCAGCACCATGAACAGCAGCGACGGCGACAGCAGCGGCAGCGTGATCATCCGGGCGGCCTGCCGGCGGGAGGCCCCGTCCAGGGCCGCCGCCTGGCCGTACTCGGCGTTGATCCCGGCCAGGCCCGCCGACACGACCAGCATCGAGAAACCGAGCAGTTGCCAGCCGCTGATCAGGATCAGCGCGGCCAGCGCGGTGCCCGGCTGGCGGAACCAGTTCGGCCCGTCCGCCCCGAACACCCCGAAGAGCCGGTCCACCACGCCGCCCTCCGGGTGCAGCAGCCAGCGCCACACCGCGGCGGTGGCCACCGGGGCGACCAGCATCGGCACGAAGATCAGCGACCGGTACACGTCCCGGGCGCGGCCCCGCACGGACCTAAGTCCGTTTACGGGGCGGGATCAGCGGGGGCGGCGGGTCTCCACGACGTCGCCCAGCACCTCGTAGAGCGCGGCCTCCCTGGCGGCCTCCGCGCCGTCGCCCCCCTCACGGCGGCGGACCCGGCGGGCGACGGCCATCTCCAGCGCGTTGAGCAGCAGTACGTGCGCGATGCGGCTGGTCACCGCATCCAGTTTGAGCGACAGATCGGGCAGCCCGACCACCAGGCTCACGTCCGCCAGGTCGCACAGCGGCGAACGCGCGAAGCTGGTCACCGCCACCACCGTGGCCCCGGCCGCCTTGGCCGCCGTGGCGGCGGCCAGCGACTGCTGGTTGACGCCCTGTGGCTGACCACGACGCAGGCGTCGGCCGGGCTGAGCAGCCGGGCGGTCAGCGTCTGGGTGATCGCGTCGATCGGCGCCTCGGCCGGCCGCCCCGCGCACACGAACCGCAGCGCCGCGTCCTGCACCGGCGGATCGGACCCGCCCGCCCCGACCAGCAGCAGCCGCCGCGCGTCCGCGACGACCTCCACGGCGCGGTCCAGTTCGGACTCCTCCAGCGTCTCCAGCGCCGGACCGAGCGAACCGGCCGCCGCCTTGAACACCGCGCTGACGATCCCGGCCGGCGCGTCCTCGGGCGGCTCACTCGGCGCGCCGAGCTGCGCGGTGTCCCTGGCGAGCATCAGCCGCAAGTGCTGGAACCCCTCGAACCCCAACGTCTTGCACGCCCGCACGACGGTCGCGGTGGACGTGCCCGCGGCGGCGGCCGGCTCGGCCACCGACCACTCGATCACCGCCGCCGGCCGTTTCAGGCACACATCCGCGACCCGCCGCTCACTCGGCACCAGCGAAGGCAGCAGCGCCCGAATCCGCGCGGCGGCACCGCCGGGCACGAGTTCACCCTTGCTCACGCCTGGAAGCTACCGCACTCTTGTGCAATGAGTTCCGGGAAGGCATACGGCATGACGTTCTTCGGCGAGCCCCCCTCCGGGAATGACATCCCCGAAGACGAGGTCCCCGGCCGGCTGCTGTTCGGCCGCGCCCCCGCCTACGGGCCTCAGGCGGCGGTCTACGTGGACCAGATCAACGTCCACTCCACGGGGCTGGTGATCCACATGGAGTGCCGCACCCCCGGCGTGGAGGCCGATCTACAGCAGATGGTGCGCGGCGCGTTCCGCATCGGCGTCCGGACGGGCGGACCGGCTCCGGTGATCGTGGAATACCGGGCGTCGGGCCGGGGAGACGCCCGTTCGATCGGTTACTGGGCGACGCCCCTGCCCGCCCCGGGCGAATGGCACCTGTTCGCGAGGTGGCCTGACCAGGGCATCGACCACTGCGAATGGCACATCCCCGCCGCCGCCTTCGAGGCGGCGGCCGTGAAGTCGCCCGTCTCCAGCAGGGCCATGGCCATCAGAGCGGAGAGCTGACTGCTCACTCGATGGAGGTCGGCCATTTCAAGGTCGGTGCGATGCGTCAGAGCGTGCCGTACATCGGCAAGCCCCGAAAGCAGATCCGCAATGAATTCCCTTGGTGGGAGACTCCCGATCCTGCAAGCGTGGTCGTAAGCAATGGACTCCAGGTCGGCAAGATCGTCGGCGTGGTCGAATCCCTCTGGCATGTGGGGCCGGACGATCTCCAGCGCACCGGGAGGAAGGGCCGCCCCGGCTGACAGGGCGGCCAACAGGCGGATGCTGGAACGTCGTTCCATTTCTTCGCCATCCTCGTCACCCGTAGTGGAATTTCAGGCTATTTCGCCGCACTATGGGCGGAATCCTCGTTCAGGCTGTGGTCAGCGCGCGCAGTTCTCTACTACGGCCTATCCCCTGACGCGCTCGATCAGCGCCTCATCGGGTGAGCTCCTCATTCCGGCCAATGCCGAAGCAGCAAGGGCAAGGCTCAGCTACGCCGCACCCGGGCCAACCGCTCCTCCCAGTCGGGAATCGCCTGCTCTATCGGCACGACCGCGCCCGTCCCCCGGGCGGCGTCCGTGGGTGGGTAACGGCGCGCAACTATCGAACGGCGCGATGGTCAGACGGCGGGGGCCGGGGCTTCAGGACAGCTCAGGGGTTGTCCGGTTTCGGACAGGGCATACCTGAGGGAGTCGGGGGCGCTGTCAGGAGTCCCGGTGCCTGTCGGCGCGCGCTGACCAGGCAAGACCCCCGCCCGGCCGCACCCCCCAGCGGGTCTCCGAATTGTGACTTAGGTGGTGTTTCTTATCCGCGCGACACTGGCGGACCCGTAACATGGCCGGGTGGCGGTGACGGACTTTTCTTACCAGGCTGACGACCACCTCAAGCGGGCGTCCGGTGAGGACGTTCCGCAGCCGTCGTTGCGCGACCGGCTCGTGCCGCCCATGCCCGGCAACCCCATGTGGGGCTGGCTGGCCCCCCTCGCGGTGATGCTGTTCGGCGCCATCCTCCGGTTCAGCTACCTGGCCCGCCCCCGCGACATCGTCTTCGACGAGACCTACTACGCCAAGGGCGGCTGGTCCCTGGTCAACTTCTGGGTCGAGCGCAAGGCGCTGGGCACCGGCGAGAACCCGATCGCCGACAACATGCTTCGCAAGGGCCAGACCGACATCTGGGAGAAATGCACCCCCGCCACGGCCGCGCCCTGCCCCGACTACGTCGTGCATCCGCCGCTGGGCAAGTGGATGATCGGCCTGGGCGAGCAACTGTTCGGCATGACCCCGTACGGCTGGCGGTTCGCCGCCGCCCTGTTCGGCACCCTGTCCATCTTCATCCTCGCCCGCGTCGCCCGCCGGATGACCCGCTCCACCCTCCTCGGCTGCCTGGCCGGCCTGCTGCTCGCCCTCGACGGCCTGCACTTCGTGCTCGCCCGTACGGCGCTCCTCGACATCTTCCTGATGTTCTGGGTACTTGCCGGCTTCGCCTGCCTGGTGGTCGATCGCGACCAGTCCAGAGCCAGGCTCGTCACTTGGTACGAGTCGGGTCCCGCCTCCCAGGAGGGCCCCTGGCTGGGCTGGCGGCCCTGGCGGATCGCCGCCGGGGTCTGTCTGGGCGCGGCCTGCGCGGTGAAGTGGTCGGGGATCTGGTTCCTGATCGCCTTCGCCGTCATGGCCCTGCTGTGGGACGCGGGGGCCCGCCGCGCGGTCGGCCTGCGCAGGCCGTACGTCGGGACGTTCCGCCGCGACCTGCCCACCGCGCTGGGCGCGATGACGCTGGCCCCGGCCATCACCTACACGCTGTCCTGGACGGGCTGGTTCGCCTCCCCGCTCGGCTACGGCCGCAACTGGGACCAGGCCACCTCCAGCGGCCCGTTCTACTTCGTCTTCGACTCGATCCGCTCGTGGGTGTCCTACCAGCTCCAGGCCCTCAGCTTCCACAGCGGCCTGAAGTCCACCCACCCGTACCAGTCCGAGCCGTGGGAGTGGCCGCTGCTGCTGCGCCCGGTGGCGTTCTTCTACGAATCGCCCAAGCGGACCTGCGGGGTGGAGAACTGCTCCCAGGCGATCCTCGGCGTCGGCACGCCGGTGATCTGGTTCGGCGCGCTGCTCGCGCTGGTCGGCATGATCGCCTGGTACGTCGCTTCGCGCGACTGGCGGGCCGGGGCGGTGCTGCTGACGTACGCGGCGGGCTGGCTCCCGTGGTTCTACTACGCGGTCATGCACAACCGCACGATGTTCATCTTCTACATGGCCCCGCTGATCCCCTTCATGGTGCTGGCCCTGGTACTGGCACTAGGCTTGATCATCGGCCCGGCCACGGCGTCGCAGCGGCGTCGCACGGTCGGGGCCGCCGTGGCGGGCGGGTTCGCCCTGCTCGCCCTGGCCAACTTCTGGTGGCTGCACCCGGTGCTGAGCGCCGAGGTCATCCCCTACACGGACTGGGACGCCCGCATGCTGTTTGGGAAAGGCTGGATCTGACCTGAATACGTCGTCTTTATATAAGGGTTCCTAGGTGGGCGGCGTGGGCGAGCCGATACGCACCGGTTTCGGTCATCGTCACGGCCGGGGTCCATACGGCAGACTTCGAGGCATGCCTGCACCGGACGTCGCCGCGCTCCTCACCGAGCTGGAGCGTTCCGCACCCGATGTCGTCGACGACGCCAGGACCGCCGTCGAGTGGCTGACCGGCGGCGAGCCGCTGGAGTCCGTCACTCAGCTCGACGTGTGCGAGTTCCTTTGGTACGCGCTGCCGCTGAAGGTCAGCGGCGACGAGCGGGAGCACACGGCGATAGCCGCCGCGCTCGGGCGGCTGCTCGCGCTGGGCGGCCTGGACCGATATGCCGCGCTGTGCCGTTCGCACACCACCGCGCACATCCTGCGCACCTACGCCCGCGAGGGCGAGGAGGCGGGCGCGGCGGCCTACCAGGCGGCGCTGGACGCGACGGGCGTACTCCCGCCGGACGTGTCGGAGCTGCGGTGGAGTTCGATCATGGGGCCGGAGGAACTGGGCGCGCATCTGGCGTGCTCGGCGGCCCTTGAGCTGGCGATCGTGTCGGGTGAGCTGGAGCCCGCCGCGCCGACCTGGAAGGACCAGCGGGAGGCGCTGACCCGCCGCTGGCTGACCGAGCGGCGCGGCGATCTCGGCGGCGACTGCTGGCTGCACCGGGTTCACGGCGAGCGGCTGAACCGCTGGGTGCTCGGGCGCGGCGCGCAGCGGCGGGAGCTGGCCCAGCCGTTCGAGGTACGGCTGCACGCGCCGGTGCCGCTGCCGCCGGGCGACGTGCTCGGGCCGCTGCGCTGGCTGCTGACCCGCGCCGACGAGCCCGGCGGGCTGGCCCTGACCCGCAACCATCACCTGTCACGGGCGCTGAGCGTGGAGGCGGCCGAGCGGTTCGGGTGGGCGGCGGGCGCGAAGGTCCGCGGCGAGTCCGACGTGCCGGTGCTGCCCACGCTGCGCGAGACGGCCCAGCGTGAGCTGGGCGCGCTGTGCCGCAGCGGCCGGCGGCTGCTGCTCACCGCGGCGGGCCGGCGGCTGCTGGACGATCCGGCGCTGCTGTGGGAGGCCGCGGCGGCGGCGCTGCTCGCGCCCGCCAAGGGCGAGCACGACTTCGAGGTGTCGGCCCGGGAGGCGGCGCTGATGCTGCTCGCGGACGGCGACGCGGTCGGTACGACGGAGCTGCGCGAACTCGTGGCGAACGTGGTCAGCGGCGAGGGCTGGCAGCCCTCTTCGGGGCACGACCTGGGCCGTCCGCTCGCCGCCCTGCTGCGCCGGCTGGCCGCCTTCGGCCTGTCCCGGCCGGTCGGCGACGGCGAGAACGTCCAACTGTCGGGCTGGGGCCAGGCAGCGGCCCTGGCCGCGCTGCGCGCCCACGCACTGCGGCCACGCCAGTACGTCAACGTCGGCTGACCCACCCGCAGGCCGGCCGGTACCTCAACGCCGGCCGGCCCCGCCCGCGCACTGCGGCCATGCCGGTGCGTCAACGCCGGCCGGCCCCGCCCGTGGGCACCGCGTGGGCGAAGGCCACGATGTTGTCGAGGTATTCGCCGCGCGCGGAGTCGTACCGGCCGCCGCAGGTCACCAGGTGCAGGGTGGGCGTGCCGGTGGGCCCGTAGACGCGGCGGCCGGGGAAGTCGTCCTTGGCGTAGACGCGGACGGCGCTGACCTCGAACGCCGCGAGGCTGCCGTCCTCGCGGCGCACCCGGACCTCCGCGCCCGGCCGTAGTTCGCCGAGGCGGTAGAAGACGGCGGGGCCGGACGTGGCGGTGTCCACATGGCCGAGCAGGGTGGCCGCGCCGCGTTCGCCGGGGGTGGCGCCGTCCTCGTACCAGCCGACCAGGTTGGGTTCGTAGACGGACGGCACCTCGACCGTGCCGTCCAGGCCGCGGCCGACCGCTTCGACGGGGGCCGACACGCCGATCGCGGGGATCTCCAGGCGCACCGGCACCGACCGGCGCAGCGCCGCCACCCGCGCCCGCGGGCCCGGTTCGGCCAGGGCCGCCTCCTGGTCGGGTACGGCGGGCGGCGCGTAGTCCCGGTTGGCGTAGGCGTCCACGCCGACGGCCACGCCCGCCACGAAGCACAGGGACGCGGCGAGTTTGAACGCCGCCTCGCCGGGCGTCATCCCCGCCGGTCGGTGACCCGCCGCCTGCCGAGGCGCACCAGGGCCAGGAGCCCGGCGACCGCGGCGACCACGCCGATCCCCACCCCGACGCTCATCGCGGGGCTCACCGGGCGCATCGCGGTCGCGCCGCCGCCGGTCGCCGGGCCGTAGTCGGGCCAGTGGTCGTAGTCGTCATCTTCGTAGTCGCCATAATCGTCGTCATAGTCGCCGTGACCGCCATAGCCGCCGTGGTGACCGTGGTGACCGTGGTGACCGCCGCCGTAGTCGCCGAGCCCGAACAGGCTGCGGAACCGATCCCCCGGCCCGCCGTACCCGCCGTGCCCTCCGCCGACGTTCAGCCAGGCGTCACCCGGCTCCCACTGGCCGTCCGCCTCGCACATGCCCTTGACGCGGTAGCGCCCGGGGGCGGCCGACACGGTGACGTCCACGCTCGGCTGGCCGTTGAAGTCGACCCTGCCGAAGGCGTCGGAGGTGACGTAGGCGTTGGCGTAGTCGGAGCACCCCATGGTGACGGTCGCGACCCCGCCCTTGCCGACCGAACGGGGGCTCACGTGGAGTTCGTCGCCGGCCTTGGCCCCTCCTCCGGCGTACGCCATCACCGCCAATGCCGCGATACCGCCCACGGCCACCCGAAACAATGCCACGACTACCGCCCCCGAGCCCCCGAGCTACCAAGCCACCCGATCAATGCATGCTGTGTTCCCGCCCGGCGGCCGGGGGATGTTCACGTCATCGCCAAAGATCACCGTGTGTTACCCCATGACCCCACAGGTGTGATATTTCGAGTATTCCGCTCATGGCACGATTAAATATGTCGACATTGGGGCAATAGCCCGCAAAGGAGGTTGGTCCATGGTGACACTGGACGGCTGCCCCGGCCTTGAAATCCGGACAGAGCGCCACGGATGCTCACGAATTCTCTTCCTCACCGGCGAACTCGACCTCGCCGCGGTTCCCCTGGTCGAACTGCATGCATTTCCGGCCAGAGACACCGAAACCGCCCATGACCTGGTCATCGACCTCGAAGGCATCACCTTCTGCGACTCGTCGGGCGCGGCGGCGCTCATTCACGTACTCGAACGCACCAAACGCGCCCAGGGCAGCCTGACCCTGACCGGGATACCCCGGCAGGTCAAGCGCCGACTCGGGCAAATGGGCGTCATCGACCTGTTCCACACCGCCGAATCCATCCCCGAGGGCACAGCGGGAGGTAAGTGACCGGCATTATTGCCGGTTATGGATGGCATCGAACTAACCGGCGGAAACGTCAGCCAGGGAGTGGTCAGGGTCGGTGACACCGTCCGCCGGCCCGCCGGTCCGTGGACGCCCGCCGTACACGCGCTGCTCCCCCACCTTCACCAGGCGGGCTTCGAGGGCGCGCCGCGCCCGCTGGGGATCGACTTGCGGGGGCGGGAGGTGCTCACCTTCGCGCCGGGGACGGCCGTTTGCCCGGACCGCTTCGGGCTGCTGGAACCCGCCGCGCCGGCTCGCCCTGGTGGCGCGGCTGATCAGGCGGTTCCACGACGCCGTGGCGGACTTCACGGCCCCGCCGGACGCCCGCCGGCAGGTGCTCATCCCACCGGACGGCGGCGACATCATCGCCCACCACGACCTCGCGCCCTGGAACCTGGTGACGGACGGCGACTCCGAGGACGGCTGGGTGTTCATCGACCGGGACGCCGCCGGGCCGGGCACCCGGCTGTGGGATCTGGCGTACGCGGCCCACGGGTTCATCCCGCTTTCGGCGGACCCGGAGTTCCAGCGCGTGGACGTCGGCGAACGGCTGCGGGTCCTCGCCGACGCCTACGGGCTGGACGAGGCGCGGCGGCGGGCGCTGGTACCGCTGCTCGGCAGGCGCACCCGGGCCATGCACGACTTCCTGGACGAGCAGGCGGCCAGGGGCGTGGAGCCGTGGGCGAGGCTGTACCGCGAGGGGCACGGCGAGGTGTGGCGGAGCGACGCGGAGTACGTCGAGGCCCGGCAGGCGCAGTGGGAGTGCGCACTGCCGGCC
>NZ_POUA01000013.1 GCF_003236385.1 Spongiactinospora gelatinilytica
CCACCAGCCCCACCCGGACCGGATCCATGCCGTTTCCTCCTTTGACGCCTCCGACTTCGAGGTCTCCGATGAGCCTATGGGGGCCCACGGCGTTCCCCGGCCACGGACCTCGCCGCCCTGCGGGAGAAGATGGAAGGACCATGGACGAGATGCTGCTGCTACGACACGGGGAGACGGAGTGGTCGCGCGACGGCCGCCACACCGGGCGTACCGACGTGCCCCTCACCGCGAGGGGCCAGGGGCAGGCGCGGGCGCTCGCGCCGCTGGTCGCGGGGCGGGCGTTCGCCGCCGTCCTGGTCAGCCCGGCCCAGCGGGCCCGGGCCACCGCGGACCTTGCGGGCCTCACCGGCTATGAGGTAGAGCCCGACCTATGGGAGTGGGATTACGGAGGATACGAGGGCATCACGACGCCGCAGATCCGCCGGTCGCACCCCGGCTGGTACCTCTGGCGGGACGGCGTGATCCCCGGCGACGCCGACCACCCCGGCGAGTCCGCGGCCCAGGTGGGCGAACGCGCCGACAAGGTGATCGCCCGCGCCCGCGCGGCGGAGGGCGCGGTGGCCGTGGTCGCGCACGGCCACGTACTGCGAGTGCTGGCGGCCCGGTGGCTGGGCCTGCCGCCCGGGGACGGGCGGATGTTCAAGCTCGACACCGGCACCTACAGCGAACTCGGATACGAACACGAAAAGCCGGTAATCCTCCAGTGGAACTCGCGCGTCTAATCTCGTCGGGCGGTCGTGTGGAAGGAGGGCGCCGCGTGGGCTACGGCACCCGGGATATCCGCACGGGAGGGTCTTCGCGGGCGCGCGACATGACGGGCGCGCCGACGCCATCAGGTGTGCGCCGGGCAGTGCTCATCCGGGCTCATCCGGCCGCCCGCGCATGGCGGGATACCGCACCCGGACGGCCGCTTCCACGGCCGGTGGCGGGCGTCGTTCGCGATGTCCCCGCCTCCGGTGACGCGGATGGCCGCATGCGTCGTCCGCCGGGCGTCCGTCAGGCGTCCACCGTCGGACGCACGGTCATCCGGCCGAGCATGCCCCGATTCCCGGTCGCCGGAACCGGTGGTGAGCCGGTGTCCGCCCGCCGGGCAAGACCACCCCGTAACGCATCTAGCGCGCCGATCTCCTTCGGCCGGTGCGCCGGATGTGAGAAACGGCGTTACACGAGAAGGCTGTCGAACTCGCCGTCCTTGACCCCCAGGACCAGCGCCCGCATCTCCTCGCGCGTGTAGATCAGCGCGGGGCCCTGCGGGAACCTGGAGTTGCGGACCGCGACGCTTCCGTCCGGAAGCTTGGCCAGCTCGACGCAGTTGCCGGTCGAATTGCTCCGCCGGGACTTGCGCCAGCTCACGTCGATCAGGTCATGTGCGGGCATGCCGTTGTAGGTGTGGTTCATTTATATCTCTCTGAGAAGTTCGCCGAGGATCTCGGCAGTGCCCCCAGGAGTGGTGCTTTCCACGCACAACTGCTCCATGGCGGTGAGGTACGGGTCAACGTCCTCACGTTTGTCCAGGTAGAGGGCACCCCAGAGCTGCTCGACGTAAACGACGTCCGAAAGATCGGACTCGGGAAACCGCAGAATGCTGAACGCGCCACCCTCGGCTGCGTGCATGCCGAACCTGAAGGGCATCACCTGGATGGTGATGTTGGGGAGGGTGGCGACCTCCAGCAGGTGATGGAGCTGCTCGCGCATGGTCGCCGGCCCGCCGATGGGCCGCTTCAGCGCCGCCTCGTCGATGACGGCCCACAACCGGGGGCCGTCCTTCCTGGTGAAGCGTTCTTGCCGCTGCATGCGCAGATGCACACGTCGCTCGATGTCCTGTGCCGAATCGTCGGGATATCCCAGTTGGACGACGGTTCGCGCGTACGACGTCGTCTGCAGCAGGCCGGGAACGAACTGCACCTCGTAGGTGCGTATGACGCTCGCCGCCTCCTCCAGCCCGACGTAGGTGTTGAACCAGCCGGGCAGCACGTCACCGTATTTGTGCCACCAACCTGGCGTGTTGGCCTCGCGGACCATCTCCAGCAGGCTCCGCCGCTCGGCGTCGTCGAGCACGCCGTACAACGTGAGCAGGTCTTCTACGTCACGCGTCTTGAATCCGACCCGGCCGAGTTCCATGCGGCTGATCTTGGATTCCGAGGCCCGGATGTGAAACCCGGCCGCCTCACGGGTGAGCCCTCTGCTCTCGCGCAGCCGGCGCAGGCTCGCGCCGAGCATGATGCGACGAACAGTGGAACCGGTTCCCGGCGGATCCATCGACACGTGCTGCTCCTAGGTCGTTTTACTCATTCACAGTGTGTCACTTTTGCGGGCGGTTGGATCTGCCCGCGATCAAGTTCCTCCTTTGCTTTAGAAGTACTGGTTCAGGGGTAACGGTAGCGGTTGCATGTCCCGGATGCACGTGCATCCGCTCTTGCACATGCACGCTAGTTTGCATCATCATGATCCTGTGCAGTCCGCTCATACCGGCCATACCGGAGCTGTGCGCGCGTCCGGTCACCCGACCGCGCCCGGCTGGTGGCCGCCCGCAGGCTGGTGGCCCGACGCCGCGCGAGACCTGGTGACCGGCCTCTCGCCGGCGGCGACGGCCAGCGCCACGTTCGTTCTGCCGCCCAACGCGGTCTCCGTGCACAGCTCGCGCAGCTTCGCCACGGGCACCCTCACCGGCTGGGGCCTGCCCTCGCTGTGTGAGGACATCTCGCTCATCGTCTCCGAACTGACCACCAACGCCCTGCGGCACGGCCTTCGGCTGGCGCCGGGCGAGTACTCCCGGCGCGTCCAAGAGATCCGCCTGTCGCTGGTCCGCCGGGGCCCCATGGTCACCTGCGCCATCTCCGACCCCGAGGCCAGCGGCCCGGTGCTGCGCCACCCCGGGCCGCTGGAGCCCGGCGGGCTCGGCCTGCACATCGTGGAGTCGCTGAGCGCGCGGTGGGGCTGGTCGCCGCTGCCGCCGTACGGGAAGATCGTCTGGGCCGTCATCGGCGGATAGCCGGCAGCCGCCAGGCGGCACGGCGACGCCGCGACGCCCGGCGCGCTCATCTCGCCGCGCGGAGCGGGCCTCGATGCCGCGCGGCCCACACAACGCGTTCCATTGTGGGCGGCTCTCCCCCGTCAGGCATCTGATCTGCATTACCGTGGTTGCCTACGGCCCTCGGTTAGTCCCGCGCGCGACCCCCAAAGAGAGCTGAGAGATGGACGATCACCTGCTCGGCTGGCTGAAGACCCTTGACGAAGACAGGCTCGCCCGCGTCCTTGCCAACCGGCCCGACGCCCTCGCCGCCCCCTGGCCGCGCCGCCTGGACACGCTGGCGCAGCGGCTGGGCAACGGTATCGCGATGACGGAGGCGGTCCGCGGCCTGCCGCTGCCCTGCCTGGAGATCGCGCAGGCGTGCCTGGTGATCGGCGGCTCTCCCACGGTGGCCGGGCTGGCCGCGCTGCTCGCCGTACCCGAGGACGACGTGCGCCCCTGGCTGGACCGGCTGCACGAGCACGCCCTGGCCTGGCCGGACGACGAGGGCCGGGTGCGCCTGGCCCCCGCGCTGGCCCGCTGGTGGCCCGCGCCGTGCGGCCTCGGCGAGCCGCTGGCCCACTACCTCAACTCCTGGACGATCAGCGCGGACGCGCTGCGCGCCCTGGCGAAGAACCTCGGCGTGCCCTCCCACGGCCCCAAGCGGCGGGCCGCGCTGCGGGTGGCCGAGATCCTGTCCGACCCCGCGCAGGTGGCAGCGCTGCTGGCCGAGGCCCCGCAGGGCGCGCGCGGGCTGGCGGAGGAGTTCGCCTGGGAGGGCCCGGTACGCGACGTGGACGGCGGGCTGTTCGTCGTGCCCGGATCGGCGGAGAAATGGGCGGCCGACCACGGCCTGCTGTTCCGGCCGAGCTGGAACGTCGCGGAGATGCCGCGCGAGGTCGCGCTGGCCGTACGCGGGCCCGGCTGGCACCCGCCGCTGACCGCCGTCCCGCCCGACCTCGCCACGCTGCCGGTCGATCCCGAGGAGGTCGATCACCTGATGGCGCTGGCGGCCCCGCACGTGGTCGAGCGCTGCGCGGCACTGCTGGACAACACCGCCAAGACGCCGCTGCCGCTGCTGAAGAGCGGCGGGGTGGGCGTGCGCGAGGTGCGCAGGGTCGCCAAGGAGACCTCCTGCGACGAGGACGAGACCCGGCTGCTGCTGGAGATCTGCGCCGTGGCCAGGCTGCTGGCCTGGGACGAGGCGGCGGGCGGGCTGGTGCCCACCGAGCGCTTCGACCACTGGCGGCTGGACGACGGCGCGACCCGGCTGCGCGCGCTGCTGGCCGCCTGGTGGCGGATGGAGCGCTCCTCACTGCGCAAGGTCAACGGCAAGTACGCGACGGTCCTCGGCGACGACCCGGCCGGGACGATGATCGCCCGCATCCGCCGTGCGGTGCTCGGCGTGCTCGCCGGGCTGCCCGACGCCACCGCGCACGCCGACCGCGCGGGGCTGGTACGGCACGTGGGCTGGCACGCTCCCACCCTGGACCCCGCGCTGCTGGCCGAGATCGCCCCGGCCGTGCTGGACGAGGCCAGGCTGCTCGGCCTGATCGCCCACGACGCGCTCACCGACCTCGGCCGGGCGCTCGCCGCGCTGGACCTGGTGGCCGGCGCCGAGCACGACGACCACGCCCCGGCCGTGGAGCACGACCCCGCGCTGGTCGAGTGCTCCACCCGGGCGCTGGCCGGCGTACGCCGCAGCGCGCTGTTCGGAGCCGACCTGACGGCCGTGGTCACCGGCCCGCCCTCGGCGGAGCTGGCCGCGCTGCTCGACCGCGCCGCCGACCGGGAGTCACGCGGCGCGGCGGCGGCCTCGGTCTGGCGTTTCTCCCCGCAGAGCGTGCGCAGGGCGCTCGACGCGGGCGACACCCCGGACGGCCTGCTCGATGACCTCGCGGCCGTGGGCACGGTACCTCAGCCGCTCAGCTACCTCGTCCACGACGTGGCGCGGCGGCACGGCGAGGTGACCGTGACCAGCGTCACCTGCATCGTGCAGGCGTCCGATCCGGCCCTGCTCGCCGAGATCGCCGCCAACCGGCGGCTGTCCCGGCTCGGCCTGCGCGCCCTGGCCCCCACCGTGCTGGCCGGTTCGGCCCCCGCCGACCGCACCCTGGCGGCGCTGCGCGAGGCGGGGTACGCGCCGGTGCCGATCGACGACACCGGCGAGATCACGATCCGCCGCGCCAAGATCGAAGAACCTCGGGGCGGGCGGCTCATCCTGCTGCCCGGCGGGCAGGTCGCCGAGCTGGAGGCCCCGCCGGGCGACATCGCCGAGCCGCCGCCCGACCCCCGCGAGCACGCCAGGCGACTGCTCGGCGCGGCCGGTACCGAGCCCCGCCCGGGCGGGCGCACCTGGGCCGTCATCGGCCGCGGCGCCACCCGCCTGCCCACCGCGCAGCAGTCGCTGCTCGGATTCGTGGTGGACCGCGGGGTGCGCGCGGCGATCACGCTGACCGGCGGCCTGACCGCCACCATCAGCCACGGCGAGCTGCGCAGCGGCGTCCTCGACGCCTGGTGTGAGGAGGCGGGCGACTATCTGGAGTTCCCGCTGGCCGAGATCGTCGAGGTCCGCGGCGCGCACCTTCCCGGCTAGACGAGCTTCTTCGACTTGGTGAGGGCCGCGACCAGCTCTTCGAGCACCCCCGCGTGGCCGAGGTAGCTGAACCGCTCCTCCGCCCGCCACGGGAACGTCTGGCCCGCCGCGACCGCGGGCAGCTTGGCGAACGTCGGCTTCTGCTTCATCTCCGCCAGGGTCATCGACCGCGCGCGGTCGTCACAAAGGATCACGTCCGCCGCGTACTTGTCGGCGTTCTCCCAACTGATCGTCTCGAAGAAGCCCCCGGCGTCGGGCTTTTCCGGCACGACCACGTCCAGCCCGATCGACGTCATGTAGGTGACGCCCGCGTGATCCGAGGGAACGACCACCCACATGCTGTCCGGGCCGCCCGACATGATGAGCACCTTCAGCTTCTTCTCCCCGGCCAGTTCGGTCAGCTTGGCCGACGCGGCCTCGAACCTGGACTTGGCGGCCACCACGGCGGGAGCGCCGAGATCGGCGCCGAGGGAGGCGGCCAGCTCCGCGTACCTGCCGATGATCTCGTCGAGCGGCGGGCCGGAGATCCGCACGCCGACGGTGGGCGCCACGCTCTCGATGGCCGCCGCCGACTTCTTCGGCACGTACCACAGCTCGTCCTTCACATACATCCCGCTGATCAGCAGCTCCGGCCGCAGCGAAGCGTACTTCTCGACGTTGAACTCGTCGAACACGTTGCCGAGCGATTCGACCTTGGTGATGTCCACCTCGCCGACCTGCGGGTCGCGCCCGCCGTCCTTGAGCCGGTGCGGGCCGAAGACGGCGATCGGGCGGCCACCGGGGCGATCATCGCGACGGTCGCCGGAGGGGCGACGGCGATGATTGCGGGCGGCGCGCTGGCCGGCAGCGCGCTCGCCGCGGTCTGCGTCTACGTACTGGCCTACCGGCGCGGCGTCCACGGCTACCGGCTGGTGCTCGTGGGCATCGGCGTGAACGCCATCCTGCTCGCGGTCAACTCCTACCTGCTCACCCGCGCCAACATCAACGACGCGGCGACGGCCGCGGCATGGCTGACCGGCAGCCTGGGCGGGCGCGGCCGGGAGCACGCCGTGCCCGTCGCGCTCGCCCTGGCGGTACTGCTGCCGCTGTGCGTGCCGTTGTCGCGGCCCATGCGGATGATGGAGATGGGCGACGACGCCGCCGCCGCGATGGGCATCAAGGTGCAGCGCGTCCGCGGCTGCGCGATGGCCGTCGCGGTGGCGCTGTGCGGCGTGGCGACGGCCGCGGCGGGCCCGGTGGCGTTCGTCGCGCTCACCGCGCCCCAACTGGCCCGCCGCCTGACCCGCTCCCCCGGCGTCACGCTGGTGGCGTCGCGCTGATGGGCGCGGTGCTGCTGGTGCTCGCCGACTTCGCGGCGCAGCGCGTGCTCGCGCCGGTCCAGCTCCCGGTCGGCGTGCTCACCGCCGCACTCGGTGGTGGCTACCTGGTCCTGCTCCTGCGGAAGGAACGACGTTGAGCATCGATGGCACCGGCCCGCGCCTGCACGGCAGCGACCTCACCCTCGGGTACGGCGAGCGTGAGATCGCCACGAACCTGGAGATCACCATCCCGGACCGGTCGTTCACCGTGATCATCGGTCCCAACGCGTGCGGCAAGTCCACCACGCTGCGTGCTCTGGCCCGCATGCTCAAACCGCGCACCGGGGCCGTCTACCTGGACGGCAGCGTGATCACCTCGCTGCCGTCGAAGGAGGTGGCCAGGCGGCTCGGGCTGCTGCCGCAAAGCTCGATCGTGCCGGACGGGATCACCGTCGCCGACCTGGTCTCCCGCGGGCGCTACCCGCACCAGCGGCTGATGCGCCAGTGGTCGCGCGAGGACGAGGCGGCGGTCAACGCGGCGATGGCCGCCACGCACGTGGCCGACCTGGCCGACCGCCCGGTGGACGAACTGTCCGGCGGGCAGCGCCAGCGGGTGTGGCTGGCCATGGCCCTCGCCCAGGAGACGCCGATCCTGCTGCTGGACGAACCGACCACCTTCCTGGACGTCGCCCACCAGATCGAGGTCCTGGACCTCTGCGCCGACCTGCACGAACAGGGCCACACGCTGGTCGCGGTACTGCACGACCTGAACCAGGCGTGCCGCTACGCCACCCACCTGATCGTGATGCGCGACGGCCAGATCATCGCGGAGGGCGATCCCGCACGGATCGTCACCGCCGACCTGGTGGCCGAGGTCTTCGAGCTGCGCTGCGAGATCATCGAAGACCCGCAGAGCCGTACCCCGCTGATCGTCCCCGAGTCGCGCCGGCGCAGCCCCGCCCCCGCCACGAGCGGCTGACGGCGCTGGACCCTCGATCCGCCCAAGAGAGCGCTTTCCGCAATTGTGGTCGCACGGATGCATAGACTTCCCCTGTGGCTGACCCGAAGTTCGAGATCCAGATGCTGCACGACCGCGTGATGATCAAAACGGTCGGCGAGGCGGAAGAACGCCGCAGCACCTCTGGAATCGTCATCCCCGCGACGGTGAAGATGGCCAACCGGCTCGCCTGGGGCGAGGTGTGCGGGGTGGGGGTCAACGCGCGCTCGGTCAAGGTCGGTGACAAGGTGCTGTTCAATCCCGAAGAACAGTACGAGGTCGAGGTCCATGGGCAGCTCTACCTGGTGATGCGCGAGCGTGACCTGCACGCCGTGGCCACCCCGCAGACCGACCACGGCACCGGCCTGTACCTCTGAGCCCCACCTCCTCGCGCCCAGGGTGAACCGGGTGCGGTTCAAGCGTTGGCCATGTGGTGTGTCCTCGCCGGGGGACGGCCCGCCCGCGCGCATAGCCTGACCCGGGTTTTGTGACTTCTGTCGATGAGGGCAGGTCGAGGGGCATATGGGCGCGACGATGGCGCAGGCCGTCCTGCGGGCGGCGGACGGCGCGCGGGTGACGGTGGACCTGCCGGAGCAGGCGGGCGGGCTGGAGTGGTACGGCCACACGCGGATGGCCGGGCCGCGGCTGCTGCGCGCCTACGACCTAGCGCCCGCCGGGCAGCACAAGGTGATCCCCGGCAAGATCCTCCCGGGGGCGCGGCGCGAGGTACGCGGGCGCAGGGGGTATGACCTCGTGCTCTATGAGGCCGCGGACCGGTCGCGCAGTTGCCTGGTCTGGGCGGGCCCCTACCACGAGGCCACGACCTGGTTCGGCGGTCCCGCGCCGCGTCCCGCCGTCCTCGACGAGCTGACGACGTCGGTCCTCTTCCGCGACTCGCGGCAGGGCGCCACGCTGACCCCGCGCCGCACGGCCGGTCCCGGCATACGCCAGTACGGCACGTTCGTGGTCGGCATGGGCGACCGGCTGGTCGTCATGATCCGGGACGCCAAGGCGGCGAAGGACGGACTGCCCGAATGGCGCGGCGCACGGCTCGGCGAGGCGGAGGTGTGGAAAGAGCGGCTGGATCTCGACCCGGCCACACGCGCCGCCCTGGCCGGCACGCCGTTCGAGTGGCGCTACGTCTACGCCACCGGCACCGCCGCCTACACCGTCGTCTTCCCCACCCGCCCCGGCCGCGACGAAACCCGCGGCCAGGCGACCGGCGCCGCCGTGGACACCGTCCTCACCACCATCCGGGTCCGGTGGTCCGCATGACCGCCGCGCATGCTCTTGGACGAGGTGGGCGGTGAACGTCGGGACGGCGCTGGCGTTGTGCTCGATGGGGGTGTCGGCGTTCGCGGTGCTCGCCGTCGGGGCCGTCTATGCGCGGTTGCGGGGCCTGGAGCGGGCCGAGGGCGCTGGCGATGCCGCACGGCTCGCGCCCGCCGGGCTGTCACCCGCCGGAGGGCAGGCGGTCTCGCTCGTCGTCCTGCTGGACGGCGGCTGCGCGCTGTGCCCCGGGCTGTGGCGGCAGGCCCGCGCGTTCACCGCCGACCGGCCGGACGTCCGGCTGGTCGGCCTGGTGGCCGCGGAGGAGGCCGCGCGGCGCCTCGCCGACCCTGGCGGGCCGGGCGAGTGCGCGCCGCTGGCCGACCCCGGCGCGTGGGCGGAGATGTACGAGGGCTACACGCCCTGCCTCTACCTGGTCCGCGCGAACGGCGTCATCGCCCACCGGGCCTTCGTCTACGCCGACACCGACGTCCCCGCCCTTCTCACGCGGGCCCTGCCCGCGCCGGCCGTACCCGCGAACCAAGGAGGACGCGCATGAGCACGCACCTCACCGCCACCATCCCGGAGATCAGCCCGAACGGCGGCCCCGGAGGGCCGGACGAGGGCCGGGAACCCAGCCGGATCCGGGCGCTCATCGGCGGGCCGCCGATCTCGCGCGCCACCCTGTTGCGCGGCCTGGCCGTCGCCGCCCTCGCGGCCACGCTCGCGCCGTTCGACTGGTACCTGACCCGCCGCGCGGCGCGCGCCTCCCGGGGACCGTCCTCGGAGTGGACCTCCGGCGACTGCAAGGACGCCTACCCGGACGGGTACTCCGCCTCGGATGCGAACTGGTTCTCCGGGCCCGCCGCCTGCTACGGCGGCTGGCGGATCGGCTCCTACCCCTGCAACGACGCCAACTGGCACTTCGAGGGCTCCCGCGCCGACTCCGACGTCGGCGAGGAGTACACCGCCCACCGGACCGACTCCTTCTGCGGCTCCCGGGACACCAGGACCGCCTGGCGCTGGACCTCGGGCGACGACCTCTACCGCTGCTCCGACGCGATGACCACCGTGACCTGGCGCGACGGCACCCGCTACCGGGGCCTGACCATCGCCATGTGCGAACTGTGACCGCGGGTACGGCCGCGCGGCGCACGATGCTGCGCCCGGAGACGCTGGCCGTGCCGATCGCGGGCGGAGCCTGGGCGCTGGCCGGTCTGGACGCGCCCGCCCTGGTCATGTTCCTCTGGGCGGGGCTCAACGCCGGATACGCCAACTCGGGCAGCACGTGAAGCCACAACTCGGCGTTCCTGCTGAGCGCGCCGGTCTGGCGCGGACCCGCCGCCCTGGCCTGCTTCGGCCTCGGCCTCCTGGCCGGGGCGTGCAGCGTCGCCGCCTGCGCCGTCGCCGTGGGCGGGGTGCTCCAGGCGCTGCTGCCCGGCCCGCTGCGACCGGCCCTGCTCGCACCGGCCGCGGCGGCGGTGCTGCTCCGCGAGGCGGGGGTGCTGCGGTTCGCCGTACCGGAGAACCGGCGGCTGGTACCCGAGCACGTGGTGCTGCGCGGGCCGGTCGCGGGGGCGCTGCAGTTCGGGTTCGAGATGGGCACCGGGATGCGGACCTACTCGCCCTCGGCGCTCCCCCACCTGCTGCTGGCCGCGCTGCTGCTGGCCGTCCCCCCTGCGGGGGCGCTCGCCGCCGCGACCGGATTCGCCGCCGCCCGCTGGGCCGCGGCCGCCGCCACCGTGGCCCACGACGGTTCCACCCGAGGCGGAAGCTGGGACGCACGCTGGCGGACCGCCCACCGCCCACTCGCGCTCGCGACCGCCCTGGCCACGGTCATCTCACTGGCCTGCGGAATCAGTGGAGGGTGACGTGATGGGCGATGTGGCACGGGTGGTGGTGGTGCATGACGCGGCTTGCGGGGGGTGCTCGGCGATCGCGGTACGGCTGGCCGGGGTGCTGGGCGTGCCGGTCGTGATCCGGTCGTGCCGGGACCCCGGGCTGGCGGCGGAGTACCCGCTGCCGCCTCGGACGGGGTGTGGCGCGCCGCTCGCCGTCGCGATCGGGCGAAGCGGGCGGGTGCGCGTCTGGCGGGGCCTCGCGTTGCCGCTGCGGATGGCGGGCCTGGTCGCTCCGGGCCGCCGGGGCGCGGCGCTCCGCCTGGCCGGGCATGCCCTGCGGCGGCATCTGCGCCGCAGGAGAGGCCGTTGAGCGCCGCGTGGCCCGGTGCGCGGTGGGGTACGAAACGGCCCGTGACACGTCCCCCGCGACAGGGAGGTACCGATGCTCCGCTTGACGCACTACGCCCAGGGCGGCGGCTGCGCCTGCAAGATCCCGGCCGGTGAACTCGAAGCCGTGCTGGCCGGGCTGGCCGGGTTGACCGGGGGGACGCCGCAGGGCGACCTGCTGGTGGGCCTGGACACCGGCGACGACGCCGCCGTGGTGCGGATCTCGGCGGGACAGGCCGTGGTGAGCACCGCCGACTTCTTCACGCCGGTCGTGGACGACCCCTACGACTGGGGACGCGTGGCCGCCGCCAACGCGCTGTCCGACGTGTACGCGATGGGCGGCCGGCCGCTGGTCGCGCTGAACCTGCTGTGCTGGCCGCGCGAGGGCCCGCCGTACGACGTGGCCGGCGAGGTGCTGCGCGGCGGGGCCGACATCGCCGCCAAGGCGGGCTGCCACCTGGCGGGCGGCCACAGCGTGCACGGCCCCGAGCCGCTGTACGGCATGGCGGTCACCGGCCTGGCCGACCCCGATCGCCTGATGCGCAACGACGCCGGACGCCCGGGCCTGCCGCTGTCCCTGACCAAGCCGATCGGCTCGGGCGTGCTGAACAACAGGCACAAGGCCACCGGCGAGACCTTCCCCCAGGCGGTGGAGGTGATGACCGCGCTCAACGCCGACGCCGCCGCCCTGGCCACAGCGGCCGGCGTGCGCTGCGCCACCGACGTGACCGGCTTCGGGCTGCTCGGCCACCTGTACAAACTGGCCCGCGCCTCGGGTGTCACCGCCGAAATCGACGCCGCCGCCGTACCGGTCATCGAGGGGGCCTGGGAGGCGATCCGCGACGGCTACGTGCCGGGCGGATCGCGGCGCAATCTGGAGTGGGTGGCGCCGCACCTCGATCCGGGCGACGCCGGCGAGCACCTGCTGCTCCTGCTCGCCGACGCCCAGACCTCAGGCGGGCTGCTCATCGCCGGGGAGATCCCCGGCGCGCCGGTCATCGGCCGGCTGACGCCGCGCGGCGAGCATCCGGTCGTGATCCGCGGCACGGCGGCTCACCTGCGCGTGTAGGACAGGTAGATGTCGTCGTTCTTCCACGCGGAGGAGGTGATGTCGGCGAGCACCCGGGTGGTCTTGCCGTTCAGGTCTGTGACGACCGAACGGTAGGCCCCGTCGTTCTTGTAGACCATCATGAGGTGGGATTCGTCCCACCAGCCCCACAGGTGCTCCGGCTCCACCGCGAGCCGCTTGACGACCTTGCCGGTGCCGCGGGCCGCCACGCACACGGGCTCCCGGTATCTCTTCGGGCACCAGGTCAGCAACCGCTTGCCGGAGGGGGAGAACACGTCGTCACCGGACGCGGTGACGCCCACGTCGAGGGTGCGGCGCGGCTTCCCGTCCAGCCCGTACTCCAGGAGCTTGCCCTCCTGCACGATGTAGACGCTGCGCGCGTCGGGGCTCCACTCGAAGCTGTGGTCCTTGAGCGGCTTGGGCAGCCTGGCCTCGCTGTGCGTGCCGGCCGCCACGTCGATCACGGAGAAGCCGTGGGTGAGCCACTTCTTGCCGACCTTGCGCTGCGTGGTGCCCAAGATCTTGCGCCCGTCGCGGGACCAGTAGAGCGCCGCGGTGATGAAGGGCTTCTTGACGGTCCTGATGTACTTGGCCGTCCCGGTGGCCCGGTCGATGATGGCCACCTGGTCATAGCCGCTGCTCGCGTACTTGTCGCGCAGCCCGGCCGCCCGCGCGCCGCCGGGCGAGACCGTGATCTCGGTGTAGCCGGACTTCTTGGCGAACGCGTCGCCGCCCTTGCCGCGCAGGTAGACGTCGTCGCCCACCATGTAGGCGGTGACCAGCAGGCGGTCGGTGGACTTCTCATGCAGGACGACTCCCGTGCCGGGGAGCTCGACCTCCGTGTCTTCGGCGGCCTGGGCCACCGCGGCGGGGGTCAGCGACGCGGACAACGCCAGGCAACCCGCCACCACGCCAGTACGGATCGATAATCTCACGCGGGCATCCTAAGCCCCGCGAGCGACAAATCCTTAAGCCATTCCAAAATAGGACAATGCCATTCGGACGACATCAATCCCCAAGCTGAGTTTCAGGCCCAGCCAGACGATGGCCCCGGCGGCGAGCAGGGTGACCGCGAGGATGAGAATGCGGACCGTCCAGCCCTGCCGCTTGAGCCAGTCGGTCCACGCGGCCAGCGTGCGCTTGCCGAACTGCAGCACCCGAAGCGCCCACACGAACTCGGTGGCCAGTACCGCGAACCCGGCGAAGACGACCAGCCAGCCGGGCCCCGGGAAGGGCACCATGACCAGGCCGCCGATCACCAGGAGCGCCCCGACCACGCCGACGCCGATCTTCAGCGCCAGGCTGCCGCCGGGCGTGGCCCGGATGCCCTCGCGCCAGCCGCGCAGCCCGGAACGCCGCGCGGCGCCCTCCTTCACGGCGTCGGCGTCGCCGACCTCCACACCCGCCCGCCGACCATCCGTGGTCGCCGGACCGCCCGGAGATTCCGGGGCACCGCCGCCTGAGACCGCCACCTGACCCCCTCATAATGTCCTGTCATTTCACAGGATATTGGGAGTGTCCGCATTAACGGGTCAGGGGACCAGGAAGCGGTGGTCGCGCACGTCGGTGACGGCCATGTGGCCGGGCAGGTGCCCGATGGCGAACGGCACCCCGCTCGCCATCACCGCGGCCTGCGGGGTCACCCCGCACGCCCAGAACATCGGGACCTCACCGGGCCGCACCTCCACCGGATCGCCGAAATCGGGCCTGCCGAGGTCGGTCACCCCGATCTCGGCGGGGTCGCCCACATGGACTGGGGCCCCGTGGACCGCCGGGTAGCGCGCGGTGATCCGGACCGCCTCGGCCACCAGCGACGCGGGGACCGGCCGCATCGACACCACCAGCGGCCCGGCCAGCGCCCCCGCGGGCCGGCACTTCAGCGAGGTGACGAACATCGGCACGTTCGTGCCGGCCGCAAGGTGCCGTACCGGGACGCCCGCCTGGACCAGCGCGTCCTCGAAGGTGAAGCTGCATCCGATCAGGAAGGCCACCAGGTCCTCCCGCCACAGGCCGGTCACCTCGGCCGGCTCGGCGACCGGCTCGCCGTTCTCGTAGACGCGGTAGCCGGGCAGGTCGGTGCGCAGGTCGCCGCCGAAGATCTCGGTACCGAAGGCCCCCGGGTCGCCCACGTCGAGCACCGGGCAGGCCTTGGGGTTGCGCTGCCCGAACAGCAGCAGGTCGTAGGCGAGGGAACGGGGCACGGCGAGCAGGTTGGCCTGCGTCCAGCCACGGCACCACCCGGCGGTGGGCGTGCGAAGCCCGCCCCGGAACAGCTCACGTGCCCTGGCCGGTGCGAGCGCGCCGGGGTCGGCAGGGGTCATCGATCCTCCCGGGATCGCCGGAGTCTCCCTCCATGATCGCCCAGGACCGTCCGGAGGATCCAGGGCCGGGGGGTCAGTATTCGAGGCCCCAGTCGTGCGGGCCCAGTGCGAAGCCCTCGCCCTTCTGGTTCAGCCAGCCGTTCTCCACCAGCCGCACCAGGCGCTGCCGTACCTCGTGCTCGGGCTGCCCGGTCATCTGGGCCACGTCGGGCACGTGGGCGATCCGGCCGTCCACCGCGAGCGAGCAGACCGCCTCGTACACGGTGGTGTCGGCGTCGGTGAGCGCCTGGACGTCATGCAGGCTCCTCGGCGGCGAATGCGGCGAATGCGGCGCATGTCTAGACACGTTGTCGCGCTCCTTCCCTCAGGCGTTCCGGGTCGATCTCCCGCTCGGGGTGGCGGCGCAGGTACTCGGCCTCCAGCTCCCTGGTGCGGACCGTGTGGTGGTCGAGGGCGTCGTCGGATCCGTGCCGCAGCGTCTCGGTGCGCGTCACGTGGACGTGGCGCAGCTCGCGGAGCAGGTCTTCTTCCGGGAGTACCCGAGGATCTATACCCATTGTCATAGTTCTCGCTTACCCACCAGAGACCCGGCGTCACCTGGAATAGGGCCGGGCATGCTCTGAGTTGTGCCCGACGTGAGCGACGAGATCAGGGGCATCGCCAAGGGCGATGCCGAAGTTCCGCTGTCGGTGCTGGACCTCGCGACCGTGAGCGCCGGCCACACCCCCGCAGAGGCGCTGCGCACGAGCACCGAGCTCGCCTGCAACGCGGAGCGCTGGGGCTACCACCGGCTGTGGGTGGCCGAGCACCATGGCATGCCCGGCGTGGCGAGTTCCTCCCCCGCGGTGCTCATCGCCCACCTGGCCGCGCACACCAGCTCGATCAGGCTCGGCTCGGGCGGGGTGATGCTGCCCAACCACGCCCCGCTGATCATCGCCGAGCAGTTCGGCATGCTGCACGCGCTGCACCCCGGCCGCATCGACCTGGGCCTCGGCCGCGCCCCGGGCACCGACGGGGCGACCGCGGCGGCGCTGCGCCGCGGCGACGCCGACCGGTTCCCGCAGGAGGTCAGCGAGCTGGTGTCGTTCCTGGACGGCTCCTTCGAGCCCGGCCACCGCTTCGAGCGCATCCTGGCGGTGCCGCGCGACCCGGCGGGCCGGCCGCCGGTCTGGCTGCTCGGCTCCAGCGGGTTCAGCGCGCAACTGGCGGGGCTGCTCGGGCTGCCGTTCGCGTTCGCCCACCACTTCAGCGCCGCCAACACCGAGCCGGCGCTGGCCCTGTACCGCTCGGCGTTCCAGCCGTCGGCCGTGCTGGACCGGCCGTACGCGATGATCGGGGTGAGCGCGGTCGCGGCCGACACCGCCCGCGAGGCGCACCGGCTGGCCCGTACCGGGGGCCTGGCCATGCTGCGGCTGCGCCGTGGCACGCCCTCGCCGGTGCCCACTCCGGAGGAGGCCGAGGAGTACCCCTACTCCATGGTCGAGGAGGAGTTCCTGGACTCCTGGCTGTCCAATGTCGTGTACGGCGAGCCGGACGCCGTCCGGGCCGGGCTGTCAGAGCTGTGCGAGCGGACCGGCGTGGACGAGCTGATGATCACTGCGACGATGCACGGCGGCGAGAATCGTATACGCTCGTATGAGTTGATCGCCAAAGCGTACAAGATGACCGATTAGCGAAGTTAGACCTGATTTAGGAACGTTCCGACTCAGAATCGTCAAACTTCGTGACATTTTCTCATTGGCAGGGGGACGTCCGGGCCATACCGTTCGGCTATGGATCTGGAGCTCCGCCACCTCAGGATAGTTCGTGCCGTCGCGGAAGCAGGCAGCGTATCCAAGGCCGCAACCGTGCTCGGCCTGGCCCAACCCGCCCTGACCGCCCAGCTCAAGCGCATCGAGCGCGCGCTCGGGGGCGCCCTGTTCGAGCGTGACCACACCGGGGCGCGGCCCACCGCGTTAGGGGAGCTGGTGCTCACCCGTGCCAGGGTGCTGTTGCCGGCCGCCCGCCAGCTACAGGAGGAGGCCGCCCGGTTCGCGAGGTTCGCCGACAACGCCGACGGTGAACAGCAGCGCTACCGCATCGGCGCGACCAACAGCCCCATCCTGGGCGGCCTGGTGGACCGGCTGGCCGCGGCGCATCCCAACGCCAGCGTCAGCACACACACCTCCTGGTCGGCCAACGAGCTGTCAGAGATGCTGATGGTGGGCCGGCTCGACTTCGCCGTCGTCGGGGTCTGCGGAGACAGTTCTCCACCGTCCGGCGAGAACCTTTCCTGGCGGGCGGTGGCCCTGGACGCGGTGTGCATCCTGCTCGGCGAGAACCACCCGCTGGCGGGCGAGCCGGAGGTCGAACTGGGCGCGCTCGCCCAGGAGAACTGGGCCGTCGCGCCCGGGGACGGCTGCTTCGCCGACTGCTTCGCCGCGGCCTGCGCACGGGCCGGTTTCACCCCCCGCACGATCTACGAGACCGACGTGGCGACCTGCGTCCACCTGGCCCAGCTCGGCCGGGCCGTCGCACTGTGCCAGGCGACGTTCCGGCTGACCCCGGGCGTCACCCTGCTGCCCATCGTGGGCGCGCCGCTGCGCTGGCGGCAGGTGCTCGGCTGGCACCCGGAGTCGCCCGCCGCCGAGGCCGCCCCCGCCCTCGTGGTACACGCCAAGGCCGCCCACATGGACGCGGTACGCCGCAGTCAGCGCTATCTGAACTGGCTCGGCGCCCACCCGGGATTCGGGACCATGCCCTAGCCCATATCCGAAGGCCATAACATCCAGCCCTCATGGCCACAACATCTATCACCCCGGTGCATATGCCGGCGTTATGGAAAACACCCCGGCACCCTGAGCGATTCATCCTACCTGGAAAGCGTCCGTTCATCCCGGGCGCGATGAGCGCCCCGGTACCGCTCACCCCGCATGGCGGACCCGGCCCGGGTTGGGTCCGGCGGCCCATGGGCGCTCCGCCGCGCGGACGCTGCCCGCGACGGCCCGGCCCCGGCCGCCGAACCGCCGCGGGCGCGAGGCCGAGCGGCGCTCCAGTGCGGGCATCACTCGGGCCGTGACTCCGTAATGACATCGGTTTTCCGGGGAAACGCCCGCGTTACGGATGCGCGTTACCTAGCCGCCCGCGGCCCCGACCACCCCAATGCCCCGCAAGGGGGGCGAACAGCTCTTACCAGGAGTTATCGGTATAGTTAGGGCGCGATCGCATCAGATCGGTTGTGCCGCGACGCCGACCACGCCGACCGGCCGTTCTCCGGCCGCCAGGTGCAGCCCCCGCCCACCGGCGAGGAGCCCCTGGCGTGCTCGTAACCGGATCTACCAGGGAAAATTCGCACTTCAGCCCCCTGGCCGCCGATTCTTCACCCGGCGGATGCGCGCCGTTCATTCGCCTCACGAATACGGTCATCAGAAAAACGCGCTTAACACCCGTCCCCCACCTCCATAGCGTTGGCCTGGCCACGACATACGAGGTGCCTGGGGGCCATGGTGCGTGCTGACGCTCTGTCTCGTCGTAAGATCCTCCAACGCAGCGCGGGAGTGGGCGGCGCCCTCGCGCTGGGTCCGTTACTGAGCCCCGCCGCCGAAGCCGCCGCCGCGGCGCACGCCGTCCCCGCCGGGGCCGCCGCCGCCAAGGACCTCTACCGGGCCATCGGCGTACGCCCGCTGATCAACGCGCGCGGCACGTTCACGATCCTCAGCGGTTCGCTGATGCTGCCCCAGGTGCGGGAGGCGATCGACCAGGCGTCCCGGCAGTACGTCCACCTGGACGAGCTGGCCGACGCCGTGGGCAGGCGCCTGGCCGAGCTGACCAAGGCGGAGTTCGGGCTGGTCAGCTCGGGGTGCGCGGCCGCTATGACGCACGCCACCGCGGCCTGCGTCGCCGGCGGCAACCCCGACCTGCACGTGCGCATCCCCGACCTCACCGGCTTCCAGAAGACCGAGGTGATCATCCCCAAGCACTCCCGCAACGTCTACGAGGCGGCGATCAGCGCGGTCGGGGTGAAGATCGTGGAGGTCTCCACCCGCCAGGAGCTGGAGGCGGCGATCGGGCCGCAGACCGCGCTGGTCTACATAATGGCCGGGCCGCGCGTGGACAAGAGCGAGCTCAACACCAAGGTCATCGCCGAGGTGGCCAAGCCGCGCGGCGTGCCGGTCCTGGTGGACGCGGCGGCGGAGATCCTGACCATCCCCAACGTCCACCTGGGCCACGGCGCCGACCTGGTCGCCTACAGCGGCGGCAAGGCCATCCGAGGCCCGCAGTCGGCCGGGCTGCTGCTCGGCCGCGAGGACCTGGTCCGGGCGGCCTGGGTGCACAGCGCCCCGCACCACGGCTTCGCCCGCGGCTTCAAGGTCGGCAAGGAAGAGGCCATGGGCATGCTCATGGCGGTGGAGATGTGGGTGCGGCGCGACCACGACGCCGAGTACGCCCGCTGGGAGTCCTGGCTCCGGTACATCGCCCGCCGGGTCTCCTCCGTCCAGGGCGTGACCACCGAGGTCGTGCAGCCCGAGGGCCTGTCCAACCGGACGCCGTCGCTGCGCATCCTGTGGGAGGAGAAGCGGCTCGGCGTGTCCGGCAAGACCGTGATGGACACCCTCTACGCGGACGAGCCGCGGATCGCCCTGAACCAGACGGGCGGCTCGGGCAGGACCGGCGTGTCGATCACGCCGTACATGCTCTCCCCCGGCGACGAGAAGGCCATCGCCCGGCGGCTGGTGGAGGTGCTGCGCGACCCGCCGGCCCCGCCGGAGCCGCCGAAGCCGCCATCGGTCCAGGTCGGCGGCACCTGGGCGGTGAAGATCCAGTACCTGGCCGGCAGCTCCACCGCGCACCGGCTGCAACTCACCCAGAGCGGCGACAAGGTGACCGGCTCCCACACCGGGGAGTTCGTCACCCGGGAGCTGACCGGCACCGTGAGCGGCGACACCGTACGGCTGCGCAGCGTGTACCCCGAGTCGCACGGCGACGCCCTCGACTTCACCTTCACCGGCACCGTGGCGGGCGGCTCCATGCGCGGCGACCTCGACATGGGCGAGTACCTCAAGGCCACCTGGACGGCCACCCGTGCGGGCTGACCCCGCCCGCCATCCGACCCCCCGAACCCATCGCGACACCGAAGAACCCCAGCACGCCCGAGCGGCGTGGAAGAAGGAGGAAGCGTGACCTCGAACCGCCGGGACTTCATGCGCAGCGCGCCGGCCGTGGCCGCGGTCGCCGCCGTGCCGGTCCTCGCCACCGCCACCGCCGCCGCGGCCGACGACGTGGAGGCGGCCGGCCGCGGGCACGGCCACAAGCCCCGTAAGGAGGTCCACTGGCCGGGCGGCCAGCCGCCCAAGGACCCGCTGTTCAGCCCGGTCGTCACCTACGGCGACCTGGTGTTCCTCTCCGGGATCGGCGCGCACTTCCCCGGTGACATCCGCGCGCACACCGACCATGTGCTGAAGGAGCTGAAGCGCAACCTCGAAGCGGTCGGCTCCTCCATGGAGAAGGTCCTCAAGGTGAACGTCTACCTGAACGACCTCGCCGACTACGACGGGATGAACGAGGTGTTCAAGGGCCGGTTCGGCGCCAAGCCCGGCGTGCGCACCACCATCGCCGCCAAGTCCGGCATCCCGGGCGACTCGCTCGTCGAGATCGACTGCATCGCGGTCAGATGAGCACGGACGGGACGAGATGGACATGAGACATCGATCGCGCACGCCGGGGTCCCTCCTCGGCCGCGCCGTACTTCCGGCGCTGCTCACCCTGGTCGCCGGTACGGCGGGCGCGGCCCCGCCGGCGCACGCCGAGGCCGCCTACGACCTCGTGATCCGCCAGGGTCACGTGATCGACCCCAAGAACGGGATCGACGCGGTCACGGACGTCGCCGTCAAGGACGGCAAGGTCGCCAAGGTCGGAGCGGGCATCGACCCGGCCCAGGCGACACGGACCGTGGACGCGTCGGGCAAGTACGTCACGCCCGGCATCATCGACCTGCACGCCCACATGTTCACCGGCAGGAACGACGCCTACGCGTCGGGCGTGCTGGCCGTCGCCCCCGACGGCTTCACCTTCCGGGCCGGGGTGACCACCGCGGTGGACACCGGCTCGGCGGGCTGGAAGAACTTCGGCGAGTTCAAGAAGTACGTGATCGACAAGTCCAAGACCCGGGTGCTGGCCTTCCTCAACATCGTGGGCAAGGGGATGGCCGGCGGGAGGTACGAACAGAATCTGAACGACATGCGGGCCGGGCCCGCCGCGCGGACGGCGAAGAAGTACCCGGGGGTGATCGTCGGCATCAAGACCGCCCACTACGAGGGCATGGACTGGAAGCCGGTGGAACGCTCGGTGAGCGCCGGAGAGCAGGCGAACATCCCGGTGATGGTGGACTTCGGCAGCAATCGCCCCGAACGCCCGCTGGCGCAGTTGCTCACCGAGAAGCTGCGGCCGGGTGACATCTACACCCACGCCTACTCCGGCAACCGCGGCGAACTCGGCGAGGACGGCAAGCTCAACCCGGGCATGTGGGCCGGCCGCAAGCGCGGCGTGCTGTTCGACGTCGGGCACGGCGGCGGCAGCTTCGCCTGGAAGGTGGCGGTGCCGGGGATGAAGGAGGGCTTCACCCCGGACACGCTCTCCACCGACCTGCACGTGACCAGCATGAACTCCGGCATGAAGGACATGGCCAACGTCATGTCGAAGTTCCTCGTCCTCGGCATGCCGCTCAAGGACGTGGTGGCGGCCTCCACCTGGAAGTCCGCCCAGTCGGTCAAGCGCGCCGACCTCGGCCATCTGTCGGTGGGCGCGCCCGCCGACATCGCGGTCTTCTCCCTGGACAAGGGCGCGTTCGGCTACACCGACAGCTTCGGGTTCAAGCTCACCGGAGACCAGAAGCTCACCTGTGAGCTGACGGTCCGCGCCGGTGAGGTGGTCTGGGACCTGAACGGGATGACCGCCAAGCCGTGGGCCCCCGGCCTGGGCGGCGGAGAGGAGCACGAGCACTGAACCGGCTCCCGCGGGAGCGGTCCGGCGGCGCGGACGCCAGGGGCGAGGCCCCCGGCGTCCGCGCCGCCGTTTCACAAGCCGCTTTCACGAGCCGGTTTCACGAGCCGGTTTCAGGGCTTGACCTCGCGCAGCCTGCCAGTCTCCACCTCGTAGATGAATCCGCGCACCCGGTCGGTGTACGGGATGAAGGCGTCGCCCTTGATCCTGGCGATCGACTGCCGGACGTCCTCCTCCAGGTCGGAGAACGCCTCGGCGGCCCAGTCCGGCCTGACCCCGGTCTCGGCCTGGAGGCCCGCCTTGAACGCGTCGTCGGTGAAGGTGAGCATGCCGCAGTCGGTGTGGTGGATCAGGATGATCTCCAGGGTGCCCAGCAGCCGCTGGCTGATCGCCAGGCTGCGGCGGGCATCGGCGGTGATCGCGCCGCCCGCGTTGCGGATCACATGCGCGTCGCCCTCGCGGAGGCCGAGCACGGCGTAGGGGTCGAGCCTGGCGTCCATGCAGGCGACCACGGCGAGCCGCTTGGCGGGGGGCAGCCGCAGATCGCCCAGGGCGAAGGCGGCGGCGTAGCGCTCGGCATTGGCCAGTACCTCGTCGGTGACGCTCATCGGGTTCCCTCTCGTCCGCGGCCGGATACCACCCTCAGGATTGTGCATTTTCCCGACACTTTCAATAGGGATTTTCACCCATTGTGACCGAATGGTGGCAAGAACGGGAAACGTCGTCACGCGCCGGGCCGGGCGCGTGCCCCGGATGGACGCACCCGGCCCGACGTCGGGACGGAAGGGGGGTCAGGTGCGGAACGGACCGGTCACGCAGTAGGTGATGCCGCCGGACGAGGAGCCGCTGGTACCGCGCTGGGAGGAGAAGTACAGGCGGTCGCCCGCGGGCGTGAAGGCCGGACCGGCGATCTCCGACGAGCTCTGGCCGCCGATCCGCAGGAAGACGGAGATCTTGTCATCGGGGGTGATCAGGCAGATCTCCATGTTGCCGCCGTCCTCGGCGACGTACAGGTCGCCGGAGCCGGCGCCGGTGATGTTGTCGACGCCGGTCAGCGGGGCCGTGCCGGGGGTGACCAGGTTGTCGTCGTAGGCGAGCTCGTAGGTGTTGTCGGCCAGGTTGACCTGCCACACGCGGTTGTCGCCCTTGGTGGTGAACCACACGGTGTCACTGGCATAGTGACACCCTTCGCCGCCGTTGAACCGCTTGACCCCGGAGACCTGGTTGCGGGTGGCGGTGGGCGAGCCATCGGGGTCGGGTACGTTCGCCCAGGTGAACGAGCCGGAGGTGGCGGTGCCCGCGCGGAGTACCTGAAGGGTGCCGGACGACAGGTCGCCCCAGGTGGTGGGCAGGAAACGGTAGAAGCAGCCGTCGGACTTGTCCTCGGTGAGGTAGATGGCCCGGCGCACCGGGTCGCAGGCGGCGGCCTCGTGGTTGAAGCGCCCCATCGCCGGGCGGACGACCGCCGTGGCGCTCGAGCCGCTGAACGGATAGGTCTCCCAGACCCGCCCGGTGTCCACCTCCTCGCAGGAGAGCCAGGTGTTCCACGGGGTCGCGCCGCCGGCGCAGTTGCGGTTGGTGCCGCCGAGGATCCGGTAGGCGGACGTCGCCGTGCCCGCCGAGTCGAACCGGATCGCCGACGCGCCGCCGCCGCCGCTGCCGATCTCGGCGTTGGACACGTAGATCCATCCGCTGCCGTCAGCGAAGCACGCGCCGCCGTCGGGGGCCGCGTGCCAGGTGTAGGAGGTACCGGGGACGGTCTGACCGGAACGGGCGACCACCCGGCTGGAAAAGCCCGCGGGCAACTGGATTCCGTTGGCGTCGGCGCGCTGGAGCGGGCCA
The DNA here is from genome assembly GCF_003236385.1 of Spongiactinospora gelatinilytica. Lineage (GTDB taxonomy): Bacteria > Actinomycetota > Actinomycetes > Streptosporangiales > Streptosporangiaceae > Spongiactinospora > Spongiactinospora gelatinilytica. Next base: position 23,609 of record NZ_POUA01000013.1, read on the forward strand.
TAGGGGCCGGTGGCGTTCTGGGCGGGGGCGGCGAACGCGCCCTCCCACAGGCTTCCGGTGAAGGCCAGCGCCCCCGCGCCGACCACCGATGCGCGGAGTAAGTTACGGCGTTTCATCGGCGACTCCTTTCGTCCGGGGCGCTCGGGGTACGCGCCCCGGACGAAAGGTAGGCCGCCCGTCTGGCGCGCAGCCGGTGACGGGGTGAATACCAGGTGTCACGCCAAAGGTTTCCAAGTAGCAACACATCGTATATAGCCGGAAACAGGAGTTTCCTCCTGGTATAGAGGATTTGCCCTAGTAGCCCATGGCTCTGGCGGCCCCTCAGCAACCGCGGTCGAACCACAGCGTCACAGTCGTGCCCGCCGCCCCGGTGCTCAGCCGGAACCCAGAGGCCACCGTGTGCGCCAGCCACAGCCCCATCCCCCCGGTCGGGTAGGGGCCCGGCGGCTTCAGCTCGGGCTCGCCCTCGGCCCGCGGCCACACGCCCTCGTCGTACACCTCGGCCACCACCTGCCCGCCCGCGTCCCACACCCGCAGCCGGGCGACGCCGGCGCCGTGGATGACGGCGTTCGTGGCGACCTCGTTCGTCGCGACCAGGAAGTCGGCGACCCAGTCGTCCGCGAGCCCGAGCGCCCGGACGTAGGCGGCGGCGTACGCCCGTACGGCCTGCAGCTCGGCGACGCCGAAAACGATCTCACCGGGAGCCGGCCGCGGCGAAAAGCGATGAAGGGACTGATGACTCACCTGCACTGGGAACCGCCTCATCACATGCCTCGGCCTCGCGGCCGTCTCCCACCCCCGGCCACCATAGGCGACGCTCGCGCGACCCTCCAGACCGGGTGGGTACGTATGCGGGCTTCTCAGCCGATTTAGGTATGGGCTACCGATACGGTTACGGATTTTTCTCGGTGAGGCGAGACCTTAGCGTCGGGCGGCACAGGGCAGAACGGGCCGATCACCCCTCCAAACCCGTTCTGGCCGCTACATATCCTTCACCCCCCGTTTCCCGATCACCGCGCCGCCGGACGACCTCCGGCGACGCGGTGGGCCAACGGCCGCCGACCGGCGGCCAGGCCAGGGAGAGCCGAAAGGAATCAAGTGAAACGCACGACCCTCCTCGCGGCGGCGTTAGGCGTCGCCGTGGTCGCATCGACGGCGTTACCGGCGTCGTCGGCGTACGCGGCCCCGCCTGGGGCCACCCCCGCCGCGGCCGATGCCGTCAAGGCCGCCGCCGACCCCAAGTCGCTCGCCGCGGCCGCCGCCGACAAGGCGGTCTTCAGCGGGCTCGACGAACTCCGCAGGGGTCCTGATGAGGCTTACCACCGCCTGAGCGTCACACCGGGCGCCGGCGGGATGCACTACGTCGCCTACGAGCGCACCTACAAGGGCCTCCCCGTCGTCGGCGGCGACGCCGTCGTGGTGACCGACGCGAGCGGCCGGGTACGCGACACGGCCGCCGCCTCCGGCCCCAGCCCGAGCAACGTGCCGACCAAGGCGAGCGTCGGTTCCGGCCGCGCGCTGGCCACCGCCAAGACCAAGCTGAGCCGGGTCGACGACAGCGCCCAGCCGCGCCTGGTCGTCCTGGCCTGGGGCGCCAAGCCCAAGCTCGCCTGGGAGGTCGTGGTCTCCGGCGTGGCCTCGGGCAAGCCCAGCAAGCAGCACGTCTTCGTGGACGCCAGGTCCGGCAAGATCGCCGACTCCTATGACGAGATCCTGGCGGGCACCGGCAACGGCCACTACAACGGCAACCCGGTGACCATCGGGACCTCCCGGTCCGGCAGCCAGTACTCCATGACCGACTCCGGCCGGCCCGGCATCTCCTGCGGCGGCCAGGGCGGCACCGCCTACACCGGGCCCGACGACAACTGGGGCAACGGCAGCGGCACCAACCTGGAGACGGCCTGCGTCGACGTCCTGTTCGCCGTCGGCAAGGAATGGGACATGCTGCGCGAGTGGCTGGGCCGCAACGGTATCAACGGCAGCGGCCGTGGGTTCCCCGCGCGGGTCGGCCTGAACGACGTCAACGCGTTCTGGAACGGCAGCTACACCAACTTCGGCCACAACCAGGCCAACACCAAGCAGGCCACCCCGATCGACGTGGTGGCGCACGAGTACGGTCACGCGATCTTCCAGACCACGCCCGGCGGCGCCGGCTCCGGCAACGAGAACGGCGGCATCAACGAGGGCACCGGAGACATCTTCGGCGCGCTGACCGAGTACTACGTGAACCACCCGGCCAACCTCGACGAGCCCGACTACCTGGTCGGCGAAGAGGTCAACCTGGTCGGCAACGGCCCGATCCGCAACATGTACAACCCGAGCCTGGTCAACCGGGACCCCAACTGCTGGTCCACGCAGATCCCCAACACCGAGGTGCACGCCGCGGCCGGCCCGCTGAACCACTGGTTCTACCTGGTCGCCGAGGGCAGCAGCCCCGGCGGCGGCAAGCCGAACAGCCCGATCTGCACCGGCGGCCCCTCGTCGGTGACCGGCATCGGCATCCAGAAGGCCGGCAAGGTCTTCATGGGCGCGCTCGGGCGCAAGACGTCGAGCTGGCGATACGCCAACGTCCGTTCCGCGTCCATGGCCGCCGTGGTGGAGCTGTACGGCGCCAACAGCGCCGAGTGCAACACGGTCAAGAACGCCTGGAACGCGGTGAGCGTGCCTACGCAGTCCGGCGAGCCGGCCTGTGGCCAGCCGGGCGACGACTTCTCGATCTCCCTGGCCCCCTCCTCCGGCACCGCGGAGCCCGGCAAGGAGATCTCGGCGCGGGTCGACACCCAGACCACCGCGGGCAACGCGCAGACCGTCGGCCTGACGGCGGAGAACGTGCCCAACGGCGTCACCGTGCGCTTCAACCCCACCTCGGTGACCAGCGGCGGCTCCTCGAACGCGACCTTCCAGGTCGCCTCCTCCGTGGGCGAGGGGACCTACTCGATCACGGTCAAGGGCACCGGCAAGACCACGCACACGGCGACCTACAGCCTGCGGGTGGACGACGGCGGCCCTGGTGAGATCGATCCGCCGGACATCAGCGTGACCGATGTCAAGGCGCACCTTCAGCAGTTCCAGACGATCGCCACCGGCAACGGCGGCAACCGCAGCTCCTACAGCGCCGGTTACACCGCTTCGGTCTCCTTCATCGAGGGCAAGCTGCGCGAGGCCGGCTACACCGTGGTCCGCCAGCCGTGCACCTCCGGCTGCACCGGCGGCTCCGGCCCGAACCTGATCGCCGACTGGCCGGGCGGGGATGAGAACCAGGTCATCATGGCCGGCGCGCACCTCGACAGTGTCAGCGCGGGCCCCGGCATCAACGACAACGCCTCCGGCTCGGCCATGCTGCTGGAGGTCGCGCTGACCCTGGCGGAGAAGCGGCCCACGATGGCCAAGCACGTCCGCTTCGGCTGGTGGACCGACGAGGAGCAGGGCCTGAACGGCTCCCGCTTCTACGTCAACTCGCTCAGCTCCACCGAGCGGAGCAAGATCAAGGTCTACCACAACTACGACATGGTGGGCTCGCGCAACGGCGGCTACTTCATCAACAACATCTCCACCACCGCCGCCCAGCACCTGAAGGCGTTCTACGACGGGCTGAACCTGTCCCCCGAGGAGAACGTCGAGGGCGCCAACCGTTCCGACGACGCCTCCTTCAGGAACGCCGGCATCGCCACCTCCGGCGTGGCCGCGGGCGCGAGCGCGCGCAAGACCTCGGGCCAGGCGACCAAGTGGGGCGGCAGCGCCAACCAGGCGTACGACTCCTGCTACCACCAGGCGTGCGACAACATCAACAACATCAACGACACGATCCTGGACCGGGCCGGGGACGCCTCGGCGTACGCGATCTGGAAGCTCGCCGTCGGCGGTCCCGGCAACGAGCGCGACTTCTCGATCTCGGTGAACCCGGCGTCCGGCACCGTGGAGCCCGGCGGCCAGGCCACCGCCACGGTCGGCACGACCACCACCGCGGGCACCCCCCAGACGGTGAACCTGTCGGCCGCCGCCGGGCTGCCCGGCGGAACCACCGCCACGCTCAACCCGCCCACGGTGACCTCCGGTGGAACGTCCAGCCTGACCATCTCCACCTCGGGGAACACGCCGCCCGGCACGTACAACGTGACGATCACCGGCACCGGCGAGACCGCGACGCACACGGCGACCTACCGGCTGACCGTGGGCGACGACGGCGGTGACCGGACCTTCACCAACGACACCGACTACCCGGTCTACGACTACACCACGGTGTCGAGTTCGATCAGCTCCACGGCGACCGGAAGGGCCGAGTCCCCGGTCAAGCTGAGCGTGACGATCGACCACACCTGCGCCGAGGACCTGCACCTCACCCTGCGCGCCCCGAACGGCGCGACCTATCTGGTGGACCAGTACGGCGGCACCTACTGCACGCCGTACGAGACCAGGACCTACTCGGTGCCGGTCAGCCAGAACGCCGTCGGCACCTGGACCCTCCAGGTCACCGACGTCTACCCGCAGGACCAGGGGACGCTCGACTCCTGGAGCATCACCCTGTAAGGCACGCGTAGGGCACGGCGAAAAGCACGGTCATATCCATCCCAGACCCCAGAGGAAGGGGGCACCGGTCCCCGGCCGGTGGCAGCGCGCTCGCCCCAGTGCGATGCCACCGGCCGGGGCTCGCCACATCCCGTCCCATCTCATCCAGAACACGAACAGGCCCGGCGAACGAAGGGAGGTGCCATGGCGAACGGCTCAGTCAGGCGGGGGCGTCACCTCGCCGCGCGAACGGACGCCGAGCTTGCGCAGCACGTTGGCGACGTGCGTGTCGACCGTGCGGCGCGACAGGAACAGCACCTCGGCGATCTCCCGGTTGGTGCGGCCCAGCCCGACCAGCCTGGCGACCTCGCGTTCCCTGGGCGACAGCGTGTTCCCGCCGCTCTTGCGGCCCCTCGGCGGCGGCTTTTCCACCCCGATCTCCCGCATCGTCCTGCGGCAGCGGGCGGCGTCGTGGGTCGCCCCGAGCCCGGCGAAGCGGCCGGCCGCGTCGGCGAGCAGCCGGGCGGCGGCGGCGCGGTCACCGAGGCCGAGCCGCGCGCCCGCCTCGGCCTCGGCCGCCCTGGCCGCGGCGAAGGGCTGCGGCAGCGGCTCGAACGCGGCGCGGGCCCGCGCGTACAGGCCGGCGGCCTCCTCGAACTCGCCGCGCGACTCCACCAGGATCCCGCGCGCCATCTCCAGCGCGGCCAGGCAGGCCGGGGCGCTGCGGCCGGCCACGCCCGCCTCGAAGTCGGCGACCAGCTCGGCGGCGTCGGTTTCGCGCCCGGCCCGCAGCAGCGCGCTCACGGCGGGCGGCACCAACCGGTCGCACCACACCCAGATGCCCTTGTGGCGCATCCTGCCGACCGCGCGCCCGGCCTCGGCCACGGCCTCGTCCACCATGTCGCGGATCAGGTACAGCTCGATCAGCCCGCCGGACGCCGAGCACATGACCGGGAGGAAGCCCGAGTCGGCGTCGTTCGGCCCGGCCTCCTGCAGGTGGTTCTCCGCCTCGTCCCACTCGCCCCTGGCCGCGGCGAGCATGCCGAGCACCAGCCGGGCGTCCACCGCGACCAGCGGCGTCTCGGCGGTCATCCGCACCACCGCGGCGGCCCGGTCCCAAAGCCCTTCCCAGTGGCCGGTCAGCCAGTCCAGGCGCAGCGAGGACAACTGGACCAGATAGTCCGGGTACTGCGCCCCGGTCTCCTCGGCCAGCCGCCTCGTCTCGGCCTCGTAGCTTTTCGCGGTGTCGTAGTTGCCGAGCGCGACGGCCGCGTCGCAGAAGTTGGCGTACCCCCGCGCCACCTGCCTGCGCACCGCGGCCGAAGGGTCGCTCGCCGGCAGCGTGCCGACCAGCTGGGCCGCCTCGGGCGCGCCCACGAGCATGGTCAGCGCGACCCGGTTGGCGTGCACGGCCGTGGTCAGCTCGGGATCGCCGGTGGTGGCCACCAGTTTCTCCGCGCGTTCCATGTACGACAGATGGGTGGCCAGCGAGTCGTCACCCCAGGGAGGCATCGCGAGCAGCGCCAGCCCGCGCGCCGCGATGTCCGGACGGTCTTCCAGGTCGGCGAGGGACGCCAGGGTCTCCCTCCGCCCGGCGGCCACCTCGCCGGCCTGGTTGCACAGCAGTACGCCGAGGTTCAGCCGGGCCTCGCCGCGTACCTCGCGCGACAGCGAGTCGTCGGCCAGCAGGCGGCGTACCAGGCCCACGACCCGCCGGTGGGACAGCCCGACCGCGGCGACCCTGCTGAGCCGCAGCACCATCGGGCCGCGTACGGCATTCGGCAGTTCGGAGTCGGCGAGCATGCCCTCCATGAGGTCGACCGCCATCGGCATGTCGCCGATGGAGGCGGCGTGGTCGGCGGCGGCGGCGCCGTAGCGCTGCCATGCCTGGATCGCGCCCGCGCGGCGGGCGTGGAAGGCGAGCTGGACCAGCGGCGGCGGGTCCAGTGGCGCGAGCGCGGCCATCGCCCGCTCGTGCCGCAGGCGGCGGTCGGGGCCGGGGATCGCGTCGTAGACGGCCTGCTGGGCGAGGGCGTGGCGGAAGCCGTACCGGCCCTCGGTGTGCTCGTGCAGGACGCCGGCCTTGAGGCATTCGCGCAGCCCGGCCTCTGAGGCGCCGCCGGCCACGGCGGCGATCAGTTCCTCGCTCGCGGGCACGCGCAGCACGGCCGCGGCCCGCACCGCGCTCAGCGCGGGGGGCGAGAGCCCGGCCAGGCGTTCGGCCATGGCCTCGCGCAGCAGCAGTGGCACGCCGATGCCGTCCAGCGCGTCCGCGCCGCCCTCTCCGGCGAGCGGGTCGCGGTCGCCGCCCGGCAGCGAGCGCACGACCTCCTCGATCACGAAGGGGATGCCGGCCGTGCGTTCCTGGAGCTTGGCGGCGAACGCCTCGCTCAGGTCGGAGCGGCCGAGCAGCGCCCCGGCCAGCCTGCCGACGTCGGCGGCGGCCAGCGGCCTGAGCGCGATCACGCCGCCGCGGGTGCCCGGCGGCCTGCGGTGGGCGCGCCCGAACGGCAGGCCGGGGACCGGTAGATCCTCGCGCCGGTAGGTGACGATCAGCGCGAACCCTTCCGGAGGCTCGTCGGTCAGGAAACGCAGCAGGTCACGGGTGCCGTCATCGGCCCAGTGCAGGTCCTCGACCACGAGCACGGCGGGGGCCACCGCGGCGAGCAGCGCATGGACGGCGCGGAACAGCCGATGCCGCTCGGCCCTCGGGTCGTCGAGCGGCGGTAGCGAGGGCGGCAATTCTCCCGCCAACTCCGGCAAATACGCCCGTAGCGCCCCGATGACTGGATTTAGCCCGTCTGCCGACAGACCCGACACATGCCTCAACGCATCAAAGACAGGGCCGTAAGGGAACGGCTCCCGAATCTGGTGACAGTGTCCGAGCAACACTGTGCGCTCGCGCACCGGCAACCCGTCGATCGCCGCGTGCACCAGGCGTGTCTTGCCGATGCCCGCCTCGCCTTCCAGCAGGGCGATCGCCGGCGGCAAGGTGATCACGTCGAGGAGCGCGGCGAGCTCCGCGTCACGGCCCACCAGAATGGATGCGGCCATGCTCGACATCGGCGGCTCCGATAAGGTCCGGACAGATCTGTAATACGGGGCCCCCTCCCGGTTTACTTTATCCACTACCTTCCGTCTCTCGGTCAACCCTCTCGGCTACATCTACGTAAGGGCGACAATCCCCGCCCTCCTCGCGCAGCCCACCATAAGGACTGTTGGGCGGGATGTGCGGTGATTCAGGGCGATTGCCGGGCGCGGACTCCCCTGCCGGGCGTGGCCACACCGCGATCAAATCGGCGTCACGGTCCGCTACTGATCCGGCACACAGGGTTATAGGATGACCATGCCATTGCTCCACAACGGTCAACCAACTCGGCAGGGAGCTCAAGTGATCAAGAAGCTGTGTGTCACAGGTGCCGTCATCGCGGCCGCCGCGGCGGTCTCGTTGCTGTCGGCGCCTGCCCACGCGGACTCCTGGAACAACCGCACGCGCAACCTCGAGGCGGCACAGTCGGGCAACCTGTTCGGCGAGAGCATCATCCAGGCCCTGGGCAACGGGCACCTGTCCGGCAATGTCAACAACATCAACGGCACCACGGCCAACGCCGCCCACGGCGGCGTCGGCGTCCGCTACGTCTTCGACTGAAACCGCACGTCCCTCGGCTGATCCACCGGCGCCGGGCCTGCCAGTCGGCAGGCCCGGCGCCGTCGTGTCGCATCAAGCCGCATCATCGCGAATCGCCAGAAGCCCGCTCAGCGAGCGCGAGGCCCGCCTGACACGGCAGAGCGGGAACGATGTCCGGACTGCGCCTGGTTTGACATCCCCGACTCGACCTGATTTAGTGCTACATCATTTGGAATCACGCTAAATCAGGTAATCCAAGGATGTTCAATTGCGTGACTGCCACGGGGGGCGCTGTGCGGGACGGAAGCAGCGGTGATGGCGGAGTACATCTGACCAAGCGACAGCGGCTGGCCACCGAGCTGCGCCGGCTGCGCGACCTCGCCGGGATCTCCGGCCGGGACCTCGCCCATCGCATCGGGATGAGCCAGTCCAAGATCTCTAGGATCGAGTCGGGCACGGTGATCCCGACGATGCCGGAGGTGACCGCGTGGGCCGACGCGGTGGAGTCCTCCACGCAGACGCGGGAGTGGCTGGTCGACCTGACCGAGTCGGCGTTCACCGAGATCCACACCTGGCGGACGGCGCTGCAACGGCAACCCCATCTGCAGGACGACATCCGGGAGCAGGAGGACCAGGCCAAGCTCGTCAGGGTCTTCCAGCCGACGCTCGTCCCCGGCCTGCTACAGACCGCCGAGTATGCCCGGCGGGTCTTTCTGTTATTCGACCCGCCCTACTCGGAGGGCGATCTGGCGATGGCGGTGGCCGCCCGCCTGCAACGCCAGCTCGCACTTTATCAGGAAAACCGGCGTTTTGAATTCCTGGTCACCGAGGCGGCGCTGAGATGCCGCCCCGGCCCGGCCAAACTGCTGCTGGCCCAATTGGACAGGGTCTCGTCCCTGAGCACGCTGGAGAACGTCTCGATCGGGTTGATACCGCACAACAGGGAAGCGGTGGTCTGCCCGGCGCACGGGTTCACGGTGTACATCGGTGACGAAAGCGCGGAGGACACCTTCGTCCAGGTCGAGACCACCCATGTCCGGCTGAACGCCAACGCCGCGGAGGACGTCGCCATCTACGAACGGCAATGGAATCTGCTCAGCGGAACGGCGATCTATCAGGACGAGGCACGCGAATTCCTCGCTGCCCTGCGCGCCGAGATCGGCGGATCGGCGCGTTGACCGCCGCGGCCATGGCGCCCCGGCCGCCCGCCGCCCGTGCGCGGACGGGCGGCGGGCACCTTCCCCCCGCCAGGCACAACCCCGTGTCAGGTCGTCAGGTCGAACTCCCCGGCGTGCACCCCGGCGATGAACTCCGTCCACTCCTTGCCGCTGAAGTGGAGCACGGGGCCGGCGGGGTCCCTGGAGTCGCGGACCGAAACCCCCTCGCCGCGCCTGGCGACCTCGACGCAGCCTCCGCCGTTGTCACTGGCGGTGGCCTTGAACCATTCGGCGGCACGCCGCCGGGTTTCCTGTGCGGTTTCCATCGTTACGTCCTTTCCCTTGTGGGGCTGTTGGCGGGGGTGCCGGTGCCGCCCGCTGGAAAAGAGGATCGGATATCACGCCGGGTGGCGGCTCGTAGTTCGCGAAGGAGGGGCGATGCGGTTTCGATTGTTGAGTGAAGTCGATGCTTATCGGGAGGGAGTGTGGGTACATCTCGGCGACCGTAAACAGCGTTTACTCCTGGCCGTACTCCTGCTCTCAGAGACCGATCCAGTACATATCGAGCAGTTGATCGGCACCCTGTGGGACGGCGAGCCGATCAAAAGCGCGCGCAAGGTCATCCACCACTACGCGAGCGACCTGCGCCGCCACCTCGGCAGGGCGCGGGCGGGCGGCCACCTGCTGCCCGAGGGCAAGGGCGGCCTGTACCGGGTGCGCGCCGAGCGCGACGAGGTGGACGTGCACCGATTCCGCGACCAGGCGCGGGATGGCTATGCCCGGCTGCACGACGATGACCCCGAGGCCGTGCGGCTGCTGCGCGCGGCACTGCGGGAATGGGGTTCGGAACGCCTGATCGCCGGCGAGCCGCTGAACGGGCTGACCGGCCGGTGGGCGGCCGAGCAGCGGCAGGTGCTGAAGGAGGAGCACCGCGCCGCGGTGATCGCCCTCCTCAAGGCCGAACTACGGCTGGGCAGGCACGCCCGGATCATCCCCGAGCTGTCCCGACTGGCCGGGGACGGCCCGCCGGACGAGGAGGTGTCGGGTCTGTTGATGCTGGCCTGCTACCGTTCCGGCCGGCCCGCCGAGGCGCTTTCGGTCTACGCGGCCTACCGGGAACGGCTCGCCGACGCGGGCGCCCTGCCGGGCGCGGCGATCGAGCATCTGCGCGAGCGCGTGGCGCGCCGGGACCCGGGCCTGGACCTGGCCGCCGATTCAGCCGGATTCACGGTCGTCTCGGTTGATTCGGGCCACGGAATCAACGGGATCAGCAGTCAGGTCTGCTGACCGTTCTGCCGGTCGGCCGCCGGTCTGGATCTCGGCGAGCAGGTGCAGGTCGGTGCGCAGCGCCTGGTAGGTGCGGCGATAGACGCCGTACAGCTCGTCGTAGCGGTCGCGGGGAACGGGGTCGGGCTCCAGGCGTTCCTTGACGGGGTTCCAGGTGGAGGTGTCCACGCCGAGCGCGTCGGCGACCAGGCGGGCATCGCCGTAGGAGGCGCCGACCGTGGTGGACGGCAGGTCCTGCGGCCTGCCGGTCACGTCGGTCACGATGCGCGGCCACAGCGCGGTCGCGCCGCCGCCGACCGCGACCAGCCGGGCGGGGTCGGCGCCGGCCTCGGCCATGGCCTCGATGTTGTGGCGCACGCCGAACGCCACGCCCTCAAGGATCGAGCGGTAGAGGTGGGCGCGGGTGTGCCGCAGGGTGAGCCCGGCCCACACGCCCCGGGCGCCGGGGTCGGCGACGGGCGTGCGCTCCCCGGCGAAGTAGGGCAGCAGGACCAGCCCGTCGCTGCCGGGGGCGACCCGCTCCGCCTCGGCGGCCAGTTCGGCGTAGCCGACGCCGGTGAGGTCGCGCAACCAGCCGGTGACCAGGCCCGAGGTGGCCATGCCCGCGGCCACCGAGAAGCCCCGGCCGGTCAGCGAGGCGTTGTTCCACAGGCCGGGGTGACGGGCGGGGGCGGCGGCGTGCTGGATGAAGAACATCGTCGAGCCGTACATGACCATCATGTCGCCGACGTCGCGCACGCCGACGCTGTACGCCTCGGCCAGTGCGTCGATCGTGCCGGCCAGCACCGGCACACCCGCGGGCAGGCCGAGCGTGTCAGCGGCGGCGGGGGCGACCTCGCCCACGACCTCGCCGGGAGCGGCCAGGCGGGGACGCTCCAGCCCGGGGGCCCCTTCAGACCGGAGCGCCTCCCAGGCGGGGTCCCACCAGTCGTGGGCGTCGAGCGCGTACATCGGGTCCGAGGCGCTGGCGGAGTAGCGGTCCATCACGTACTCGCCGGTCAGCCGGTGGACGAGCCAGCTCGACGCCTGGTACCAGCGGCGGGCCCGCGCCCAGGTCTCCGGCTCGTGGCGGCGCGCCCACATCAGCTTGGGGCCGACGGCCTGGCTGGTCAGCGGGTTGCCCGCGGCCTCGGCGACCCGCTCGGCGCCGAGCCGCGCGGTCAGCTCGCCGATCTCCCGGCCGGCGCGGGTGTCGATGCCGTACAGGATCGCGGGCCGCAGCGGCCGCCCGGCGGCGTCGGTGAGCAGCGCCACCGGCCCGATGCCACTGGCGCAGACCCCGGCGACCGCGGAAAGGCCCGCGCGCTCGCGTAGGTCGCGCAGCAGCGCGACCGTGTCGGCCCACCACACGCCCTCGGGGTCGTGCTCGAAGTAGCCGGGCCGGGGGTTGGCGGTCTCGTGCGGGCGGGTCGCGGAGGCGACCACCGTGCCGTCCTCGGCGACCAGCACCGCCTTGCTGGACGCGGTGCCGACGTCGATGCCCAGGAAACGGCCCGCGGAAGCCGGCGCGCTCACGCGAACACCGCCTCGGTGTCGCCGTCGCCGGGATCGGGCGCCGGGGTCTCGGCGACCGGCACCCGGCGCAGCACCCCGCCGTACGGCCCGGCCTCCCCCTCGGGAAGCTCGGTGTCGGTGAGCACGAGCCCCACCTCGTCCAGCGCCGCCACCTTGACCAGCGCGCGCCTGCCGAACTTGCTGCTGTCCGCGCACACGACCGTGCGGCCGGCCGACTCCATCATCGCCCGCTTGAGCGGGACCTCCAGGCTGTTGGTGTTGGTGATGCCCGCCGCCACCTCGATCGCGTCGGCGCCGAGGAAGGCCATGTCCACCGCGACGTCGCGGACGAACGTCTCGGCCGCGTGGCCGACCAGCGAGTACACCGACCCGAGGAGTTCGCCGCCGGAGACCAGCAGCCGCATGTCGGGCACGGTGGCCAGCATCTTGGCCGTGCGCAGGTCGTTGGTGACCACGGTGAGCCCGCGCCGCTCCCTCAGGGCCAGGCCGACCTGGTAGATCGTGGACCCGCTGTCCAGCACCACGGACATGCCGTCGGCGACCAGTTCGGCCGCCGCCTGGGCGATGGCCGTCTTGGCGAGCAGCCGTTCCTGCTGCTTGACCACGTACGGCACGTCGGCCGCGCCGCTCGGCGCGGGACGCGCCCCGCCCCTGACCCGGGTGATCTGCCGCGCCCGGGCGAGCGCGTCGAGGTCGCGCCTGATGGTGGACGGGTCCACCGCAAGGTCGCCGGCCAGTGCGCGGGCCTCGACGTAACCCTCTTCCGCCACCCTGCGCAGAATCTCGCGCCTTCGCTGACTCGTGAGCATCTCCCCTCCCGGTGGCAGCACCATACGCGAATCCGTGCACGGGAGAAAGCGCAGAACCCGGTGCCATTGCACGCTTCCGCGCAAAAACCTTGACGGTTCTGCACGTAACCGTGCAAACTGGCGCCCAACTTCGCGCAGGAAGGAAGGTACAGGTTGACCTCCTGGGACCCGCTCGGCGATCCGTCAGGGCTGATCAGGTCGCTGTCCGCGACGCCCGCCCCCGCGGGAAACGAGGACCGGCTGACCGCCGCGGTGGCCGACCACCTCACCGCACGCGGGCTCACGCCCGTGGTGGACCGGCTCGGCCAGGTGGCGGTGACCGTGGGCGGCTCCGGTGACGGGCCGCGCATCCTGGTCAGCGCCCACCTCGACGAGCTGGGGCTGGTCGTGCGGGGCATCGAGGCGGACGGCTGGCTTCGCGTACACCGGCTCGGCGGCATGCCGGAGCGGGTGCTGCCGGCCGCGCGCCTGGTCGTCCACACCCGCGACGGCGACATACCGGCGGTCGTCGGCGTGAAAAGCCACCACCTGACCCCGCCGGAGGAGAAGTACGTGGCCCGCCCGGCCACCGACCTCTACCTCGACCTCGGCGCGAACAGCCGGGAGGAGGCGGCGCGCCTGGGCGTGCGGGTCGGTGATCCGATCACCTACGCGCCCACCTGGGACGAGCTGGCCGGCGGCCGGTTCGCCGCCAAGTCGCTGGACGACCGGGTCGGCGTGGCCGCGCTGCTGGCGTACGTGGACCGGCTGCTGGCCGACCCGCCACCGCAGCCCGTCCACGTCGCGTTCACGACTCAGGAGGAGTTCCACGTCAGGGGCACGCTGGCCCTGGTGTCACGGTTCGCCCCCGACGTGGTGGTGAACGTCGACGTCGCCCCCGCCACCGACACCCCCGACCTCAGCGGGGTCGGCTCGGTCGCGCTGGGCGGCGGCCCGACGCTCTCCCGCCTCTCCTTCCACGGGCGCGGCACCCTGGGCGGGCTCATCCCGCACCCCGGGCTGGTCCGCGCCGTCGAGGCCGCGGGACGCGACGCCGGCGTCCCGCTCCAGCACGACGCCATGGTCGGCATCATCACCGACGCGGCGTTCGTGCCGATGGCCACCGCCGAGGGCATCGCCGCCGTCGGCGTGGGCATCCCGGTGCGCTACACCCACGCGCCAACGGAAACCGGGCAGCTCTCGGACGTCGTCGCGACCACCGATCTGCTCGTCGCACTCAACGCCCGCCTGCGCGACACCGACCTGTCGCGCGGCGCGGCGCAACTTCGCAACGGAGGGATGGCATGACCCTTTTCCAGGAGATGTTCGGCAAGCGCAAGGCCGTCATCGCGATGGCCCACTTCCCGCCGCTGCCGGGCCAGCCGCTGCACGACAGGTCGGCCGGGGTGCGCGGCGTGATCGACGCCGTCCGCCGCGACCTTGAGCACCTGGCGGACAGCGGTGTGGACGCGGTCATGTTCTGCAACGAGGGCGACCGGCCGTACCGGACGGTGGCCGGGCCGGAGACCACGGCGGTGATGGGCGCGGCGGTGGCCGAGCTGAGCCGCGACCTGCCGATCCCCTTCGGCGTGGACGTGCTCTGGGACCCCAAGGCCGCCCTCGCCCTCGCCCACGCCACCGGCGCGCTGTTCGTCCGCGAAGTGTTCACGGGGGCCTACGCGGGCGACTTCGGGGTGTGGAACACCGACCCGGCCGAGACCCTTTCCTTCCGCGACCGGATCGGCGCGGACGGCGTGAAGATGTTCTACAACGTCACCGCCGAGTTCGCGGCGCCGATCGCGCCCCGCGACATCGCGCTCACCGCGCGGTCGGCCGTGTTCAGCTCGCTCGCCGACGCGGTGTGCGTGTCCGGTGTCGTGACCGGCACCGGCGTGGACGTCGCGCAGCTCCGTGCCGCCAAGGAGGCGGTCGGAGAGGTACCCGTCATCGCCAACACCGGCGTCAACCCACAGACCGTGGCGCAGATGCTGGCGATCGCGGACGCCTGCATCGTCGGCACCGCCCTCAAGCGCGACGGCGTCACGTGGAACGAGGTGGACCCCGAGCGGGTCAAGCGCCTGGTCTCCGTGGCCGCCGAGTCCGGCCACTGGGAGCCGGCGCGCAGGGGCGGCGCCTGAATCGACCCTCCGGACAGGAGCCCTCAATGCGCAAGATCTCAACGCTCCTGGTGGCCGTCGCGTCCGCCAGTGCCCTCGCCGCCTGTGGTTCGAGCGCGGACCTCAGCTCGGACGGCGGGAACGGCGGCGGGAACACCGCCGCCCCCGCCGACCTGCGTTTCGTCACCGTGGTGAAACTGACCGGCGTCGGCTGGTTCAACCGGATGGAGACCGGCGTCAAGGAGTTCGCCACGGAGACCGGCATCGACGCCACCCAGACCGGCGCCGACGACGCCGGTCCCGAGAAGCAGGTCAAGATCATCCAGGACCTGATCCCGCAGCGGCCGACCGCCATCGCGGTCGTCCCCAACTCGCCGGAGTCGCTGGAGGGCGTGCTCAAGCGGGCCCGCGACGCCGGTATCAAGGTCGTCACCCACGAGGCCAGCGACCAGAAGAACACCGACGCCGACATCGAGGCGTTCGACAACACCGCGTACGGCGCGCACATGATGGACGAGCTGGCCAAGTGCATGGGCGAGTCCGGCAAGTACGCCAACTTCGTCGGTCACCTCACCGCCAAGACCCACATGGAGTGGGCGGCGGGCGCCCAGGCGCGGGCGCAGGAGAAGTTCAAGGGCGTCACGCGGGTCGCCGACCCGATCGAGTCGCAGGAGAACACCGGCGTCGCCTATGACCGGACCAAGGAACTGCTCACTCGCAATCCGGACATCAAGGGCATCATCGGCAGCGCCGCGACCGACGTCGCCGGCATCGGCCGGGCCGTCCAGGAGGCGGGCCTCCAGGACAAGGTGTGCGTGATGGGCACCTCGATCCCGTCGGTCTCGGAGAAGTACTTCGCCGACGGCTCGATCGACAAGATCTTCTTCTGGGACCCCGCGGTCGCGGGCAAGGCCATGCTGAAGATCGCCCGGTTGCTGGCCGAGGGCAAGCAGGTCGAGGAGGGCACGAACCTCGGGCTGCCCGGCTATGAGTCGCTGAAGCGGTTCCCCGGCAACGCCACGACCTTCCACGGCAACGCCTGGATCGACGTGGACAAGTCCAACGCCGCCGAATACAAGTTCTAGACCATCCCGGGGCTGGGACCGGCGTGCGGCCCCAGCCCCGCCGGAAGGAGCGCGGATGCCGGAAACGGCGATCGTGCTGCGCGTGCGCGGCGTCAGGAAGACGTACGGGGGCGTGGCGGCACTGCGCGACGCGGATGTGGACATCCGCCGCGGGGAGGTGCACTGCCTCGCCGGGGAGAACGGCTCGGGCAAGTCCACCCTGATCAAGATAGTGAGCGGCGTGGAGCAGCCCGACTCCGGGACCATCACGCTCGACGGCCACGACGTCGGCCGGCTCACCCCCACCCGGGCCGTCGAGCTGGGAATCCAGGTGATCCACCAGGATCTGTCGCTGTTTCCCAACCTGTCGGTCGCCGAGAACATCGCGATGGTCGCCCGGGTGGCGTCGCGGCGGCGGCTGGTCTCCCGCCGCGACGCGATGGCCCTGGCCCGGGCCACCACCGAACGCCTGGGCGTCTCCCTGGACCTCGGCGAGCGGGTGGAGAACCTGCCGGTCGCCCAGCGCCAGCTCGCGGCCATCTGCCGGGCCTTCGCGCACGACGCCAAGGTCCTGTTCATGGACGAGCCCACCACCGCCCTCACCTGGCGGGAGGTGGACGCGCTGCTGGCCCTGGTGGACACGCTGCGCGCCGAGGGCCTGGCGGTGGTGTTCGTCAGCCACAAGCTGGAGGAGGTCTTCCGGATCTCCGACCGGGTGACCGTGCTGCGCAACGGCGAGGTCGTTCACGCGGGCGAGGTCAAGGACCTGGACCGGCCCACCTTGGTCAGGGTGATGACCGGCCAGGACGTCACCGAGGACCGCGATGTCACCGGCCTGCCGCCGGACGCCCGCCCGGTACTTGAGACCCGCGGGCTCGGGCGCAGGCACGAGTTCGCCGGCGTGTCGTTCTCGGTGCGGGCCGGCGAGGTGGTCGGGCTGACCGGGCTGCTCGGTTCCGGCCGTACCGAGATCGCCGAGGCGATCTTCGGCATGCGGCCCGCCGACACCGGCGACATCCTCGTGGACGGCGAGCCGGTCCGGGTGCGCTCGGTCCACGACGCGATCCGCGCCGGGATCGCCTACGTGCCCGGCGACCGGCTGACCCAGGGCGTGTTCCTCGGCCAGTCGATCCGCCGCAACCTCATCGCGGGCAGCATCGACCGGCTCATCTCGCGGTCCGGGCGGCTGCGCGGCGAGGCCGTCCAGCGCACGGTCACCACCGCGGTCGAGTCGCTGCGGATCAAGACCTCCGATGTGTCCGCCCCGGTGCGCACCCTGTCCGGCGGCAACCAGCAGCGCGTGGTGCTCGGCAAGTGGCTGGCCCGCTCGCCGCGCGTACTGGTGCTGAACAGCCCCACCGTCGGGGTGGACATCGGCTCCAAGGAAGGGATCCTCCAGGTGCTGCGCGACCGCGCCCGCGCCGGCATGGGGGTGCTCGTCATCTCCGACGACGTGCCCGAACTGGTGAGCGTCTGCCATCGGGTCCTGGTCGTACGGCGGGGCCGGGTGGTCGATGAGATCACCTCGGACCGGATGAGCGTCCAGGCCGTCACGGACGGGCTGACCGGGTGAACGCCATGCGACTCTCCCGGCTGCGCGGGGAGAACAACGAGGGGCTGCTGGCCGGCCTCATCATTCTCCTCGTGCTGATGATGGGGGTGGTCGAACCCGGATTCCTGGGCCCGGCGACCCTCACCAACGTGGTCAGGTCGCTGCTGGTCGACCTCACCTTCGCGCTCGGCATGCTGGTGGTCATCATCTCGGGCGGCATCGACGTCTCGTTCACCGCCATCGCGATCTTCAGCGGCTACGGCGTCATCGTGCTCATGAACGACCTCGGCGCGGACGGGACCGTCTGGCCGTTCGCGCTCGCCGCGCTGGCCGGGGCGGTGCTCGGCGGGCTCAACGCGGCCATGGTCGCCGGACTCCGGCTGCCGACACTGATCGTCACCCTGGGCACGCAGGGCATCGTGCGGGGTGCGCTGATCGCGTTCGTCGGCTCCCAGTACCTCTCCAACCTGCCCACCGGGCTGGAGTCCCTGGCCCGCTCGGACCTGTTCGCCGTCACCACCGGCGGCGGTACCGCCCGGATGACCCTCCTCGCGCTGCCGGTGGCGGTGCTGTGCGTCCTGGTCGCGCTGCTGCTGCGGAGCACCATGCTGGGCCGGTCGATCTACGCGATCGGCGGCGACGTGGAGTCCGCCCGCCGGGTGGGGATCAGGGTCGGGCGCGTCCAGACGTTCGTCTACCTGTTCGCCGGGGCGCTGGCGGGGTTCGGCGGGCTCATGCACGTGACGCTGAGCCGCCAGGCCAACCCCTACGACCTGGTCGGCAGCGAGCTGGACGTGATCGCGGCCGTCGTGATCGGCGGCGCGTCGATCTTCGGCGGGCGGGGCTCGGTCCTCGGGACCGTGCTCGGCGTCACGCTCATCGCCGTGATCAACAACTCCCTCGTCCTGCTCGGCGTGCCGAGCGCCTGGCAGCGCCTCGCGGTCGGCCTGCTCGTCCTTTTGGGCGTCGGCCTGCAGGCCCTTGGCCAGGGCAGACGCAAATCCCCCCCGATCCTCGCGGAGGTGCGGTCATGACGGGCGTTCGGACCGTGGCGGGGGTCGCCCTGCGCAACGCGCACGTGACACGGCTGGTGGCGCTCACGCTGCTGCTCGTCGTGGTGTTCTCGGCGCTCGCGCCGAGAGTGTTCCCGACGGCGCTGAACTTCCAGTCGATCGCCTACTCGGTGCCGGAGATCGGGCTGCTCGCGCTGGCGATGGCGCTCACCATGATCACCGGCGGCATCGACCTGTCCGTGGTGGCCACCGCGAACCTCGCCGCGCTCACCACCGCCGGTCTCTACATCGCGGCCGGCGGCGAGACGGCGACCAGCCCGCTGCTGCTCGTGGCGTTCTGCGCGGCGGCGCTGCTGGTCGGGATGGCCTGCGGCGCGGTGAACGGCCTGCTGGTCTCCCGAGTGCGGGTCTCCCCCATCCTGGCCACGCTGGCCACCATGCAGATCTTCAACGGCATCGCGATCCTGTGGACCGACGGCGAGGCGCAGTACGGCTTCCCCGACACGTTCCTGTGGCTCGGTGACGCGACGATCGCGTACGTGCCGGTGGCGTTCCTGATCTTCATCGGGGCGGCGCTGCTCATCTGGCACATCGTCTCGCGTACCGGCCTTGGCACCAGGATCGTCCTGGTGGGCGCGAACCCGGTCGCGGCCAGGTACTCCGGCGTGGACGAGCGCGGCGTGCTGATGCGGACCTACCTGATCAGCGGGCTGCTCGCCGGGATCGCCGGCATCGTGATCGCGGCCAAGTCCACCAGCGCCAGCCCCGACTACGGCGGCTCGTACGTGCTGCTCGCCATCGTGATCGCGGTACTCGGCGGCACCGACCCGTTCGGCGGGCGCGGCTCGGTGGCCGGGGTCGTGCTCGCCGCGATCGCCTTGCAGGTGCTGGCCAGCGGGTTCAACATCATGCGGCTCAGCCCGTTCCTCTACCAGATCGCCCAGGGCCTGATCCTGCTGGTCGTGATGGTCGTGGAACTGCGCCGCGGACGGCTCCTGGAACGCCTGCGCGGCCTCCTCACCGGAAGACCGGGGTGATCACCCGCGGCCGAGGCAGATCGTACGGCCGGCCTTGACCGCCTCGGAGGGGCGCCCGGCGGCCCGGCCGGACCGGGCGGCCGTCAGCCGCCCGCGGCGCGCAGTTCAGGAAACTCGTCGTCGCGCCACTCGTGCGCCCCGGGCGCGACGGCGGCCCCCTGCTCCCTGGCCCGCAGCTCGACACGGCGGATCTTGCCCGAGGTCGTCTTGGGCAGGTCGCCGAACTCCAGGCGGCGGATCCGCTGGTAGGGCGCGAGCCGTTCGCGGGCGTGCCGGAAGATCGCCAGCGCGGTGTCCCTGCCCGGCTCCCAGCCGGCCGCCGGCGTGATGTACGCCTTGGGCACCGCCAGCCGGATCGCGTCGGGCGCGGGCACCACGGCGGCCTCGGCGACCGCCGGATGCTCGATCAGCGCGCTTTCCAGCTCGAACGGGCTGATCCGGTAGTCCGACGCCTTGAACATGTCATCGGCCCGGCCCAGGAAGGTGATGTAGCCGTCGACGTCGCGGACGGCGATGTCGCCGGTGTGGTACCGGCCGTCGGACGCGCCCGGCGTGACCGGCCCCTCGTCGGCGAGGTAGGCGGCCATCAGGTTGCGGGGCCCGGCGGCGAGGTCCAGGCACACCTCGCCCTCATCGCCCGGCAGCCCGGTGGCCGCGTCGATCAGCTCGACGCCGACGCCGGGCATCGGCAGCCCCATGGACCCGGGCCGCACCGGAACGCCCGGCGAGTTGCCGACCAGCAGCGTCGTCTCGGTCTGGCCGTACCCGTCGCGGACGGTCAGCCCCCACGCCCGCTCGATCTGCGCGATGACCTCGGCGTTCAGCGGCTCGCCCGCGGCGGTGACCTCGCGCAGCGCGCCCGGACCGCCGGACAGGTCGGTCTGCACCAGCATCCGCCACACCGTGGGCGGGGCGCAGAACGTCGTCACGCCCGCCGCACGGATGCGGTCGAGCAGCGCCGCGGCGTCGAAGCGCGCGTGGTCGGCGACGAAGACCGTGGCCTCGGCGTTCCACGGGCCGAACAGGCAACTGTAGGCGTGCTTGGCCCAGCCGGGCGAGCTGATGTTCAGGTGGACGTCGCCCGGGCGTACGCCGAGCCAGTACATCGTCGTCAGGTGCCCCACCGGATAGGACACCTGAGTGTGCACCACCAGCTTGGGACGGGAGGTGGTCCCGGAGGTGAAGTAGTACAGCAGCGGGTCGCCGGGCGCGGTCCTGGCGGTGCAGCGGCGCGGGCTCACGGTGTACGCCTCGCGGTAGGGCAGCCACCCCGGCGCGTCCTTCTCCCCGGTGAGGATCCGGGTGTACTCCCCCGGCACCCGCTCGAACGTGGCCGTGTCGGCCGCCCTGGCGATCACGAAGCGCGCGCCGCCGCGGGCCACCCGGTCGGCGAGGTCGGCCGGACCGGCCGCGGTGGCGGTCGGCATGACGATCCCGCCGAGCTTCATGACGGCCAGCGTGGTCTCCCACAGCTCGACCTGGTTGCCCAGCATGACGATGACCGGGTCGCCCTGCCGTACTCCGGCGTCAGAAAGCCAGGTCGCCACCTGGTCCGAACGCCGGGCCAGCTCATCGAAGGACAGCCTGGTCTCGGTGCCGTCCTCCGCCACGATCCACAGCGCGGTGGCGGGATTGCCCCGGGCGATCTCGTCGAACCAGTCGGTGGCCCAGTTGAACACCGGGCCGAACTCCGGCCAGCGGAACTCCCGGGCGGCGGCCGCACGGTCGTGCGAGAACCGGAGCAGTGCGTCGCGGGCGGCGCGGAACGAATCGGCGGAACCGGGCACGGTTGGCGCTCCTCAGCGGTAGGCGATGGGGCGTGACCGAGGGCGATTGTGCCCGCCCGGCGCCCGCGCCACGCGCGGGCTCATTCGCTGGATGGCGGCGCGGTCGAGCGGCGGACGACGAGTTCGTGCGGGACGATCGTGCGGCCGGGCGGCGCGGGGTCGGCGGCGAGCAGCAGCCGGCCGGCCAGTTCGCCGGTCTCGGGACCGCGCTGCCGTACGGTGGTCAGCCCCGCCTCCTCGGCTCCGCTGTCCGAGAACCCGACGATCGACAGGTCCGCCGGGACGCGCAGGCCGAGATCGGCCGCCGCGTCCATCGCGCCGAGCGCCAGGATGTCGGTGTTGGCCAGCAGCGCGGTGGGCCGCGGCGCGAGGCGCAGCACCTCGTGGGCGGCCTGCCTGGCCTGCTCGCGCAGGTTGCGCGGCACCTCGTAGATCGGCACCCGGTCCCAGTCCAGCCCGGCCTCCTCGGCCGCCGTGCGGTATCCCAGAATGCGGGTGCGCATGGCCTGGAAGATCGCGCCGTCCCGGCGTTCCGGGCCGCACCAGCCGCCGGCGCCGTCGTGGTACAGGCCGGTGACGATCGCGGCGATCCGGCGGTGGCCGAGGTCCAGCAGGTGGCGCGCGGCCTGCGCGCCCGCCGTACGCTCGTCGATCCCGATGAACGGATGACCGGGAAGGTAGGGTTCGTCCACTACCACGACCGGCAGCCTGCGGCGGGTCACCTCCACCACGGCCGGATGCCCGTCGGGCAGCGAGAACATGCAGAACCCGTCCACCACGGCGTCGCGCACGGTCGCGGCCCGGCTGCCGCCGCCGCCCTGCAACGGCAGCAGCAACAGCCCCACTCCGGCGTCCTCGACGGCCCCGGTGAGCCCCCTGATGAAGTCGATGGCGTAGGGGTCGGCGAAGGCGTAGGACAGCGTCTCGGTGAACAACAGCCCGAGCGCGCCCGCCCTGCCGAGCCGCAGCGACCGCGCGGCGGCGTCCGGCCCGGCGTACCCCAGCTCGGCCGCCACCCGCAGGATCTCCCTGCGCAGCGCGTCGCTGAGCTGGTCGGGCCGGGAGAAGGCGTAGGACACGGTCGCCCGCGAGACGCCGACCTGGTCGGCGATCGTCTGGAGGGTCACCTTGTTGCCACGCGCCGCCATGCTCCCAACGTAGCGGCCCGCCCCTTGCCACAACGCCCTTAATCGATTAAGCTCTTAATCGATTAAGGAGGCTGTCATGGACCCGCTCCAGGTGATCGCCCACGAAGCCGCCATGCGGCACCGCTCCCGTCTCCACTCGGCCCTCCCCGACG
>NZ_POUA01000140.1 GCF_003236385.1 Spongiactinospora gelatinilytica
CCCCCGAGGAACACGCCGGCGGCACGGATGCGGCGGGGAGCGAGGGGGCGTGGGCGCTGGTGATGATCGCCCTGGCGGCCACCGGCGTGTTCCTCGGGGGCGCGTCCTGGCTCTCGCGCAGGCCCGTCATGAACGGCCCGGCGGCACACCGCCGCAAGCCGCAGGTCCGGCGCGCCACGGCGGTCCGCGCCCGCTGCCCCGGCCCGCCCCGCCGTAACCGCTGACCGATGGGCGCCGATCAGGTGGCAGGAGCGGCGGCGGCGCGGTCGTAGGCGGCGCGGGAGGCGACCACGGCGGGGCCGTGCCGTTCGGCCCAGGCGGTGAGCCCCACCAGGTGGTCATAGAGCTCACGGGCCATATCCGTGGCGGTGTACTTCACCTTGGCCGGGACCGTCGGGTAGACCGTGCGCGTGATCAGCCCGTCGCGTTCCAGGTTGCGCAGGGTCAGAGTGAGCATGCGCCGGCTGATGCCCTCGATCGACCGCTCCAGCTCGGTGAAGCGCACCGGCCCGCCCGCGGTCCGGATCAGCACGGCGATGCTCCACTTGCCGCTGACGCGGTTGAGCACGTCGAGGATCGCGCACGCCTGCCCCTCATCGACGTGCCCGGTCACATCCGTGTGCCGTTGTGACATGAAACTGCCTCCTTCCGCGTACGCCCTCCGTAACAAATGATGGCCCCCGTAACAGAACATGTCCCAAGGGGGAAGGGGACCCAGGTGCCCGTCACCATGCCCGCCACGATGAACGAGGCGACACGCCGGCTGCTCGACGGCCGCAACTTCGCCACCGTCGCCACGCTCAACCCGGACGGCAGCCCGCACACGTCGGTCGTGTGGGTCATGCGGGAGGGCGACGCCGTGTTGTTCACCACCACCGAACGCCGCCGCAAGGCGCGCAACCTGGCCGCCGACCCGCGGATCAGCCTGTCGATCTTCGAGATGGGCGACCCGTACAACTACGCGGAGATCCGTGGCACCGCCGAACTGCTGGAGGACCCGGGCAAGACCCTCGGCCGCACTCTGTCGCACAAGTACGTGGGCGAGGACCCGCCACCGGAGCCCGCCGACGTACTCCGCCTGATCGTCAGGGTGACCCCGCAGAAGGTCTTCCACGCGTCCTTCGGTTAGCCGCCGGGGATCGATCGCATGGGAAGGGCCCGGCCGCCGGCAGTGGCGGCCGGGCCCTTTGCCGCGCGCCGTGGGGCGCGCGGCCGGCCGAGGACCTCGCCCGCCTCACAACTTTGGCCGGAGCGGGACGGACGGGACCTCCCATCGCGAACCGAACTGACACGCGGAGTGAGAAACGTACTACCCGATGCATGCAAGTTGGTTGCCACCGGTTAGTGTCGCAAATCCTGCGGCCTCATTAAAAGCAAGAGGTACGAGCCTTTGTGACATATCTCACGCTGACACAAGGCGGATATACCGGGCTGCGAAACGGCATTACCGCTGGTAAGGCGCGGTGTTTCGCGGGAGACTCGCCGACAGGCAGAATTCCGAGGACCTCGTCCGTCTCACATCTTTGGCCGGAGCGGGCCGGGCGGGGCCTCCCATCGAAGGGAAGTACAGATGTTCATCGAGCCATGCCCGCCGTACGGGCACGCCCTCGCCACCCACGCCGCCGTACGGCGGACAGTGGGGGATCGCAGGTGACCCCGTCCGCGATGGCCGGCTCGGACGGCAACGGGCCGGCGCCACTCGGCGCCACCGCGTCCTCTCCGGTGGCCTCCCCGACGCTGCCGCTCTCGGCCGTCCGGGACGTACGGCGGGCGGTCCGCTTCACGGTGTGCGGTCTCGCCGACTCCTACGGGGCCGACAGCGAGGACATCGCCCAGGAGGTGCTGCTGGCCCTGCTCACCGCCCACCGGCTGGGCAGGCTCCCCGACCGCCCGGCGGCCTGGGCGCAGACGGTGGCCCGGCGGCGCGCCTGGAAGTCCGACATGGACCGCCGCCGCGAGGTGCCCATCGGCGGCCCCGGCGAACTCGACCTGGTCTCCTCGGCGAGCGGCGAGCGCGGCGACGAGATGGCCGACCTGACCGTCCAGCGGCACCGTCTGGTCGGCTGGATCCGCGACCTGCCGCCCGAGGTGCGGGCGGTGATGGCGCTGCGGATGGACGGCTACTCCGACAGCGAGATCGCCCGGGATCTGCGCATGAGCCGTTCGCTGGTCAAGGTCCATGCCCGGGAGGGGACCGAGCGGCTGCGCGCCGCGCTGGTCGGCCAGATGGCCGCGGAGATGGCGGCGGAGCAGGCGGAGCGCCGCGCCGAGCAGGCCGAGACCCGCCAGGCCGGGCCCGTGCCGGTCTGTCCCGCCCCGGCCGCGCCGCCGCCGTCCGAGGACCGGGCGCTGGCCGGGCTGCCGCCCCGCCAGAAAGAGGTGCTCCGGCTCAGCCGCCGCGGGTACACCCCCGCGCAGATCGCCCGCCTGCTGGGCCTGAGCGCCAACACCGCGCGGGTGAACCTCTACCACGCGCGCAAGCGGGTGCGGCGCGATCTCGGGCTGCTGGACGACCGGCGCCCGGACGACGCGGGCCCGCGGGCGGGCCGGGCATGAGGTACGGCGCGGACACCGCCATCGCGCATTCCCCTATCGACCGACGAGGAGAGGTGCCCATGGCCCCGGCCGATCCCGGCAGCGGCGCACGGCCCGAGCACGATGAACACGGCGTACACCGCGAGCCGGGTGAGCACGCGCGCGAGGACCCGCCCGTGACGCCCGCCGCGGTCGGTGGCGACCCGCCTTCGGTGACCGCCGCGTTCGACGACGCGCTCGCCACCGCGGCCCGCGGCGTGCGGGCCGCCTACGAGATCGGCCTGCTGTGGGCCGACGAGATCGGCCGGGACATCGAACACCGGCTCGGCCTCGACGCCGGCGACGAACTGGCCTGGAGCGACCAGCGCTACGGCCGCGCCCTGGCCCTGTGCTCCCGCCTCGCCGAACTGGCCGCCACCTTCCAGGCCCTCCACGACGACACCAGAAGACTGATCCGCACCGGCCCACCGTAAGCGCCGCCAGGCTCCGGCCCGGCCCCATGCCCAAGGCGGTCTCGCGCGCGACCCCGGCGGGGTACGGGCCGGGCAGGGGTCCGGTCGTCTGTGGGCGCATGTCCATGGCGGCCCCGCGCGGTGCGTGGGTTGGGTCGGTTGTGGTGGTACGTCCGAGGTCGAGTGGGGGCCGGGCCGGCGTCCCCGGTGGGGGAGGGCCGCCCGGCCGCAGTAGTGCTGTGGGTCAGGCGTACTTGCAGGTCAGGGCCTGGCTGACGCCCTGGGAGTGGCTCAGGTAGGTGCGGCTGGGGTCGAAGTAGACGCAGGCCGCCGAGGCGCTTCCGCTGCCCGCGTAGACGAGGTTGGGTGTGCCCCAGCGGTAGCAGCTCAGGCCGCCGTTGTAGAAGCCGATGGTGGAGGAGGAGTTGACCTTCGCGGCGCAGTAGCCGCCGAGGGAGAGCGGGCTGTAGACGACCTCGATGGCCGCCTGCGCGGGGGCGGCCGAGACGGCGACCGTACCGAGGCAGGCGAGGGCCGTGACGGCGATCGCGGCGAGTGCGCGGGTGCGTCCAGGCATGGTGGACCTCCAGATGGGGATGCGGCGAATGGCACCGGGAAGAGGGCGCGGGCGGGCATGGCGAAAGCCGGCCGCTGGGGCGAAGGATGGGATGCTGCGAGTCGATACGCTGTGCTGATCGCAGTATTAAATAGGAAACCTTCCTGTGCAATGGGCGAGGAGAGCCTTTCATCCCAGCTTTGCCCCTTGTCGTCGCCCGGTCAGGAACGTGCCATTCCGCGCCCCCGCCGCCCGGAAAAGGACCCGCCGGGTTTCGGCCGATCGCCGGCCGGCCGCGGCCCCTCCGGACCTCGCGGAAGGTCGCGCCGATTCGCGACCGGGTTCCTGCCCCCTCATAAGACCGAAATTGCGATGGAAAGCGCTTGCGTCAGCGGTGACCTGGGCGAAGATGTTCCGGTCAGCCCTTGACGGGGTGTGGGCACGGCATGTTGCCTTGTATTGGCCATGGCGCGCGTGACCGCGGACGCGTACGACGGGCCGGCGCGGGGGATTGAGACGGTTACCTGCGGAGGTGATGTCGATGCTGATAGACGCGATCCTGCGGAACAAGGGCACGGCGGTGGCGACCGTACCACCCGATGCCAGCGTGCGGCGGCTGCTGGCGGTGCTGGCCGAACAGAACATCGGAGCCGTCGTGGTGTCGGAGGACGGTGCCACCATCGACGGCATCGTGTCCGAGCGCGATGTGGTCAGGCGGCTCAACGAGCAAGGGGCGGAGGTGCTCGACGCCCCGGTCTCGGCGATCATGACGACCGAGGTCCGCACCTGCGCGCCGGACGCCAATGTCGACGAGCTGCGGCGCACCATGACCACGCACCGCATCCGGCACGTGCCCGTGGTGAACGGCGGGCGGCTGGCCGGGCTGGTCAGCATCGGCGACGTGGTGAAGAGCGCGATCGAGGAACTGGAGACCGAGAAGGCCCATCTGGTGGAGTACATCCACCGCTGAGCGCCGGGCGGATTCTTCACGGAGAGTCATCAAGAGCCATTCGATGTAGTCAAGTTGTCCGGATTTGCCGGATTCGGCCGGTCCTTTCCGCTTTTTGGCTCAGGGGCCGGCCGCCCGGCGGCGGCCCGGACCGGCCCGAACAAGGGCGGACGGCCCTAGATGTCGGGTTTTTCGTGACTGATGTGATCTAAGTGGTTAAGGTTGTGGATTTTCCCGACATGTCACTGTGGGAACTGCTATGAAGATACGCGGCCAAGATTTCTGACAGAAGGGGTCACCATGAGCCGCGGATCGCAAGATCCGTCGTACGGCGGTCACCGCGAGCCTGACCATGAGGAGATCTGGGAGCAGACCGGCGCTCTCGACCCTGACTGGTCGGCCGAGGCCGCGGGCTCCCCGGAGCGCGGCGACGGCGACGTGCTGTCGGACGGATGGGAGTCGGACGCCGACGAGGAGCCCGAGCCCGCGCCCGAGCCCGCGCCCGAGCCCGAGCCCGAGCCCGATGACAATCTCCACATCAAGACCGGCGTCCACATGGCCCTCGACCCGAGGCTCATATCGGACGACCGCGAATGGACCGAGGGCGAACGCTGGGACGACGGCTCCGAGCAGCCCAGGGAGTGGGAGAAGACCCACCACGCCGACGACTGGGAGCCCGGCGAGGACGGCGCGGGAACCGAGGAACGGCGGGGATTCCTCGGCGCGGGTGTACGCCACCAGCACGACTACGACGAGCCGGACCCCGCAGAAGACGAGGAGCGCCCGCGCCGGGGCAAGGGCCTGCTGATGGTCGCCGCGGCGGCCGTGGTGGCGGCCACCGCCGGCGGCTGGATGCTGTTCGCCTCACTCGGCGACTCCTCCGATTCCTGCACCAGCGCCGCCACCTGTGCGTCCGTGGGGCGTCCCGCGCCCACCACGGCGGCACCCGCGGCCAGCGCCGAGCCGACGCTGGAGGGGACCGAGGAGCCGCTGGAGTCCACCGTCACGCCCACCGCCGAGGTGTCGGCGACCTCCCCCCCACGCGAAGCGCGGAGCAGGTGGCCACCCAGCCCACCGCCGCCGAGCCCACGCGGACGAGCGAGGCCCGGCCGTCGCCGACCCGCACCGGCCGGACTCCTCAGGCCCCGAAACCCGAGCAGGAGCCGCAGGAGCGCCCCAGGCCGCAGGACAGCTCGGCGCCCAAGCCGAAGACCACGACCTCCGTGCCGCTGCCTCCGCCCAGCAAGTCTCAGGTGCCGCCGCCCGAGCCGCCGGAGAAGGAGAAGGAAAAGGAGAACGGCGGCCTGCTGGACTGGCTCTTCTGAAGCCGGCCCGGTCAAGGACAGGCGATCGAGCGGGGCCCGGTGGACCGGGCCCCGCTCACGCGTCCGGCGTGCTCGCCGTCGCGGCGGGGGCGGCCGGGACGCCCGGCCCGGTGAAGTCGATCACCCGGTCCGCCCAGCGGTCGAGCAGCACGGTGTCGTGGCTGATGGCCAGCACGCCGGCCCCGGTCCGCTCGCGGTAGGCGTCCACCACCCCGACCAGCAGGGCCTGCGTGGACGCGTCCAGCATCGTCGTCATCTCGTCGCAGATCAGGTAGCGCGGTTCCAGGCTCAGCGCCCTGGCCAGGCACGCGCGCTGGAGCTGTCCCTCCGACACCTCGTGCGGGCGGCGGGTCAGCAGGTCTTCGGTCAGGCCGGTCTCGCGGGCGAGCGCGCGTACCCGTTCGGGGTCCGGACGGCCGTTGGCCGCCAGCGGCTCGGCGATCACCTCGGTGAGCGTCAGGCGCGGATCGACGGCCTGACGGGGCGACTGGTAGATCAGGGCCACGCTGGTGCGCAGCCGCCGATCCGCCCGCTGCCGCCACCCCCGTACGGCGACGCCGTCCACGCTGACCTGCCCGGACCGTGGCCGCAGCATCAGCGCGAGCACCCTGGCCAGGGTGGACTTGCCGCAGCCGCTCGGCCCGGACAGCGCGATCACCAGGCCCGGCTCGACCGCCAGCGACACTCCGGCGAGCACGACCTTGCGCTGGTAGGCGACGGTGACGTCCTTGGCCTCAAGCATCGGCGGTCTCCAGCGGGTGATGGCAGGCCACGCCGCCGCCGAATGCGGGCAGCGCGGCGCACGCGTCGTCGGCGCGGGGACAGCGGGGGCGGAACGCGCAGCCCTCCGGCAGCCTGGTCAGTTCCGGCGGCAGGCCGGGGATCGGCGCGAACTCCCGGTCCGGCTGGGCGGCGAGCAGGCCCGCGGTGTACGGATGGCGGGGCCGGGCGAACACCCGGGCGGCCGGGCCCTGCTCCACCAGCCGGCTGGCGTACATCACGGCGATGTCGTCGGCCACCTGCTCGGCCGCCCGCAGGTCATGCGTGATCAACAGCACCGCGCGGCCCTCATCGCACAACTCGCGCAGCGTGCCCATGGCCTTCTCGACCAGCGGCCGGTCCAGCCCGCTGGTCGGCTCGTCGGCGAGTACCAGCCACGGGTCCCCGGCCAGCGCCATCGCGTTGGCCACCCGCTGGGCCATCCCCCCGGACAGCTCGTGCGGGTAGCGGTCCAGGTCGGCGGGGCGCAGGCCGTACCGCATCACCAGGTCATCGGCGCGCTGCGCGGAGCCCAGTTCGCGCAGCGCCTCGGTGAGCTGCGCCCGCGCGGTGCGGACGGGGGTGAGGTGTGTGGCCGGGCTCTGCGGGATCAGCCCGATCCGCCGCCCCCTGACCCGCCCGGCCAGTACGGCGGGCGGCGCGGAGAGCAGTTCGACCGGCTCCCCGTCCCCTTCCAGCCAGGCCGCGCCGGACACGGTGGCGTTGCCCGGCAGCAGCCCGAGCAACGCGTGCGCCAGCACCGACTTGCCGCACCCGGACTCCCCGACCAGGGCCAGGCAGCGGCCCGGCCGTACCGTGAAGTTCGCGTCGCTGACCGCGCGCACCGTCCCGCCGGGGATGCGGAAGGTCACCGTCAGCCCTTCGGCGCGCAGCAGCCGCCCTTGTGTGGTCAAAGCTCCAGCTCCGATCGCTGCCTGGGGTTCAGCCGGTCACGCAGCCGCTGTGAGAGCACCGCCACGGCCAGCGTGGGCACCAGGATGAACAGGCCGGGCACCAGGCTCGGCCACCAGGCGCCGGTGAGCAGCGAGCGCTGCCCGTCGCTGATCATGTTGCCCAGCGAGGCCAGGTGCGGCGGCAGGCCCAGCCCGAGGAAGCTGAGCGCGGTCTCGTGCCAGATGGCGTGCGGCACCATCAGCACCGTCGCCAGCAGCAGGTGGGGGAACAGGTGCGGCAGCAGGTGCCTGCGCACGACCCGGGTACGGCTCGCCCCGCCGGAGATCGCCGCCTCCACGAACGGGCGCGAACGCAGCGACAGCACCTCCGAGCGGACGATCCGGGCGGCCGTCGTCCAGTGCGTGACGCCGACCGAGACCACCACGGCGGCCGGGCTCGGCGCGAACAGCGCCACGATGAAGATGCCGAACAGCAGGTGCGGCAGCGCGTTGAAGCCGTCCACCACGCGCATCAGCAGCCGGTCGGCCAGGCCGCCCAGGCTGCCCGCGGCCAGCCCGACCAGGCCGCCGATGACCATGCTGACCAGCGCGGCCACCAGGCCGACCAGGAAGGATACGCGCAGCCCGTAGATGGACCTGACCAGCAGGTCGCGGCCCACCTCGTCGGTGCCGAACAGGTGTGACAGGGACGGCGGCTGCCCGGCCGCGCGCAGGTCCACCAGGCTCTGGTCCAGTTGCACGATCGGCGGGACCAGCGCGACGGCCAGGGCCAGGACGGCGAGCGCGGCGAGCGAGAGACGTACCGGCATCAGCCCACCCCCAGCGTGCGGACCCGGGGGTCGGCGACCGTGTAGGCGATGTCGGCGAGCAGGTTGCCGGCCAGCACCGCCACGGTGCCGAGCAGGGTCAGCGCGGCCAGCAGCGGGAAGTCCACGGCCAGCGCCGCCTGGACCGACGTGCCGGCCACGCCCGGCCAGGAGAACACGGTCTCCACCAGGATCGCGCCGGTCACCAGTTCGGGCATCCGGGCCCCGAGCAGGGTCAGGAACGGCAGCAGCGCCGAGCGCAGGGCGTGCCGTACGAGGATCGTGCGCTCGCGCAGGCCGCGCGCCCGGGCGCCGACCACGAAGTCCTCGCGCAGGGTGCCGATCACCGACTCGCGTACGTACAGGACCAGCCATGACGACTGCGACACGGCGAGCACCGCCACGGGCAGCACCATGTGCGCGGCCACGTCGCCGAAGGTGATCGAGGCGGAGGCGGCGTCGGTGAGGCCGCCCGCCGGCAGCCAGCCGAGCGTCACCGCGAACACCGAGATCGCCAGCAGGCCGAGCCAGAACACCGGCGCGGCCTCGTTGGCGAAGGCCCCGCCGACGATCAGCCGGTCCAGCCACGATCCGCGCCGCCAGGCCGCGATCGTGCCGACCACCAGGGAGCCGGCGAACATCAGCACCATGGCCGAACCGGTGGCCAGCAGGGTCCAGCCCAGCCGTTCGCCGATGACCTCGGCCACCGGCCGGTGGAAGGACCGGGACTCGCCGAGGTCGCCGCTGACCAGGTTGCCGAACCACGCGGCGAACTGCTCGTGGACCGGCCGGTCCAGCCCCCAGTTCGCCCTGATCTGCTCAAGGATCTCCGGGGAGGTGACCAGCGCCCGGTCGCCCAGGTACTGCCGTACGGGGTCGAACGGCGAGGCCTGGGCGAGGGCGAACATCACGATGGTGACGATCACCAGCAGCGGGACGGCGAACGCGACCCGCCAGGCGACCATCCGCAGGACGGCTCTCACGCGGCCGGTTTCCAGGTGTGGATCGTCGCGAACAGCCCGCCGGTGGCGTGCTCGTGCGCGTCCACGCCCGGGGTGATCCCGGTGTACTGGCTGCGGACCACGTAGACGTGCTTGAGGAACACGATGTAGGTCCACGCCTGGTCGTCATGGATGATCTTCTGGAAGTCGCGGTACGCCTGCTTGCGCACCGCGTCGTCGGCGGACTCACGGCCCTGGTCGAGCAGTTCGTCCACCTTCGGGTTGTTGTAGTGGCCCGGGTTGAAGAATCCCTCTCCGGCGTACTTGGAGTGGAACATCTCGTAGTTGATGTAGTCGGGGTCGTACGGGCTGCCATAGCCCATGATCAGCGCGTCCTTGGCCATGCGCGGCTCGATGGCGTCCCAGTCCAGGCCGGCCGGCTCCACCGCGATGCCGATCTTCTTGGCGTCGGAGGCGACGGCCAGCGCCAGTTCCTTGCGCAGCGAGTCGCCCGCGGGGTACATGAGCGTGAACTCCGCCCTGCGGCCGTCCTTCGCCCTGATCCCGTCGGCGCCCGGCTTGTACCCGGCCTCGTCCAGCAGCCGCTTGGCGGCCTCCTGGTCGGTCTTGCCGGTCACCACGGGGTTGTGCCAGGCGGTGTCGGGCGAGATGGGCCCGTACGCCGGGGTGCCCGCGCCGGCCAGGATCGCATCCACGATCGCTTGCCGGTCGATGGCCAGGTCGACCGCCTGGCGGATGGCCTTGTCGCCGGTCACCGGCTGTTTCATCGGCCAGGAGACGCCGCGGTAGTCGGCGGTGTGGGCGTCGTACACGGTCAGCCCCTGCTGTCCGCGGAACCCGGCCGCGGCCTTGGGCGGCAGCACGGTCGCGTCGAACTCCCCGGCCCGCAGCCGCGTCGCTCGGACGTTGTCGTCGGGCGCGAACGCGAGCACGAGCCGGGAGATCGCCGGAGCGCCGCCCCAGTAGTCCTTGTTCGCCTCCAGCACCACCTTGTCGCCGGGGGTCCAGGACACGAACTTGTACGGCCCGCTGCCCACGGGCTTGGTCTTCTCCAGCGTCCCCTTGGGCACGATGCCGAGCGTGGTGCGCTGGGGGAGCGGGGCGTAGGGGTGGTTCAGCCGGAACACGACCTTGGCCGGGTCGGGAGCCGCCACTTCCTTGATCGCCGCGTAGTCGCCCCTGATCGGGGAGTTGTTCTTGGGGTCGAGCAGCGCCTCGTAGGTGTACTCGACGTCTTCGCTGGTGAGCGGCTTGCCGTCGTGGAACTTCACACCTTGGCGCAGGGTGAACGTGACGGTCTTGCCGTCCTCGGAGATCTCCGGGGGCGCGGTGGCTAGGGAGGGCTTGAGAGTGAGGTCCGGGGAGCGGGTCATCAGGCCGTCGAACATCATCGACCCGCCGTCGGGGGAGAAGCCGAGCACGGGGCTCAGGTTGTCGAACTCAGAGCTCATCCCGATGACGAACGTGCCGTCCTCGGCCTTGCCGGCCGGCGCGGCGGGGCCTTTGGGCGCGGAGCAGGCGGCGGCGGTCAGCATGCCGAACGCGACAGACAGCGCGATCAGGCGCTTCATTACAGATAACCTCCGAGGTGCGATCAAATCGGACCCTAACCAGGATCGTCCGCAGTTGCAAACAAGTCGCAACTGGGGGCCCGCGTAGACTCCTCCCGTGAAGCTGAAGCTGGATCTCCACCCGGTCTACAACCGGGGCGGCGAGATCGACAAGGCGCTGCGCGGCGTCATCGACGAGGCCATCCGCAAGAAGGCGACCGAGGTCGAGATCATTCCTGGCAAGGGCTCGGGGCAGTTGAAGAAGAAGGTCCTGCGCTTCCTGGACCAGAAGGAGATCAAGGCCCTGTACCACCGCATCGACAAGGACTCCAAGAACCACGGCCGGCTGTTCGTCTACTTCCGCCACCGCTGACCGGGCTCCCCGGGGGGCCGCGCCAGGCCGGAAGGCCATGCGGTGGGAAAAGCTGAGTAACGGCCACATATGTGGTG
Source organism: Spongiactinospora gelatinilytica (assembly GCF_003236385.1). GTDB lineage: Bacteria > Actinomycetota > Actinomycetes > Streptosporangiales > Streptosporangiaceae > Spongiactinospora > Spongiactinospora gelatinilytica. Next base: position 11,259 of record NZ_POUA01000140.1, read on the forward strand.
GCCTGGTGTCACGTCTGTGAATCCAGGCGAATGATGCGCTGTTCGTGACGAGTGTCGTGAACGAGTCGCTGGAGCAGCGTATGGGGCAGATAACAATGATCGGTACGACCGCGCTCGCGGCCGTACTGATGGTCACGGGACAGGCGGCCGCGCGCGGGGACGCCCGGCTCGAACGGCCCCCAGGGGACGGCAAGGTCGCGGCCTCCCCGGTACAGGACGCCGACGCGACCCTGGCCTACTGGACGGACGCCCGCCTGGCAGCGGTGACCAACGAACCGCCCATCAACGGCCAGTCCAGGGCAACCGCCCCGTCGTCCTCCGTGCGGCCGGGGCACGACGATCCGCCCGCGCAACGGCACCGGCACAGGGAACCGGGCGCCGAACGCCCGGATCGGGCCGGTCCGCCCGCCGGGCGGCAGGACCGGACCAGGCCCGCACGCGGCCCCGCGAGCCGGGAGGAGTCCAGGCGGCAGGCCCGGGGGCGCTCGGTGAACTTTGCGCAGCCGGCGGCCGAAGATCCGAGGAACAGAGTCCTCACCAAGGGCGGCGACAGCCGGGGGTACGCGCCCTGGCCCACCCCGTACTCCCGGGACTCCCGGTCGCGCATCACCGGGAAGCTGTTCTTCTTCGACGAGGTCGATGACCGGGACGAGAGCTGCACCGCCAGCGTGGTCAAGTCGCAGAGCCGCAACGTGATCAGCACGGCGGGGCACTGCCTGATCAACGGGACCACCTGGTCGAGCCGCGTGCTGTTCGTCCCGGCCTACCGGGAGTCGGGCGGCAGGGTGGAGAAGCCCTTCGGCCGGTGGGCGGCGACGCAGTTGTTCATCCCGCGCCGCTACCTCGACGCGAACGCCGGGTTCAACGTGGACATCGGGCTGGTCGCGCTGGCCCCCGACGACCGGGGCCGCCGAGTGGAGAACGTGGTGGGCGGATTCATCCCGCACATCAGCAGGTCCGGCGCGAAGTTCCCGCCGGTGATCAACCTGGGGTATCCGCAGGAGGGACCATACAGCGGGGACCTTCTGTACCGTTGCGACGCCCACGTCACCGACCGGAACCACCGGGACGAAAACAGCCTGCTGACCACCCGCAACTGCCGTGTGGCGGCCGGTAACAGCGGTGGCCCATGGATCACCCGCCGGCCGCACCACCATCATCCCGGCCCGGCCATCGGCCCGCCGCCGCCGGTCTGGGTGGAAGAGGAGAAGGGCTGGCTGCGCCCCTTGCCGCGCAGCGCCGAATGCCGTCCGGAAGGGCACCATCACTGGTACCTGATCGGCGTTCTGAACAGCGGAAACGGCACCTCGGACGCGGCCAGGCTGCACCCGTCCACCTATGGGGCCCTCGCCGGGCCCGCCGACCGCGCCGCACTGCGCGCGGCCGGCCAGGACCACCGGCTCGCCGTCACCGGCTCCGTTCCGTGCGGTACGCCCGGATCGGCCGGATCGGGTTCCTGACCATACTGCGCCGGGCGGCCGGGCATTCCCGGCCGCACCGGTGCCGGGTGGCCGAAACGATGGGGCTGGGCCCACCGGATTTGCGGTGGGTCCAACCCCGTTTTCGTCGTCTGCCTCTCGCCGGCACCGTCGCCGGGCGTGTCCGTGCCCCCGCGGAACGGACCTGGCCACGTCACCGGTGCACCGGATCTGTGGTCCGGCCCGGTCGGTGTCGGCGAATGCCGATTCTCATCTGCGGGACCCCGCCGCGGCCGGAGTCCGGTCTTGCCTTCGGGTGTGCGCTCGGCGGGCGCCCGGCGGCGGGACGGCCCGCGACCGGGCGCCCGGCCGAGCCGCCGGTGACTACCCGGCCGCGACGACGCCGCGCGTCATCGCGAGCCGCCCGTGGTCACCGGCGTGCCGGGTGACCCTGGTGCCCCCGCAGGTGACCCGGGTACCCGACGCCATGGTGTTCCGGCAGGTCACGCGTGTTCTCCGCATGGTCCAGCTCGTGGATGCCATGGTCCAGCTGGTGGAGCGGGTGGCGCCGCAGGTGACGCGGGTGCCTTGGCGCTGCCTGGTCCAGCTCGTGGACGCCATCGTCCAACTGGTGGACCGGGGTGCGCCGGCGGTCACCCTGGTGCCTGATGCCGTGCCGGTGTGGCAGGTGACGCGTGTCCCCAGCATGGTCCAGCTCGTGGAGCGGGTGACGCGGGTGCCCGACGACACCGCCTCGGTGTACCACTGCCTCTGTACGAATTCCCCCGTGATGCTCATGTGCTACCCCTTGTTTGCTCGTTGTTATAGATCACATGTTCTGTAGAGATGGCGTGCGGATTCCCGGGGTCGCCGGAAACCGGCACGTTCGGGTGGAGGGTCGTCCGCGGCGATGGCGGTCGCGCCCGAAGGCCGCGACGGCTCATGCCCGCGGGCCGCCCCCTTGGCAGGCTGTGGTGGTGAGTGCGCCGCCGGGGCAGGGCGTCTTCGCCGGCCCTGCCGTACCGCGTGGCGCGTGTGCCCAGCGGGTCCCACGGCATGGTGCGGCCGTGGGCCGATGATGTGGTCCGCTTGTCGCCCGTACCGGCGGCGAAGGCCGGTCGTGGTCGATCAGCGTCCGATCGGCGTCATTCGCCGCCTCGCGTCCGATCGCCGCTGGTGTGCTCGCAGCCGGTCCCCCGTCTGCTTCCGGGAGGGACTCCCCCGTCCCCCGGTGAACCCATCCGAACCGGTCGGCTCCTGCTCAGCCATCCGAATCGCCCCCTGTAGGTCACTCTCACCCCCTGCCGGCTTACATATGGTTCGACGCGGGCGGTCGCGGGTTTGTTCGCCGAATCCGGCCGGCAGTTTGATCAATATGTCCCCGGCCCCCAGGAGACCGGCGGTCAGAGCTTGCGGAAGCCCCGGGCCTCCTCGGCCGCCGCCAGGACGTCGGCGAGCGCGCCACCGCCGCCCGCCGTGGCCGCCGCGGCCACCGCGCCCTCCACGAACGGGGCGTCGGCCACCACGACGGAACCGCGTTCCTCCATCAGCCGCGCGGTCAGGACGGAGCTTCCGAGGTCGGGGATGAGCACCACGCCGCCGCCCCGGTCCGCCTTCTCGATCGCGGCGGCGATGCGGTCGGCGCTGGTGCCCAGCCCGCCGTCCTCGTCGCCTCCGGCCGCGGCCACCGTGACCTCGCCGCCGCAGATCTGCGCGGCCATCGCCGCCGCCGCCTCCGCCAGCCCCGCGCTGTGCGACACCAGCACGATCCCCACCATGGGCCCGCTCGCCGCGCTCATCGCGATCCGCTCGCCGAGATGTGCAGGGCACGCATGATCAGGGCGCTGGAGAGCGCACCGGGATCGAGATGGCCCATGCTGCGTTCGCCGAGGTAGCTGGCCCGGCCCTTGCGGGCTCGCAGCGGGACCGTGGCCCTGGCCCCCTCCTCGGCCGCGCGGGCCGCCGCGTCGAACGCCTTGCGCCTGCCCGCGCCGTCCTGGACCGCCTGCTCCAGGGCCCGCACCGCCGGGGTCAGGGCGTCGACCATGGTCTTGTCGCCCTCCTCCGCCGACCCGAGCGCGCGTACCGCGGCGAGCCCGTCCGCGAGCGCCGCCGCCAGTTCGGCCGGGCTCACCTCGGGGGAGTCGCCGAGGGTCTTGCCCGCCTGCCGGAAGAAGGTCCCGAACAGGGGGCCGGACGCCCCGCCGACCTTGCGGATCAGGGTGCCGCCGAGCAGGACGAGCGCGTCGCCGGGCGTGCCCGGCGGCCGGGCGGACAGCGCCGTGCGCACCGCGGCGAAGCCGCGATCCAGGTTGGCCCCGTGGTCGGCGTCGCCGATCGCCGCGTCCAGGGCGGTCAGGTGCTCGCGTTCGGCGGCGACCAGCCGGGTGATCTCATCGATCCAGTCGGTGATGAACGCCGTGTTCACCGGCGTGCCTCCTCAGGGTCCCCAGCGCAGCCCGGGCGTCCGCACGGGCGCGTCCCACAACCGGGTGAGTTCGTCGGTCAGCGTGCAGACGCTGACCGAGAAGCCCTGCATGTCCAGGCTCGTCACGTAGTTTCCGACCAGGCTGCGGGCCGCGGTCGCGCCGTGCTCGCGCAGGTAGGCGTCCACCTCCGCGAAGGCGATGTACAGCTCGATCAACGGGGTGCCGCCCATGCCGTTGACCAGCACCAGCGTGTCGCCCGACAGCGGCAGGTGGGCCTGGAGGGCGTCCATCGCCACCCGCACCAGCTCCCGGGCGGTGCCCGCGGGCGCGCGGGAGCGGCCCGGCTCGCCGTGGATGCCGATGCCCAGTTCGACCTCGCCCTCGGCCAGCTCGAAGGTCGGCTTGCCGGCGGCGGGCGTGGTACAGGACGACAGCGCCACCCCGAACGAGCGGCTGCGCGCGTTGACCTCGTTCCCGATCGCGGCCACCTCGGCGAGCGGCGCGCCCTCCTCGGCCAGTGCCCCGGCGATCTTCTCCACGAACAGCGTCGCGCCGGTGCCCCTGCGCCCGGCGGTGTAGAGGGAGTCGCGTACCGCAACGTCGTCATCGACCAGCACGCGGGCGACCTCGACGCCCTCGTCGGCGCACAGCTCGGCGGCCATCTCGAAGTTGAGCACGTCGCCCGTGTAGTTCTTGACGATGTGCAGCACGCCCGCGCCGCCGCCGACCGCGGTCGTGGCCTCGACGATCTGGTCGGGCACGGGGGAGGTGAAGATCTCTCCTGGGCAGGCCGCGTCGAGCATGCCGTACCCCACGAACCCGGCGTGCAGCGGCTCGTGGCCCGAACCGCCGCCGGAGACCAGGCCCACCTTGCCCGGCCGCGGGGCGTTCGCGCGGTAGACGACGCGGGTGTCCAGGTCCACGCGCAACTCGGGATGGGCGGCGGCGAGGCCGGTGAGCGCGTCGGTCACCACGGTGTCCACGGCATTGATGATCTTTTTCATCGGGCTCCCTCGTCCGGGATGCTGCCTCACCGACCACCCTGTGCCCGCAGGCGTCATCGCGCAACCGTGTCACGATGTGCGTATCGGAACGTTCCGCGCAAGGAGGCGGCGATGTCGGTACTCAAGAGCCTGGTAGAGGCCATCGGCGACGGCGGGGTAGAGGTGATCGACCTCACCGCGCCCCTGTCGCCCGCGACGCCGGTGCTGCGGCTGCCCGAGCCGTTCGCCAACACGATCGGTTTCCGGCTGGAGGAGATCAGCCGCTACGACGACCGCGGCCCCGCGTGGTACTGGAACGACATCCACACCGGCGAGCACACCGGCACCCACTTCGACGCGCCCGTCCACTGGGCCACCGCCAAGGACGGCCAGGACGTCTCCCAGGTGCCGGTGAACCGGCTGATCGCCCCCGCCGTGGTCCTGGACTTCTCCGCCGAGAGCGCCCGCGACGCCGACTTCCTGCTCCAGATCGACCACGTCACCGCCTGGGAGAAGGAGCACGGCCCGCTCCCCGAGGGCGGCTGGCTGCTCTACCGGACCGGCTGGGACGTCCGGGCCGGTGACCAGGAGGCGTTCCTGAACGGCGGGCACGCGCCGGGCATCTCCGCCGAGTGCGCCAGGTGGCTGGCCGGGCGGACGCCGATCGGCGGGCTGGGCGTGGAGACCGTCGGCACCGACGCGGGCGCGGCGCACTCCTTCGACCCGCCCTTCCCGTGCCATTCGTTCCTGCTCGGCGCGGGGAAGTACGGCCTGACCCAGCTTCGCAACCTGGACCGGCTGCCGGCCACCGGCTCGGTCGTGGTGGCCCCGCCGCTGCCCATCACCGGCGGGTCCGGCAGCCCGGTGCGCGTCCTGGCGCTGGTGGAGTCCGCGGGCGGCGCGGGGGAGTCGCGTTGATCGTCGCCGAGGCCGTCGGGCGGGCGCTCGCCGGGCTGGGCGTGGACACCGTCTTCGGCGTGGTGGGCAGCGGCAACTTCCATGTGACGAACGCCCTGGTGGCGGCGGGGGCCCGCTACGTCGCGGCGCGGCACGAGGGCGGCGCGGCGACCATGGCCGACGCCTACGCCCGAGTCGGCGGCGGCCTGGGCGTGCTCAGCGTCCACCAGGGGCCGGGGCTGACCAACGCGATGACCGGCATCGCCGAGGCGGCCAAGAGCCGCACTCCGCTGCTGGTGCTGGCCGGGGAGGCCACCGAGGCCGCCTCCAACTTCCACATCGACCAGGCGGCCATGGTGGCC
>NZ_POUA01000141.1 GCF_003236385.1 Spongiactinospora gelatinilytica
CCCCTGACATCGCCGCCCCCCGCGAGCCGTGGACCGGCCACCGATTACCATCCCAACATGACGGTGCCACCGCAGGAGTACACGTCCATGGAACCGCCGCTCGCGGCGGGCTTCCCGCCCGTGACACGGGAGGGTTGGCGTGCGGCCGCGCTCGCGGTGCTCCGCAGGTCGGGCGTGGAGACCGATGATCCGGAGCAGGCGCTCGCGTCCACGACCCATGACGGCGTCACGGTGCTGCCCCTGTACGACGCCTCCGATGCGCCCGGCGAGCAGGGCGTCCCCGGCGCCTCGCCGTACACCAGGGGCGGCCGGCCGCTGCCCGGCTGGGACATCCGGCAGCTCCACCGCACGGCCGACTCCGCGGCGGTCCTGACCGACCTGGAGAACGGCGTCACCTCGGTCTGGCTCACCCTGACCCCCGGCGGCATCCGGCCGGGCGACCTGCCGCGCGTGCTCGACGGCGTCTACCTCGACCTGGCCCCCGTCGTGCTGGACGCCGGGGCCGACACCCGGGAGGCCGCCGAGGCACTGTTCGCGCTCTCAGGCGGCGTCAGCGGCAACCTCGGGGCCGACCCGCTGGGCCTGGCCGCGCGCACCGGCGACACCTCGGAGAGCGCCGTGGCCGAGGGCCTGCGGGTGGCCGCCGAGCTGGCCGCGCGCTGCGTCTCCGATCGCCCGGGGCTGCGCGCGATCACCGTGGACGCCACCGCCTACCACGAGGCGGGCGGCTCCGACGCCGAGGAGCTGGCCTGCGCGCTGGCCACAGGCGTGGCCTATCTGCGCACGCTCACCGAGGCCGGGCTGAGCGTGGATGACGCGTTCGGGCAACTGGAGTTCCGCTACGCGGCCACCGCCGACCAGTTCGCGACCATCGCCAAGCTGCGCGCCGCCCGGCTGATGTGGGACCGGGTGACCCGGGCCGCCGGGGCCGGCGGAGCCGCCGGACAGCGGCAGCACGCGGTCACCTCATCGGCGATGATGACGGCCCGCGACCCGTGGGTGAACATGCTGCGCACCACGCTGGCCTGCTTCGCGGCGGGCGTCGGCGGCGCGGACGCGGTGACGGTGCTGCCCTTCGACTCCTGCCTCGGCCTGCCCGACGACTTCTCCCGGCGCATCGCCCGCAACACCCAGTCGCTGCTCCAGCAGGAGGCGCACGCCGCCAGGGTCGCCGACCCGGCGGGCGGCTCCTGGTACGCCGAGCGGCTGACCGCCGACCTCGCGCGCGCCGCCTGGACGTGGTTTCAGGAGATCGAGCGCGCCGGCGGGATGGCGCGGGCGCTGCGATCCGGGCTGGTGGCCGGCCGGCTGGCGCGCAGCTGGGAGCGGCGCAGGCGCGACATCGCGCACCGCCGCGACCCGATCACCGGTGTCAGCGAGTTCCCCGACCTCGCCGAGCGGCGGCCGGTACGCCCGCCCGCCCCGGAGGTCCGCGCGGGCGGGCTGCCCAGGATCAGGTACGCCCAGGACTTCGAGGCGCTGCGCGACCTCGCCGACGCGCAGCCCGAGCGGCCCGCGGTCTTCCTGGCCACGATCGGGCCGCCGGCCGCGCACACCGCGCGGGCCACGTTCGCGGCGAACCTCTTCCAGGCGGGCGGGTTCGCCACCCCGGCGAGCGGCCCGGGCACCGACCCGGCCGTGATCGCCGCGGGCTTCGCGCGCAGCGGCGCGCGCGTCGCCTGCCTGTGCGCGAGCGACAAGCTGTACGGCGAGCACGCCGCCCCGGTGGCCGCCGCCCTGCGCGCCGCCGGCGCGCAGGGCATCTGGCTGGCGGGGAAGGGAGAGTACGAGGGCGTGGACGGCAACATCTACACCGGGTGCGACGCGCTCGGCGTGCTACGCGCCACCTTCGACCACCTGGAGGTGAGCCGGTGATACCCGATTTCTCCGAGATCGAGCTGGACGTCCCCGCAACACCGGCCGACCTGGCCGCGTGGAGCGGCGCGGTCCGCGAGGAGACCGGCAAGGACCCCGCCGACCTGCTCTGGGAGACCCCGGAAGGGATCGGCGTGAAGCAGCTCTACACCGCCGCCGACCTGGCCGGGCTCGACTTCCTTTCCACCTACCCGGGGTCGGCCCCCTTCGTGCGCGGGCCGTACCCGACGATGTACGTCAACCAGCCCTGGACCATCCGCCAGTACGCGGGCTTCTCCACCGCCGAGGAGTCCAACGCGTTCTACCGGCGCAACCTGGCGGCCGGGCAGAAGGGCCTGTCCATCGCCTTCGACCTGGCCACCCACCGGGGGTACGACTCCGACCATCCCCGGGTGGCGGGCGACGTCGGCATGGCGGGCGTGGCGATCGACTCCATCTACGACATGCGGCAGCTCTTCGACGGCATCCCGCTGGACCGGATGACCGTCTCGATGACCATGAACGGCGCGGTGCTCCCGGTGCTCGCGCTCTACATCGTGGCCGCCGAGGAACAGGGGGTGGCCCCGGAGCAACTGGCCGGGACCATCCAGAACGACATCCTCAAGGAGTTCATGGTCCGCAACACCTACATCTATCCGCCCGCCCCCTCGATGCGGATCATCTCCGACATCTTCTCCTACACCAGCGAGCGGATGCCGAAGTTCAACTCGATCTCGATCTCCGGCTACCACATCCAGGAGGCCGGGGCCACCTGCGACCTGGAGCTGGCCTACACGCTGGCCGACGGCGTGGAGTACCTGCGCGCCGGGGTGGGCGCCGGGCTGGACGTGGACGCCTTCGCCCCGCGCCTGTCCTTCTTCTGGTGCATCGGGATGAACTTCTTCATGGAGGTCGCCAAGCTGCGCGCCGCGCGGCTGCTGTGGGCGGGGCTCGTCTCGGGCTTCGGCGCGAAGAACCCCAAGTCGCTGTCGCTGCGCACGCACTCCCAGACCTCCGGCTGGTCGCTCACCGCCCAGGACGTCTTCAACAACGTGGCCCGCACCTGCGTGGAGGCGATGGCCGCCACCCAGGGCCACACCCAGTCGCTGCACACCAACGCCCTGGACGAGGCGCTGGCGCTGCCCGGCGACTTCTCGGCCAGGATCGCCCGCAACACCCAGCTCCTGCTCCAGCAGGAGTCGGGCACCACCCGGGTCATCGACCCCTGGGGCGGCTCCTACTACGTCGAGCGCCTCACCCACGAGCTGGCCCGCCGGGCGTGGGGCCACATCGCCGAGGTGGAGGCGGCCGGCGGGATGGCCAAGGCGATCGACGCCGGGCTGCCCAAGCTGCGCATCGAGGAGGCCGCCGCCCGCACCCAGGCCCGGATCGACTCCGGGCGTCAGCCGGTCATCGGGGTCAACCTCTACCGGGCGACCTCCGACGAGGACATCGAGGTCCTCAAGGTGGACAACACCGAGGTACGCCGCCGCCAGCTCGACAAGCTGGCCCGGCTGCGCGCCGAACGCGACCCGCAGGCCGTACGGGCCGCGCTGGACGCGCTGACCGAGGGCGCGGCGGGCACCGCCAACCTGCTCGCGCTCGCGGTGGACGCCGCCCGGGCCAAGGCCACCGTGGGGGAGATCTCCGACGCGCTGGAGAAGGTCTTCGGCCGGCACGCGGGTCAGGTCCGTACCATCAGCGGGGTGTACCGCGAGGAGGTGGGCACCGCGACCGAGGCGGTCCGTGCCGCGTGCGCCGCGTTCGAGCGCGCCGAGGGCAGGCGGCCCAGGATCCTGGTGGCCAAGATGGGGCAGGACGGCCACGACCGGGGCCAGAAGGTGATCGCCACCGCGTTCGCCGACCTCGGCTTCGACGTCGACGTGGGCCCGCTGTTCCAGACCCCCGACGAGGTCGCCCGCCAGGCGGTCGAGGCCGACGTCCACATCGTGGGCGTCTCCTCCCTGGCGGCGGGGCACCTCACGCTGGTGCCCGCGCTGCGCGACGCGCTGGCCGCGGCCGGCCGGGCGGACATCATGATCGTGGTCGGCGGGGTCATCCCGCCGGGCGACCACGACGCGCTGCGCGCCGCGGGGGCGTCGGCCATCTTCCCGCCGGGCACCGTCATCTCCGAGGCCGCGCTCGGCCTGCTCGGCGAGCTGGCGCATCGGCTGGGTCATGACGCTTGACGACTACGTGGCGGGCGTCAAGGACGGCTCCCGGGCGTGGATCGCGCGGGCCATCACGCTCGTCGAGTCGGCCCGGCCCGACCACCGGGCGCTGGCCCAGCGGCTGCTGGTGGAGCTGACCCCGCTGTCCGGCAACGCCCGCAGGGTGGGCATCTCCGGAGTGCCGGGGGCGGGCAAGTCGACGTTCATCGACGCCCTCGGCCTGCGGCTGACCGGCGAGGGGCACCGCGTCGCGGTGCTCGCCGTCGATCCCTCCTCCAGCCGCAGCGGCGGCAGCATCCTGGGCGACAAGACCCGCATGGCCCGCCTGGCCGCCGACCCCGCCGCCTTCATCAGGCCCTCGCCCACCGCGGGCACGCTCGGCGGCGTGGCCAAGGCGACGCGGGAGGCCATGGTGGTGGTCGAGGCGGCCGGGTTCGACACCGTGCTGGTGGAGACCGTCGGCGTCGGGCAGTCCGAGACCGCGGTGGCCGACATGGTGGACACCTTCGTGCTGCTCACGCTGGCCCGCACCGGCGACCAGTTGCAGGGCATCAAGAAGGGCGTGGTCGAGCTGGCCGACGTGATCGCGGTGAACAAGGCCGACGGCGATCACGAACTGGCCGCGCGCAAGGCCGCCAGGGAGCTGGCCGGGGCGCTGCGCATGCTCCGCGGGGAGGGCCCGCCGCCACCGGTGCTGACCTGTAGCGGCATGACCGGCGCCGGCCTCGATGAGCTGTGGGCGAAGGTCATCGCCCACCAGGAGCGCTCGGACGTCGCCGGACGCCGCCGCCGCCAGCAGGTCGGCTGGACCTGGACGCTGGTCCGCGACCGGCTGCTGACCGAGCTGCGCGACCACCCCGACGTCGCGGCCATCGCCGGCGAGGTCGAACGCGAGGTCCTGTCCGGTACGCTCACCCCGGCGCTGGCCGCCGACCGCATCCTGGCCGCTTTCACCCGCTGACTTCTCCAGGCGGAGAGGTTCCGCCTCCCACGGTGGCAGGCATCGTACTCGCGAGGTGGGATTCCGCACCCCGGTCCGGTCACGGTCCGCTGTCATCGTGTGACGATTGCCAGCGAACCGATCACGGGAGGCTGTCGTGGACCAGGATCCGCCACTGCCCGAGCGCGTGGCACGGTCGCTCGCCGAATACCGGGCGCTGCTCGCCGAGCACGGGCCCACCTGGGGCGAGACGCCGATCATGTTCGTCCAGCAAATGCTGACAAACCCGTACCTGACCCGCAAGCACGACTTCTGGGGGGTCGCGAGCAAGCTGGCCCTGGCCGCCCACCCCGGCACGCCGGAGAGCGAGCTGGACGACCGGATCGCCGAACTCGACATGGACGAGGTCGTCCGCGACGCCCTGCGCGGCGAGGTCCTCGACAACATGGCCGCGCTGCGGATCTCCCCGGGGCGGGTGTTCGTGGAGGCGATGCCGCAGGCGGTGCTGCCCGGCCGGCCGTTCGCCACCAGCCTGCTGCTGGACTCCTCACGAGACCGGCCGGTCACGGTGACCGTGGACGGCGTGCGGCACGAGATCCGGCCGGGCGGGGCGCGGATGGTGCGGATCACCTCGAAGTCCACCGTGGAGGTGGACGGCGAGCAGGTGGGGCTCGCCGTGCTGACCCGGCGGGCGGAGGCGGCCAGGCTGCGCCTGCGGGCCGGGTTCCCCTGCCGGTGGAGCGTGCTCGGCGGTAACGACCAGGGCTGGTACCCCGACAAGGTGCCGCACCGCCGCGACCACCACCGCATGCCGTACTTCCACGGCGACGACATCGTGCTCGACGTGCCCGCCGAACCGCTCACCCTGCGGGTGACCCGCGGCATGGAGTACGGCACGGCCGAGACCGTGGTGATCCCCCCGCCCGGCCGGGAGACGGTGGTGGACATGTCCCCGGCGCGGCTGTACGACGCGGCGGCCCGCGGCTGGTACGGCGGCGACATGCACGTCCACCTCAACTGGGCGGGAGACGTGGTCGGCACCCCGGCCGACGCCGCCGCCGTCCAGCACGGCGAGGACCTGCACGTGCTCAACCTGGTGGCGGGCAACATCGCCACCGGCCGGGTCTACGACGCCGAGGCGCTGCGGCACTGGGCCGGGCGCGACCTGCCGTGGTCGGACGGCGGCCACATCGCCAGGATGGGCGTGGAGTACCGCAACGACCTGCTCGGCCACCTCTTCGCCTTCGGGGTGAGCGCGCCGCCCGAGAGGTTCCACACCGGTTTCGCGGGCGACCCGGACTGGCCGCCGAACGAGGCCGGCTGCGCCGAACTGCGCGACCTGGGGGCGGTCCTCGGCTACAGCCACCCCTTCCACCAGCAGGCGCACGAGCACGACGGCCCCGAGCGGGCGCTGGGCTCCGGGCGCTGCTGCGCGGCCAGAGAGATCGTCGCCGACGCCGCGCTCGGCCTGGTCGACGCGCTCGACGTGGTCAACCACTCCTCGGTGACCGGCACCGCGGCCGTCTACCGCAGGCTGATCGGCGCGGGCAACCGGCTGGCCGTCACCGCGGGCACCGACACGATGATCTCCTTCACCCGGCGCGGCAGCCAGTCCGCCCCGCCGGGCTGGGGGCGCGTCTACGCCAAGGTGGGCGGGCCGCTGAGCGCCGGGTCCTTCGCCGCGGCGATCCGCGCCGGCCGTACCTTCGCCACCACCGGCCCCTGGCTGGAACTCGACGTCGAGGGCCTGGGCCCCGGAGACACGCTCGACCTGGACGAGCGCGGCGGGCGGATCAGGGTCACCGTACGGGCCATCGGCCCCGAGGTCGAGCGACTGTCCATCCGCACGGCGAGCGGCACCGCCGCCGAAGGCCCCCCGGACGGTCTTTCCGTCATGCTCGACGTGACCGAGCCGACCTACGTGCTGGCGATCGCCCAGGGCGGCCCGCACCCCCGCGCGATGCGGGCCGACGTCTACGCCTGCACCAGCCCGGTCTACGTCGATCTCGCCGGGGCGCACGTGGCGCGGGAGGAGGACGTGCGGTGGTGCCTGGACTGGCTGGACCGGCTGGAGGAGATGGTCGGGCGGGAGGGCCGCCTGACCGCGCCCGGGCAGTTCGCCGATCATGTGGCGCTCTACGACAGGGCGCGCGCGGTCTACCGCTCCCGGCTGGCCGCCCGCTGACCTTTACCGGCCCGCCGGACGGGAAGAAGTCGGTCATGCGGACGAATCGGATGATAGAGGCGATTTCCCCAGGAGCGGCGTTCTCGGCGGTCCCGGCCCCCCGGCGGCGGTGGGTGTCGCGGACGAGGTCCCGGCTCGGCGCGCTGGACCGGCGGCTGTTCGCCGCCGTGGCGAGGGCGGACTGGCCGGCCGGGGATCGGGTGCTGCCCGCGTTGTCGCGGGCGGCGGACAACTCGCTGCTGTGGGCCGGGTTCGCGGCCGGGCTCGCGGTGAGCGGGCGGCGCCGGCTGCGCCGGGCGGCGACCCGGGGCCTGCTCGCGGTCAGCCTGGCCAGCCCGCTGGTCAACCTCGCCACCAAGCAGGCGTTCGGCCGCCGCCGGCCGTCCGGGGTCGAGCTGCCGCTGGCCCGGCTGCTGGCCATGCCGACGTCCACGTCGTTCCCGTCGGGCCACTCGGCGTCGGCCGCCGCGTTCGCCACCGCCGTGGCGATGGAGGCCCCGCCGCGGGTGGCGGTGCCGGTCGCCCTGGTGGCGGCGGCGGTGTGCTTCTCCCGCATCTACACCGGTGTCCACTACCCCGGCGACGTGCTCGCCGGCGCGGGCATCGGGGTGGCCACCGGGCTGCTCACCCGGCGGCTGTGGCCGGACGCCGCCGAGGCCGGGCGGGCGCGGGCGGCGGCGACCGCGCCGCTGCTCGATCTCGATCCACACGGGGCCGGAGTGGTGGCGGTGATCAACCCGTCATCAGCCGAGACCGCGCAGACCGCGGACGCGCTGCGCGCCGGACTGCCCGCCGCCGACATCGTGACGCCCGGCCCGGACGCCGACATCGCCGCGGTCATGCGGGAGGCCGCCGGGCGGGCCACCGTGCTCGCCGTCGCGGGCGGCGACGGCTCGGCGAGCCGGGCCGCCGCCGCGGCCCTGGAACACGGCCGCCCGCTGCTGGTGGTGCCCGCGGGCACCTTCGACCACTTCGCGCGCACGCTCGGCATCGAGACGCCGCAGGAGGCGGTGGCCGCCTACCGGTCCGGGCAGGCCGTCACGGTGGACGTGGGGGAGGCGGCGGGCCGGGTGTTCCTCAACAACGCCGGCCTCGGCCTGTACCCGGCGCTCGTGGACCGCAGGGAGGCCCGCGAGCACCGGATCGGCAAGTGGCCCGCGCTGCTGTGGGCGCTGGGCGAACTGCTGGCCGGCGGGGCGCGGCCGGTCGAGGTGGAGGTGGACGGCACGCCGTACCGGGCGTGGCTGCTGTTCGTCGGCAACTGCCGCTACGACGTGCGCGGCGCCGCGCCCACCCGGCGGGCCAGGCTGGAGGACGGCGTGCTGGACATCCGGCTGCTGGCCGCCGCCGGGCGGCTGCCCCGGCTGCGCGCGTTCACCAGCGTGATCGGCGGGCGGCTCGGCCTGTCCCGGCACTACCACCAGTGGAAGGCCGACAACCTGCACGTCACGACACCTTCCGGGAAGGTGCGCCTGGCCTGTGACGGCGAGACGTTCACCGCCGGAGGGCCGGTCACGTTCATCAAACGCCCCCGGGCTCTTGCCGTGCTCCGTGACATCGGGTAAGCTTTTTTCGCTTTGTCGCCGTCCCAAGGGGAGCCCGTTGAGGATCTGAGGTCCGGACACCGCGCCGGTGGCCCGTTCTGGTGGCCCGTGCGCGTCTGACCTCAGATGACCGCCCTCGACGACGGACGGCGATCTTCTACGCCGGGCGTACCGCCCGCGGTGTCCAGCAGGTACCGAATGCCGGAGATACCACCGTGGGGAGCCGCCTTATGTCCTTTGCCATCGTCTGTGATGACATCTCCTTCGCCTGGCCGGACGGCACGCCGGTGCTCGACGGCCTCGACCTCGCCCTGGGCGACGGCGCCACCGGCCTGATCGGCGTCAACGGCGCGGGCAAGTCCACCCTGCTGAAGATCATCGCTGGGGAGCTGCGCCCGCGCTCGGGCACGGTCACCGTGGCGGGCGAGGTCGGCTACCTCCCGCAGGACCTGCCGCTCGGCACCGCGGCCACCGTCTCGGACCTGCTCGGGATCAGCGCCGCCCGGCGCGCGCTGCACGCCATCGAGCGGGGCGAGGTGGGCGAGGAGAACTTCGCCGCCGTCGGCGACGACTGGGACGTCGAAGAACGCGCCCGCGCCGAACTCGACCGGCTCGGCCTCACCGAGATCGAGCTGGACCGCACGGTCGGCGCCCTGTCCGGCGGCGAGACCGTCATGGTGGGCCTGGCCGCGCAGTTCCTGCGCCGCCCCGACGTGCTGCTGCTCGACGAGCCGACCAACAACCTGGACCTCGACGCCAGGCGGCGGCTCTACGCGGCCGTCACGTCCTGGCCGGGGGTCATGGTGATCGTCAGCCACGACCGCGGGCTGCTGGACCTGGTCGACCGGGTGGCCGACCTCGCCGACGGCGAGATCCGGATCTACGGCGGCAACCTGTCGGCGTACGAGGAGGTCCTGGCGGCCGAGCGGGAGGCCGCCGAGCGGATGGTCCGGGTGGCCGAGGCCGACGTGCGCCGCCAGCAGCGGGAGCTGATCGAGGCCAGGACCAAGCTGGACCGCAGGGCCCGCTACGGCAAGAAGATGAGCGAGAACAAGCGCGAGCCGAAGATCGTGATGGGCGAGCGCAAGCGGCAGGCCCAGGTATCCGCGGGCAAGCACCGCAACACGCACATTGAGCGACTGGACGACGCCCGCCGCCGGCTCACCGAGGCCGAGGAGTCGGTCAGGGACACCGCGGAGATCCGGATCGACCTGCCGGGCACCGAGGTGCCCGCCGGTCGTACCGTGCTGACCCTGGGCATCGCGGGCGCGCGGGAGCTGGTGGTGCGCGGGCCCGAGCGGATCGCGCTGCTCGGGCCGAACGGCGCGGGCAAGACCACGCTGCTGCGGACCGTGGCGGGGGAGATCGCCCCCGGCGCGGCGGGCCGGGGCGTGCCGGTCGAGTCGGTGAGCGCCGGCGTGGCCGGGGTGCGTTACCTGCCGCAGCGGCTGGACCTGCTGGACGACTCGCTGAGCGTGCTGGGGAACGTGCGGAGGTTCGCGCCCGCCGCGACCGACAACGCGATCAGGGCGCGGCTGGCCAGGTTCCTCTTCCGGGGGGATCGGGCCGATCAGGTCGCGGGCACCCTGTCCGGCGGCGAGCGGTTCCGGGCGGTGCTCGCGGCGCTGCTGTGCGCCGAGCCGCCGCCGCAACTGCTGCTGCTCGACGAGCCGACCAACAACCTGGACCTGGCGAGCGTCCGCCGCCTGGTGGAGGCGCTGGCGGCCTACCGGGGGGCTCTCGTGGTGGCGAGCCACGACCTGGCCTTTCTCGGCGAAATCGGGATCACCAGGACGTTGCGCGCCGGCGCGGAGGGCGAGCTGGCCGAGGAGCCCTGGCCGCAGTGAGCCGGGGACATGGCGGCGTGGCCATGCCCCCGGCCCCCGGGCCTGCTATCTGGACCACTGTCCGAATGGTCCCCGGTCGCCGGGCCGGGGGCCGCTCGTATCCGTCAACTGGAGAAGAGCATTCCCACCCAGCTACGCTGGCGGTGCCCGTGGTGGTATCCGCCGTGCGGGGCGCCCCAGGCGGGCGCGCCATGCGCGGGCGGCGGCGGCGGGGGCGGGGCGTGCTGGGAGTACTGCGACTCGAGCCGGGTCAGCGTCTCCAGCTCGCCGTAGTCCAGGAAGATTCCGCGGCAGTTCTCGCACTGCTCGATGTGCACGCCGTTGCGTTCGTAAGTGCGCATGTTGCCGCGGCACTTAGGGCACTGCATCAATGGTCTCCTTGCCCTTGGTCCAGGGTTTTCTGAGCACAACCTACTGCGTGTGCGGCTCGCGCGGGCGAACATCCGTTCCGGCGATCCGCGCGCAGGCGTCCACCAGCATTCGTTCCACTTCGTCCACCTGCCGTCCCTTGCGCCTGGCGCTGATCAGCGCCGCCGCGGCGAGCTGCACGGTCAAGGCCCTGGCCGGTCCGTCCAGGCGTTCCCACGGGTCGGCCGCGCCCGCTAACGCGGGGCCGCCGGCGTCCAGGTAGGCGGTCAGGAACCGGTCCCAGGCGGCGGGGTCGAGCAGCCCGCAGGCGAACCAGGCGGCCGGGCGGGCGAGGTCCCACGCCTGGTCGCCGACGCCGAGGTCGTCCACGTCGATCAGCGTCCATTCGCCCGCTTCCGGCGGGTGGCGCACCAACTGGCCGAAATGCCAGTCGCCGTGCGCGAGCCCGGTACGCCCGGCGGCCGGGGGCAGCGAGGCCGCCGCCGCGCGCACGACGTCCTCCTCGGGGCCGCCGCCGTTCAGGGCCGCCACGGTCTTGGCCATCCGCCCGGGGCCGCCCGCGGGCGGCAGCGGCGGCAGTGCCGCGACCGGTACGGAGTGCAGCGCGGCGAGCAGCCGGGCCGCCGCCTCCCACGGCGCGGCGTCCGGATCGCCGGAATCGACCGGCTCCCCGGCGGGCCACACCGACACCAGCCGCTCCTCCACCTGGGTGATGCCGGTGTCGGCGGGCGGCAGCATGATCCCGCCGAGCCGGGCCGAGGCCGCCACCCGGGGCGCGAGCAGCGCGGCGTCCATGCCGGGGGCATGGGCCTTGACCACGATCGCGCCCACCCGCACGATCATCACGTCCGGTCTGGTGGGGATGAGTTCGGCCGGAGCGCCCGGTCCGGCGTGCGCCCTGCCGATCTCGGCGAGGCGGCGCGCGAGCGGGGGCATCGGTGGGGAAGGCATGCGGGCCAATCTAGATTGGCCACATGAGGATCGGATACGGAGTGCCGGTTTCGGGGGCATGGGCGACCCCTGGCAACATGGCACGGATCGCCGTCCGCGCGGAAGAACTCGGCTACAGCGACGTGTGGACCTTCCAGCGGCTGCTCACCCCTGTGGGGCATCCGATGGGGTCGACCTACCGGAGCGTGCAGGACCCCACGGTCACGCTGGCCTACCTGGCTGGGGTGACCAGCCGGATCGGGCTGGGCGTGGCCGTGCTGAACCTCCCCCTCTACTCGCCCGCGCTGCTGGCCAAGCAGCTCGCCACGTTGCAGTCGGTGTCCGGAGGGCGGCTCACCGCGGGGCTCGGGCTGGGGTGGCTGAAGGAGGAGTTCGCCGCCTCGGGCCTGCCGTTCGAGCGGCGCGGGGCGCGCGCCGAGGAGTACCTGGACGTGCTGCGCAAGCTGTGGACCGACGAGGTGATCGAGCACGAGGGGGAGTTCTACCGCGTCCCCGCCTCCTACCAGGACCCCAAACCGGTCCCCGGGCCGCCGCCGATCCTGCTCGGCGGCATGGCCGATGTGGCGCTGCGCCGCGCGGGGCGGCTCGCCGACGGCTGGGTCAGCTCCAGCCAGGAGGACCTGTCGGGCATCAAAGAACGGATCTACGTTGTGAAGGAGGCGGCCCGTGCGGCCGGGCGTGACCCCGAGTCGCTGCGGATCGTCTGCCGTGGCGTGACCACACCGGGCCCGGCGGGACGGCCGGACCGCAAACCGCTCACCGGCTCCTACGAGGAGATCCGCCAGGACGTCGCGGAGCTGGCCGCGAGCGGCGTCACCGAGGTCTTCCACGACCTCAACTTCGTCACCGAGTTCGGGGCGCCGGACGTGGACCCCGCGGACGCCCTGCGCCGCGCCGAGGAGGCCCTGGAGGCGCTCGCGCCTTAGCGGCCTCAGGACATGTGCAGGACCGCGACGCCGTTGATCCGGTCGGCCGCCAGGTCGGCGAGCGCGCGGTCCGCCGCGTCCGTCGGGTAGGCCACCGTGCTCACCCGTGGCGGGTGCGCGGTGGCCGCGGCGAGGTAGGCGCGGCCGTCGGCCCGGGTGTTGGCGGTCACGCTGCGCAGCGTGCGCTCCTGGAACAGGTGGCGGTCGTAGTCGAGCCCGGGGATGTCGCTGAGGTGGATGCCCGCGACGGCGAGTACGCCGCCCCGGTCCAGCGCCGCCAGCGCGACCGGCACCAGGTCGCCCACCGGCGCGAACAGGATGGCGGCGTCGAGCGGTTCGGGCGGCGCGTCGCGGGCGTCGCCCGCCGAGGCCGCGCCGAGCTCCAGCGCCAGGCTCCTGGCCGCGGGGGAGCGGGTCAGCACGTGCACGGTCGCGCCCTGGGCGATGGCGACCTGGGCGGTCAGGTGCGCGGACGCGCCGAATCCGTAGATCCCGAGCCGGCCGCCCTGGGGCAGGTCGGCGCGGAGCAGCGCGCGGTAGCCGATGATCCCGGCGCACAGCAGCGGCGCGAGCCGCGCGGCGGGCGGGTCGCCGGGGAGCGGGTAGACGTAGGCGGCGGGGGCGGTCAGGTACTGGGCGTAGCCGCCGTCGGCGTCCCATCCGGTGTAGGCGGAGTGGGGGCACAGGTTCTCCAGGCCGCGCCGGCAGTACCGGCAGGCGCCGCAGGTCGAGCGCAGCCAGGCCACACCGACCCTGGCGCCCGCGGGGTAGGTGCCCGGCGGGGCCGAGACCACCCGGCCGACGGCCTCGTGGCCGGGCACGGTGCGCGGGCGGCGCGGCGGGAGGTCGCCCTCGGCCAGGTGCAGGTCGGTGCGGCAGACCGCGCACGCCTCCACCTTGACCAGCACCTCGTCCGGGCCGGGGCGGGGGACGGGCAGCCGGACGCGTTCCAGCGGGCCGGTGCCGATCGGCCCCGGGCGGGCCACCACCCAGGCGTCCATGTCCGTCTCCGCCGCCACGCTCGTTACTCCGCCATGGCCAGGCGGCGCTCTGCCAGGCCCGCGTAGATCGCCGCCCCGTCGGGGAGCACGGCGTCGTCGAACATCGCCTCGGCCGAGTGGTTGAAGGGGGCGGTGGCCGGGTCGAGGTGCGGCGGGCAGGCCCCCAGCGCGATGAACGCCCCCGGCACCTCCTCCAGCACGTAGGAGAAGTCCTCTGAGCCGGTGATGGGCCGCGGGGCGATCAGGTAGCGGTCCGCGCCGAGCAGGTCGCCCACCACGTCGCCGGCGAAGGCGCTCTCCTCGGGGTCGTTGACCGTCACCGGGTAGCCCCTTCCGAAGGCGGCGTCGACCGTCAGGCCGTACGCCGCGCCGGTGTCCATGAGCAGCTCGATGATCCGCTTCTGGATCTTCGCCCGGTTGGTGTCGCTGAAGGTGCGGACCGTGAGCTCCAAGACCGCCTGGTCGGGGATGATGTTGCCGGCGGTGCCCGCGTGGAACGCGCCGACCGTCACCACGACCGGGTCGAACACGTCGAACTCCCTGGTGACCAGGGTCTGCAACGCGGTGACCATCTGGCAGGCCGCCGGGATCGGGTCCACGGACAAATGCGGGGTGGAGCCGTGCCCGCCTTTGCCGCGCACGGTGACGGTGAGGGCGTCGCCGGCGGCGAGCATCGGCCCGCCCCGGCTGGTGAACAGGCCGCCGGGCAGCACGGTGGAGAGCACGTGCAGGCCGTAGGCGGCGATCGGGCGCTCGCCCGCCGCGTCGAGGACGCCTTCGTCGATCATGACCTTGGCGCCCTCCCAGCCCTCCTCGCCGGGCTGGAACATGAAGATCACGTCTCCGGCGAGGTCCTGCCTGCGGTCGGCGAGCAGCCGCGCGGCCCCGGCGAGCATCGTGGTGTGCAGGTCGTGGCCGCAGGCGTGCATCCGCTCGGGGAAGCGCGAGGAGTACGGCACGCCGGTGCGCTCGGTCACCGGCAGCGCGTCCATGTCGCCGCGCAGCAGTACGGCGGGGCCGGGCCGCCCGCCGCGCAGGACGGCGGTGACCGAGCTGAGCGCGTCACCGGTGGTGATCTCCAGGGGCAGGCCGTCGAGGGCGGCGAGCACCTTGTCCTGGGTGCGCGGGAGGTGCAGGCCCAGTTCGGGTTCGGTGTGCAGGTCCTGGCGCAGCCGCGCCAGGTCTCCGGCCATTTCCCTGGCGTTCTCAAGAAGCGACATGCACTGCATTGTCGCACCCCGGAACCGCACGGCCAGGACCTGGCACGGTGAAGATCCGTCCATGGCGGGCGGCGGCCCAGGGGCGGGGACCCGCCTGCGTAGGATGGCCGAGTGAGCGATCGTAAACCCATTGAGTGCTGGTTGTCCGATATGGACGGCGTCCTTGTCAAGGAAGGGCAGCCGGTGCCCGGCGCGGCCGAGTTCATCGGAAGGCTGCGCGACTCGGGCAGGCGCTTTCTGGTGCTCACCAACAACTCGATATACACGCCGCGCGACCTCGCGGTGCGGCTGCGGGCGGCGGGCCTGGACGTGCCCGAGGAGTCGATCTACACCTCGGCGCTGGCCACCGCCCGGTTCCTGGCCGACCAGCGGCCGGACGGCTCGGCGTACGTGATCGGCGAGTCGGGGCTGACCACGGCCCTGCACCGGGTCGGCTACGTGCTCACCGACATCGACCCCGACTACGTCGTGCTCGGCGAGACGCGCAACTACAGCTTCGAGCAGATCACCAAGGCGATCCGGCTGATCGAGTCGGGGGCCAGGTTCATCGCGACCAACCCCGACCCGATCGGGCCGTCCGCGGAGGGATCGATGCCGGCCTGCGGGGCGGTGGCCGCCATGATCACCCGGGCGACCGACGTCCAGCCGTACTTCGTGGGCAAGCCCAACCCGATGATGATGCGCAGCGCGATCAACGCCATCGACGGCCACAGCGAGAGCACCGCCATGATCGGCGACCGGATGGACACCGACGTGGTCTCCGGCATGGAGGCGGGCCTGTTCACCATCCTGGTGCTGACCGGGGTGACGCCGCGGCAGCAGATCGACCGCTTCCCGTTCCGGCCCTCGCTGGTGGTGGACTCGGTGGCCGACCTCATCCCGATGATCGACTGAGCCCGGCCGGGCGGTGACCCCCGCACCCGCCCATTCCGAATGACCGTCATCCCGCTACCGCATGATCGGTGACCGGCCGGCCCGGCGGCGAGTTGAATCGTGCCCGTTGCCAGCGGCGATCGGCGGAAGGACGGTAGTGAGCGGGCAGAGCGGGCGGGATCCAGCCGGGGCCGGGCAGGTCGCCGGCCGTACGGTCGTGGTCGTCGGGGGCACCAGCGGGATCGGTACCGCGATCGCCGAGCGGTTCGCCGCCTCGGGGGCGGAGGTGATCGCCGCCGGGCTGCGCGCCGAGCACTCGCCCGCCGCGGGCGTCGCGCGCACCGTGGAGCTGGATCTCACCAGCGGCGATGACCTGGAGAGGTTTCTTTCCGGGCTGTCGCGGCTGGACGTGCTGGTGAACGCGGCCGGGGTGTTGCGGCGGGGCGCGGAGTACGACCCCCAGGTCTTCGCCCGGGTGATCGAGATCAACCTGAACGGCGCGATGCGCGCGTGCGTCGCCGCCCGGGGGCTGCTGGCCCGCTCCGGCGGGTGCATCGTGAACGTGGCGTCGATGCTGAGTTTCCTGGGCGGCCCGCTGGTCCCGGCCTACACCGCGAGCAAGGGCGGCGTGTCGCAGCTCACCAAGGCGCTGGCGGTGGCCTGGGCGGCCGAGGGCATCAGGGTCAACGCGGTCGCGCCCGGCTGGATCCGTACCGCGCTGACCGCCGACCTGCACCAGAACCCGGAAAGCGAGCGGCGCATCGTGGAGCGCACGCCGATGCGGCGCTGGGGCGAGCCGTCGGACGTGGCGGGGGCGGTGGCCTTCCTGTGCGGCCCCGACGCCCGGTTCATCACCGGGGTGGTCCTGCCGGTGGACGGCGGGTACCTCGCCGCCTGACCAGAGCGAGAAGGCCGGAGCGAGAAGGAGTGAGGACACGATGACGACGAGCGCGCGGGGACCGGTGATCGCCCAGTCCGGGGTGGTGCCGCCGGAGATCGCGGTGGCGGCGCTGCCCGCGGACGAGCGGGTCTGGGTGCCGCAGGCGCCGAACGTGTGGTTTCGGCCGCTGATGTTCAACACGGTGCTCGGGCAGTGGTGCAACCTGCTGAAGGTGACGGCGTCGGGGATCGTGTCGCGGCACCGGCATCCCGGGGCGGTGTTCGGGTACGTGATCAAGGGGAAGTGGCGCTACTACGAGCACCCGTGGGTGGCCGAGGCGGGGCACTTCGTGTACGAGCCGCCGGGGGAGATCCACACGCTGGCGGTGCCGGACGACTGCGACGAGATGATCACCTTCTTCAACATCTCGGGGGCCATGGCGTACGTGGACGAGGAGGGGGTGCAGGTGGGGTACGAGGACACGTTCACC
>NZ_POUA01000142.1 GCF_003236385.1 Spongiactinospora gelatinilytica
GCCACCATCCCCGCCGGACCGGCCCTCGCCGACCGCGTCGCCACCGACGCCGCCGAGCGGCTCAAGGCCGGCGGGCTGCGCGGCGGCGTGCCCGACGCCCGCAAGCTGCTGCCCGCCACGGGCGACGCGCCGGAACTGCCGGCCCGCGTCCCCCTCGCGAAGGAGATCGGCGGCCTGACCTCGGGCCTGAAGGACCTCACCGGGATCGACCGCGACGCCCTGCGCAAGAAGGCCGCGGGCGCCTACGCGGCGTTCACCTTCCGGCTGTGCGCCGAATCCGCCGACCATGGGGTGTCCTGCTCCGGCCCCCGGCCGGTGTTCAAGCCCACCTCGGCCGACGTGACCGGCGACGGCACCCCGGACGTCACCGTGCAGGTCGTCCCCATGTTCGAGAAGGGCGGCACGTCCGGTGGCGCGGGCGTCTCGGTGACCCGGGCCTCCCGCAGCGAGACCAAGGGCGGCCCGCTCAAGGCCCAGGTGTGGGCGGAGTACGAGCTGCCCGGCGATTCGGGCACCCGCGTCTCGGTGGGCTTCGATGGCCTGCATCGGGGCGACTCGCTGCCCGCCGAGATCTTCGGGACCTTCCGCGCGGCCAAGGCGGGTGGAAGCGTGATCGACGTACGGGCCGAGGTGAAACGGCCGGACACCGGCGAGTCCACCGCGACCGTCGCGGGCGTCAGCGCCATGCGCGGCGGGCAGCCGGCCGGCACGACCGTGGCCAGCCTGGCACAGAAGCCCGCCCCCGCCCAGATGACCGCGCGCGCCCGGCTCGACCTCGCCCGGCAGGAGAGCGAGATCACGCTCACCTCGCAGGGCGGCGGCCGGCTGGACGCGCTGGTGGTCACCGACCGGCGCGGTGGCGGGCAGTACCGGGAGCAGGTCACCCAGATGAGCGTGGCCGAGCCGCCGCGCGAGCTCACCGCCAGGCTCGGCCGCACCGCCAAGGACGGCGCCGCCGAGATCAAGCTCACCGCCTCCGGCCGCATCCCCTCGGCGAAGCTGCACAACTACGTCTTCCAGGGGACCAGGCCCGTGAAGATCGCGGGCGTGTCGATGACCGGGCTGCCCGCCGACTTCCGCGCCCGCTACGACCCGGGCGGCGGCAAGACCCAGGGACTCACCCTGGAGAGCGGCTCGGGCCGCGCCGAGTCCGCCGACGTCGTCTACTACGACCAGGCCGCCGCCAAGACCGTGTTCACCGCCAGGCTCACCGGGCTCCCCGCGAACCTGCGCCTGGTCAGCGACGCCGCCAAGCGGACCGTCAGCCAGCAGGCCAGCTCCCGGCTGGGCGGCTTCGAGGCGGTGCTCCAGCGCAACGGCGGCGCGGTCGCCGCTCCGGGCGGCGGCCACCTCACCATGATCAAGGAGGGGGACCGGCTCGGCGTGTCCGGCCGGATGAACGGCCTGTCCGGGTTCGAGGTCACCTACGGCGCCCGACCGGCCGCCACGCTGCGCCTTTCCTCGCCCGGCCGCTCGTTCCTGGCCGCCGCCGACATCGACGGCGCGCACCTGACCCGGATGGAGCTGTCCAACACCCCCGCCAAGGTCAGCGTGCGGATCGACCCCGAGGCCAAGAAGGCCGAATACAGCGCCGGCGGCGTGATCTCCCGGCTGCGCGTCGCGTACTCCGGCACCGAGCACGGCCCGACCATCGACGGCACCGTGCACGGCGTGCGGTCCAAGGTCGAGACGTCCTGGCAGCTCGGTGAGCGGACGGTGGCCAAGCTGTCCACCGGGGCCAGGCTCGGCAGGGTCGACCTGTACGTCAACCGCGCCCCGGTCACCAAGGTCGCCCCCGCCGAGGGGGAGGACCTGGCCCTGACGGTCAAGGGCGTACGGCGGTCGGTGACGGTGACCGCCGACGCCCCCGCCCGCCGCCTGGACTGGACCGCCGACGAGCCGGTGGCGGAGGTGTCCGCGCTGGCCCGTGTCCGCGCCCAGGGCCGGTACTTCCGCGCCGCGGCCGAGGTCAAGGACGTGCCCGCCCGCTTCGAGGCCACCTGGAGCCAGGGCGCCTACCGCTTCCGCGGCGTCAGCGGCCCGATCGGCGCGGCGACCATCGCGGTCACCAACCACGACGGCGCCACCGCCCCCACCGGGCCGCACCTGGCCGCCCACTACCGCCAGTCCGACCAGAACCTCGACGCGAGCGTCCGGCTCGACGGGCTGACCAGCGCCGAACTCACCGGCGCAGGCTCCGACCTGCGCGCCGAGCTCAACGGCAAGCGGCAGACCGTCGCCCTGGACGCCGACGTGTCGCTCGCCGGTGACCTGCGGTTCGGCGCGCTCGGCACGGTCGGCCCCATCCCCGGCCGCCTCTCCGTCGCCGCCGGCAAGGGCGGCACGGTCACCTACGACACCGGCGGCGCCAACCTCGACCTGGCCGCCAACATCTGGCTGGGCAAGGCCGCCGCCGTGGCGGGAGCCGAATCCGGTGTGCCCGGATTCGACTCCGGGGTGTCCCTGGTGGACGCGGCCTGCAAGCCGGGCGCGCCCGGCTGCGCCGTGGACGCCGGTCCCTTCTGCACCCCCGACCGGGGCTGCTTCGGCGTGCTCGGCAACGTACGGCTGACCGGCCTGCCCAGCAAGATCACGGTGGATCCGGCGAAGCGGACGTTCTCCTTCGCCGGTTTCCGGCCCAAGGACCGCAAGATCGGCGTCTACCTGGCCGGTTCGGTGATGACGCCGCTGCCGTTCAAGGCGCGGGCCGTACTGGACGGGCTGCCCCGGTCGATCACCAGCATGGCGATCGGCCCGTTCGAGGTGAGCGACGGCAAGGACGCCGACGGCCGCGCCGCGAACGTGGTGCGGGCCGGGTGGGCGATCGAGCCCGCGGCCACGATCGCCTCGCTGCGCGCCGACGCCGAGGTGGACACCGGGCCCACAAGGGGCGTCCTGCGCGGCCAGGTGGAGCTGGACCCGGTGCCCGCCCGCGTGTCCGTGACCGGTGTCTACGGCAAGAAGACCCGGATCGACGTGCGCAACTCCGCCCCGATCAAGAAACTGCTCGCCCGGGTGACCGCCGCTCCGCCCGGCGGGCGGCCGGGCACCGGGGTGGTGCGGTTCGGCGACGTGCCCGCCGCGTTCGGCCTCGCCTCCGACGTCCCGGACACCGGCCTGCAACTGCCGGCGTTCACCTACCGCGCACAACGCGGCGAGAACACCCTCGACGGGCTGTTCGCCGTGCAGGGCTCGCTGGTCGAGCAGGTCTGGAAGCCCGCCGGCGGGCGGCTGCTGGACGCGTCCGTGGAGGTCACCGACCTGGCCGCGCAGACGACCGTCACGCTCAACGACGACTACTCCACCGACCTGGTGTCCGCGCCGGTGCCCACCAAGCGGCTCCAGGTCCACGCGGGCCTGTCCATCGAGCCGGTGGCTCGCCAGAAGGTCACCGCCAAGCAGGAGATCCCCTACACCGGCGGCCTGTTCGACCTCAAGCTGGCCGGCCACTTCGGGCTCGGCCGCAGCACGATCGGGGACCTGTCACTGCGCATCGACGGCATCTCGCGGATGCGCATCCGCCCGGGGAAGATCCCGTTCGGGATGACCGCGCACCGCGCGCTCGGCTACCTGTCGCCCGCCTTCGAGGGCGCCTACCGCCGCCTGGACATCGCCGCCGGCGGCGTGGACCTGCGGCCCGACGTGGACGTCGCGGTGACCATGGACCGCAGCGTCGGCCCCGACGCCTTCACCGACAAGCTGCGCATCGGGCCCGCCGACTCGCTGTCCTTCCGCCGCTACGACACCCGGCTGCGCCCGATGAGCGCCAAGCAGCGGTTCATGATGGGCCCGGCCAAGCTGGCCTGCGTGTCGATCAGCACCCAGCCGGGGCTCGTCACCGCCGAGCGCAGGAACGGCATCACCCTGCGCGGAGCGGACGGCCCGCAGATGGTGTCCTTCCTCGACCCCGGCGGGCAGGTCCAGGGTTACGCGATCGACCTGCTGGCGCAGTTCATGTCGCCGTACCAGGGGGCGGGGTGGAAGATCACCGACGTGGAGCCCGGCGGCTGCGGCGGGTGACGAGCCCGCTCAGCCGAAGACGATCTGCGCGTAGTCGGCCACCGGGCGGTAGCCGATCGCCTGGTAGATCGAGTTGGACGTGGGGTTGGCCAGGTCGGTGAACAGCAGCACGCGCTCCACGCCGGTCGCCAGCGCGGCCCTGGAGGCCGCGTACGTCACCGCCGCGCCGTATCCGTGGCGGCGGGCGTGCGGCGGCGTGTAGACGACCGCGATCCGCGCGGTGGACTCGACCGGCGGGGTGTGCCCGGCCACCGCCACCGGGCGGCCGTCGTCCTCCCATACGAACAGCTCGCCGCGCTCGATGCCCAGCCGTACGCCCGGCGCGGGGTCATCGCCCGGATGGCCCGGCTGCGACTCGTCGAGGAACGCCTTGTACCAGCCCGCCAGCAGGTCGAGATCGCCGGGCACGGCGGCGCGGGCCCTGCCCGGGGCGCGCGGCTCGCGCGGCTCGGCCAGGTGGTAGAGCCGCTGGTCCATCCGGCCGGCCTCGGGCCGCCCGTAGGCCCGCGCGAACCCCGCCGCCACCGGCGCCGGGCCGGTCACCCCCGGCAGGCCGTGCGCGCGCAGCGCGGCGGCCAAGGGTTCCAGCGACTCGGCCGGGACGTCGGTGATGACCAGCGGATAGAGCGGGGTCTGCACGACGACGCCGCGCACCGCCGGGCCGTCGGCCAGCCAGCCGAGCAGCCCGCCGCCCGCCGCCTGGCCGAGCCGCAGCCGGACCAGCAGCGTCAGTGGCACGGTGTTGCGGATCGGGTCGCCGCGCAGCCGGCGCTCGGCCTCCGCAGGGAAGGCCGTGACGTCGGAACAGAAGGCCCATTCCACTGGACCAGCGTACTGGGGCAGCGCGCGACGGCGGTGCGGCACTACCATCTCGACTGCGCCGGGATGGTCTGGTGATCGGTAACGGAACGGTTGGAATGGACGAGCGCGAACGGGGAGGGCTGCCGGCAGGGCTTGGGGAGCTGTTCGCCGACGGCGGCGTGGGCCGGTCCCTCACGGTCGATCTCCCACCGGGGGATTTTCTGTGGCCCGACCCCGCAGACACTCTCCGGCCCACCGACCGGCCTGCCTTCTGGATGAGCGACGAGCCGGTGGCGGCGGACCTGTGGTCCGCGCTGCGGGCCGAGCACGGGCGCTCCGGGCTGTGGCCGGTGCTGCTGGACGAGTCGGTACAGCCGTGGTCGGCCGGGCACCTGGTGCCGGACGTGCCCGGGGAGATCGACAACTACAAGCCGGCGCTGTTCCTGGCCGAGGTGTGGGAGGACTGGTGCGCGCAGGCCCACCCCGACCAGGTGGCGGAGGAGCTGGCCCCGTTCGGCGCGGAGTGCCCGGGGCTCGCCCCAGCCGGCCGTGCCATGGTCCCGGCCGAGCAGGTCGCCGACTGGTACGCGGGCGTGCTCGCCGAACGCGGGATGCCGCTCGGCCTGGCCGCCGTACGCCGGGGCGCCGACGCCATGGCCGTGATGGGCTGGCAGGGCGCGCTGCACCACAACGAGTGGACCCCGCCGCTGGCCGCCGTGGTGCGAAGCTGGGAGGAGCGGTTCGGCGCGCGGGTGGTCGCCATGGGCTTCAACACCCTCGAACTCAGCGTCGCCGCCCCGCCCGCCACCCACGAGCACGCCCTGCACGTCGCCGCCGAGCACTGGGCGTTCTGCCCGGACAGCATCATCCAGGGGCCAGGCGACCTGCACGGGTACGCCGAGCAGATCACCGGGGTGAACGCCTGGTCGTTCTGGTGGGACTGACCGGCGGGGGCTAGCGCTCGCCGCCGAGCACCCGGCCGACCATCCGCGCGTACATCCGCCCGGGGCAGGGCACGGACGGCGAGGTCAGGAAGCCGGGCAGCGCCGGGAGGTCCACCGCGTAGGGTTCGAGCAGGCCGTAGACGGTCGCTGCGTCCTCGGGCCGGTCCTCGGGCCGCTTGGCCAGCAGGCCGGTGACGAGCGCGGCCAGGCCCGGCGGCACGCCGCCCAGCCGGGGCGGCGGCTGGTTCACGTGCGCGTCGAGCACGGCGTAGTCGGTCGGCCCGGCGAACACCGGCCGGCCGGTCAGGGTCTCGTGCAGCACGCAGCCGAGCGCGTACAGGTCGCTGCGCGGGCTCGCCACCCCGCGCTGGATCTGCTCCGGCGCCATGTACGCGGGCGTGCCGAGGATCTGCCCGATCCGGGTGAAGGGCGCGGCCCCCGCCTCGCGCAGCACCGCGAGCCCGAAGTCGAGGACCTTCACGTCGCCGTCCGGGCACAGCATCAGGTTGTTGGGCTTGAGGTCGCGGTGGCAGATCGACAGCGCGTGCGCCGCCGTCAGCACCGCGCACGCCTGCGCGGCGATGGCCGCCGCCCACTGGACCGGCAGCGGGCCGTGCTCGCTGACCACGTCGGCCACCGTGACGCCGTCGATGAACTGCATGACCTGGAACAGCCGCTGGTCGTGCGCGCCGAAGTCGTACAGCACCGGCGCGCCCGGGTGCTCCAGCCGGGCCAGGATGCGCGCCTCGCGGATGAACCGCTGTTCCAGCTCGGCGTCGTGCTCGATGGGCACGCGCAGGAACTTGACCGCCACCTTGCGGTCGAGATGCCGGTCATGCCCGCCGTAGACCGCGCCCATGCCGCCCTGCCCGAGGGGGAGGTCATCGAGCACATAGCGGTCGGCGATGACCATCGCACCCCTCCTGCGGCCTTCCAGGGGACCTCGCAAAGCCGGAACTACGCCCTCTGGTCGCATGGCAGCAGATGTCCGTCGACCAGACCCTCGAAGCCTAGCCGGACCAGCGTCTCGCCCAGCGCGGCCGTCTCGCGCAGACCGTCTTCCAGGGCGATGAGCCCGCGGAACGCGCCGCCGTACGCCCGCTGCTCGGGCAGCGGCAGGCGCGGGATGCGGACCCGGCGGGCGTCGGTACGGCTGGAGGCCGGGTGTACCCGCGAGGAGGCGGCGGCCGAGGTGCCCGCGAAGCGCAGGAACCCGGCCACGAAGTCGGCGTCGAGGGTGTCGGGATCGACCCGGTACGCGGTGAGCTGCGGGCCGAGCACCGCGCCCGCGCCCGTCTCGGCCGTGACGACCCGGATCGCGCCGGTCGGCGCGGCCACGATGTCGCCCGCGGCGAGCGTCACCAGCGCGGGACCGGGCCGGGTACGGCCGGACGGAGGGCCGCCGGCGGCGATGTCCTCGCCGGTGAGCACCGGAGTCCCGGACTCCGCCATAGGGATCTTGAAGGGCGCCTGGAGGACCGTGACCGCGCCCTCCTTGACCAGCTCGGCCACGGTCGTCATCAGCGGCTCGCGGTCGCGTCCCGCCGTACGCAGCTCCGGCGGCCCGCCGCGCAGCCCTTCGAGCGCCGCCTGGAAGCCGTCGCGGGCGGCGGCGAACCCGCGTCCCAGCTCGGTCGCGTCCCGGCGCGGCCGGTGCCTGGCGGGGCTCACGTCCACCTCGTCGTCCAGCAGGTCGATGATCCGCACGGTACGCCCCGCGGTGCCCGCCGTGCCCGCCAGGTGCGCGGGCCAGGCCGCCGCGACGGCGGCGAAATCGTCGCTCGCGTCCATCAGCAACAGCTCCGACGGCGGGCGCTCGCCCGGCGCGGGGCGGCGCAGCAGCCACAGGTCGGGCCCGGCCGCCGACAGCGTGACCACGCCGCGCAGCGCCCCGGCGCGCAGCAGGTTGCCGCGGATGCGGCGGCCGGACCGGCGGCTCGCCGCGGCCGGGGGCATCAAGATCGCGACCGTGCCGCCCGGCCGTACCCTGGCCAGGCAGTGCTGCACCCAGGCCAGCTCCGACTCCCCGCGCGGCGGCAGGCCGTACTCCCAGCGCGGGTCGCCGGTCAGCTCGTCGAAGCCCCACGCCCGCTCGTTGAACGGCGGATGACATACCACCGCGTCGGCACTCGTCGTCGCGAACGCGTCACGCGTGAGCGCATCTCCTGCAATGATCTCTGCGTGGATTCCACGCAGCAGCAGGCGGACGGCCGCGATAGCCGCGGCCGTCTCGTCGAGCTCCTGCCCGAGCACCCGCACGTCCCGGCCACCGCCGGTGAGAAGCAGGGTGCCGATACCGCACGCCGGGTCGAGCACCATACGCGGCTCCGGCCCGATCAGCGTGGCCAGCAGGGCGGCGATGTCGGCGCGGGTCACGTCGAGGGCGCGCGAGTGGGCCTCCACGTAGCGCTCGCAGATCAGCTCGAACGCCCCGTCCGCGCCGCGTTCGGCGGCCAGCCCGGCGAGCAGCCTGACCAGGTCTGCGCCCAGGTCGTCAGCGGCGTGCCCCACCCGCGGCAGGTCGCCGGTGGCCTTCTCCACCGCCGCGGGCAGGCCGGAAAGGGCCGGGTCGCGGGCCAGGCGGCGCCAGCCGTCCGGGTCGCGGTGCAGGTAGAGCAGCACGGCCCCGGCCCTGGCGACCAGCTCGGGCAGGCGCAGGTCATCGCCCGCGCCGCGGAGCGACTGCCACACCCGGTCGCCCAGCGAGACCTCGAACGCCTTGCCGTTCTCGCGCAGCCAGTCCTCGACCTCGCGCAGCGAGAAGAGCGGGCTGGCCGCCGTGCCGCCCACCGGGCGCGGAAAGTCGTCGTAGCGGCGGCGCCAGTTGCTCACCGCGGCCCGCCCCACACCGGCGAGCCGGGCGATGTCGCCCGCGTTGAGGGTGGCGTCGCTGCTCATGGCCGCCAGACTAGTTCAACCTGTCCCATCGGTCTACGACCTACTTGCTTGTGAAGTGACTCAACCAATGATTAACTACTGACATGGCACACATCCTGCGCTACGCCGTCGCCTCCGACGTAGGCCGCCGCCGTGAGCAGAACGAGGACTCGGCCTACGCCAGCCCCCGGTTGCTCGCCGTCGCCGACGGGATGGGCGGCTACGCCCACGGTGAGGTGGCCAGTACCGTCGCCATCGCCGCAGTCGCCGCGCTGGACGAGAGCCTGCGCGCCGCCACGGCGGGAGTCGACCTCCACGGCGCCATGCGGTCGCTGGTCAAAGAGGTCAACCACACCATCTACGAGATGACCGAGAACGACCCGGGCCTTCGCGGCATGGGCACCACGCTGACCGCCATGCTCTGGGAGGGCAGCAGCTTCGCCCTGGCGCACATCGGCGACTCGCGGGCCTACCTGCTGCGCGACGGCGCCCTGTACCAGATCACCCACGACCACACGCTGGTGCAGACCCTCGTGGACGATGGGCGGATCACCCCCGAGCAGGCGTCGGTCCACCCGCGGCGCTCGATGCTGCTACGGGTGCTCGAGGGCACCGGCGACGGCGATCCCGACGTGCGCGTCCGCGAGGGCGAGCCGGGCGACCGTTACCTGCTGTGCTCCGACGGACTGACCTCCGTCCTCGGCCCCGAGGCCCTGCACGAGGTGCTGACCGGCCTGGACGACCTGGGCGAGGTGGTGACCCGGCTGATCGAGATGGCCAACGAGGGCGGCGGGCCCGACAACATCTCCTGCGTGGCCGCCGACTTCCTGGAGGTCGCCGACATCGCCGAGGACGACGTACCGGTCCCGGGCGTGATGGTGGGGGCCGCCGCCGAGCACCCGGCCTGAACCCGGGTCACTCGCCGACGCCGAGCGCGCCGAGCACGCCGGCCACGACCTCCTCCGGCTTGCGCGCCGCGACGTCGAAGGTCAGGTCGGCCACCCGTGCCAGCACCGGCCCGCGGCGCGCGCGCTGCTTGGCCAGCATCGCGCGCAGGTCGGCCTCGAAGTGCGGGCGGTGCGCGCCGCTCGCCATCCGCTCGGCCAGCACCTCGTCGGGGGCGTCCAGCCACACCACCAGGGCGGGCTCAAGCATGGCGGGGGCCTCGGGGCGGTCCAGCGTGCTCGCCGCGGCGGCGATCACGGACGACGGGTGGTCGGTGAGCGATTCGCGCAGATGCTCCCACTCCCGCTCGTGCAGTACGGCGGGGCCGAGCCGTTCGGCCATCTCGGCCGCCGTGGCGCCGTAGCGGCACCGCATGTCGGGGTCGCTGTCGCGCATTTCGCGGTGCAGTCGTTCGGCCAGCAGCTTGGCCACGGTCGTCTTTCCTGAGCCCATGAGCCCGACCACGACGATGGGGGTCGCGTCGGAAGGGGGCGGCGTCAAACTCGGTCACCTCCGGGTCGGCCGGGTGGTCGCGTGCGTGAGAGCCATTCTCCTGCCCCCTCGGATGACCTTCTACCCGGGGGCGTCCGGGGCGGCCCGGCGCTCGTTTCGGAGCGGACTGGACGGGCAGTCGTGGCACAGAACCGACCGATGTGGAGGTGATGGTTCGATGCCCGCACGCGAAGAACTCCCGTCCACCCTGCGGCGCTCGCCGAAGGAGGCGCAGGAGACCTGGATCAAGGCGCATGACTCGGCGGTGCAGGAGTACGGCGAAGGCGCCCGGTCCCACCGGACCGCCTACAGCGCGCTCAAGCACTCCTTCGAGAAGATCGGCGACCACTGGGAGCGCAAGGCCGGAGGCCGGAGGGGCCCGTCGGACAAGCAGGCCAGGAAGAGCACCCCGGCCCCGGGCAGGACGGCCGAGGGCGTGGACGCGAGCGCGCCCAGGGAGCACCTGTACGCCACCGCGCAGCGTCTGGACATCACCGGACGCAGCAGGATGAGCAAGAAGGAGCTCGTGGACGCCATCAAGAAAGCCAACAGGAAGGCCACGAGCAAGGCCAGAAGCCGCTGACCCCCGTTGTGCGCCTGCGGTGACCTCTGTCACCGCAGGCGCTTGACGGCGTCGCGGATCGCGTCGCGGTCGATGCCCGCGTCGTGCAACTGCTCGCGCGGGGTGGCCGAGCCGGGCATTTCACGCACCGCGAGCTTGATGACGCGCGGCCCGAGGTCCGCGACGGCCGAGAGCACCGCCTCGCCGAGCCCGCCCTGCGGCCAGTGGTCCTCCACCGTGATCAGATTGCCCGTCGTGGTGGCCGCCGCCCGCAGCGCCTCGATGTCCAGCGGCTTGACGGAGTAGAGGTCGATCACCCCGATCCGGATGCCCTCCTGGGCCAGTTCGTCGGCCGCCGCCAGCGCCTCGTGGACGGTCACCCCGGCGGCCACGATCGTCACCAGGTCGTCGGGGGAGGTGCGCAGCACCCGGCACCGGCCGATCGGGAAGTCCTCGTCCGCATCGTAGATCACCGGGGTCGCGCCGCGCGTGGTGCGCAGGTAGCTCACGCCCGGCCGGTCCGCCATCGCGGTCACCAGCTTTGCGGTCTGGTTCGCGTCGCACGGGTAAAGAACCGTGCTCCCGTACACCGCGCGCATCATCGCCAGGTCCTCCAGGCCCATCTGCGAGGGGCCGTCCTGGCCGATCTCCACGCCGGAGTGCGAGCCGACCAGCCGTATGTCGGCCCGGCTCACCGCCGCCATGCGGATGAAGTCCGCCGCCCGGGTCAGGAACGCCGCGAACGTCGCCGCGAACGGCACCCACCCCCGGACCTGCATGCCCACCGCCGCCGCCACCATCTGCTGCTCGGCGATGAAGAACTCGAAGAACCGCTCGGGGTGGGCGTCGGCGAACGCCTGGGCCTTGGTGGAGTCGGCGACCTCGCCGTCCAGCGCGACCACGTCGCCGCGCGCCGTGCCCAGCGCGGCCAGCGCCTTCCCGAACGCCGACCGGGTGGCCACGTCCTCGCCCACCTCGAACACCGGCAGCTTCAGCGGCGAGTGCGGCACCCCGTCGGGCTCCTTGACCGGTTCCGGCGGGCTCACCTGGACGCGGATCGCCTCCCGCCGCCCGCCCAGTTCCTCGATCGCCTGCTCGGCGTCGGCCAGCGGCTTGCCGTGCGCGCCCTCGCGGTCCTCGACCGCCGAGACGCCCTCGCCCTTGCGCGTCCTGGCCAGGATCGCGGTGGGCCGCCTGCGGACGTTGCGGGCGTCGGTGAGCGCGTAGTCGATCTGTCCCGGGTCGTGCCCGTCGATCTCCACGGTGTGCCAGCCGAAGGCGCACAGCCTGCGGGCGTACGCGCCGGTGTCCCAGCCGTGCCGTGTCGGGCCGCGCTGGCCCAGGCGGTTCACGTCCACGATGGCGGTCAGGTTCGCCAGGCCCTCGTACCCCGCCTGCTCGGCCGCCTCCCAGATGGACCCCTCGGCCAGCTCACTGTCCCCGCACAACACCCACACGTGGTAGGGCACGTGATCCAGCCGCCGGCCCGCCATCGCGACGCCCACACCGACCGGCAGCCCCTGCCCCAGCGAACCGGTGGCCACGTCCACCCACGGCAGTCGCGGGGTCGGGTGGCCCTCCAGCCGGCTGCCGTGCTTGCGAAAGCTCAGCAACTCCTCGTCGGAGATCGCGCCCGCCGCCTTGTAGAGCGCGTAGAGCAGCGGCGAGGCGTGTCCCTTGGAGAAGATCAGGTGGTCGTTGCCGGGGGCGTGCGGATCGTCGAAGTCGTAGTGCAGGTGGCAGGCGAGCAGCACGGCCATCAGGTCCGCCGCCGACATCGACGAGCTCGGGTGGCCGGAACCGGCGGCGGCCGAGGCCCGCACCGCGTCCACGCGGAGCTGCGCCGCCAGGTCGGCCAGGTAGCGGAGGTCACGCTCGGGCATCAGGACTCCCTTCTCTGCATTGCCCCCGACTACCCGGCCAGCCCGGCGAAAACCTCCGCCCTGATCAGGTACGGCGGCGGAGCGCGGCGATGGCCGCGCCGGTGCCCGCGCCGAGGGCGGCGGCGGTCAGCGCGCGGCGCCGGTCCGTCCAGGACCAGGGGCCGCGCCCGCCGGTCAGGCGGCGCGTGATCAGGGCGGTGACGGTGTCCGCCCGGTACTCCTCGCGCTCCGGGTGGCAGGCCGCGAAGACCAGGGCGTCGGCGGCCTCCTGCCCGTGGTCGCGCGACTTGAAAGGCCCGGCGTCCGGCGCGGGGAGCCGGACGGTGGTGATCTTGAGCGGGCTGTCCGCTTCGCGAAGCTCGGACCTGATCGACTCGGTCATGCCCCTGATGGCGTGCTCGGCCGCGCAGTACGCGGACCGCCCGGGGACGCCTCGGTACGCGAGGGCCGAGCCGGCCTGCACGATCGTGCCCCGCCCGCGCGGACGCATGAGATCCAGGGCCACCCGTGTGCCCCACGCGCAGCCGAGAAAGGTCGCCGCCGTGGCGCGCCGGAACTCCTGCGGCGGCGCGTCCGTGAAGCGCGCGAAGGCGGCGGCGTCCGGCACATTGATCCACACGTCGATCGGCCCGAGGTCCGTCTCGATCCGCTCGGCGGCGGTACTGACCTGCTCATAGTCCGCCACGTCGGTCTCATAGACGATGCCGCTGCCGCCCGCCGCGCCCACCTCCACGGCGGCGGTGGACACCTCGGCCCCGCCACGGGCGATCAGCGCGACGAGCGCGCCCTCCCGCCCGAGCCGCGCGGCGGTCGCCCGGCCGACGCCGCCGCCCGCTCCGGTGACCACCACCACCTGACCGGCGAGCCGGCCGTTCTGCTCGCTCCCGCGTGGGAACGGTTCCTCCACATCGACATCCCCATAGCCGTCATATCCCGCATGGCCATCATTCGAGCCCGTCACTGCCTTCCTCCCCTTCGGCCTCACGCGCCCGCTGACGGCGCATGGCCAGCACGATGTCGATGATCGTGATCACCGCCACGACGCCCATCGCGGCCGTCAGCCACGGGACGTTCGACACGACGCCCAGCGCGCCGACGGCGATCGCGAAGAACAGGAAGAACGAGCCGAGCCGGATGTGCACGACATCAAGCGGTGTCGCCGGCACGGCGGGCTTCTCACGGCGAATCATGTTCCCCTCCTTTGTTCCGCAGGGGCCGCAACCCCGTACCCAGAGCGTTTTCGGTCATGCCCGGCGAGCCGGTCCAGCGCGGCGGTGAGGACTTCGTCCACCCCGGCGTCCGGGCCGCGGACGGTGAGGCACGGCGTGCGGTACGCCGCCGCGAGCCTGGCCAGCCCCGGATGCCCGGACACCACCAGCCGCGCCCCCGCGATCAGCGCGCACAGCCGCCGCGGCGACGTACGGCCGGCCAGCACCGCCCCCGGGGGCAGGAAGCCCTGGGCCGCGATGCGGGCGGCGAGCGTCCGCTCCGACCGGTCGCCGGTCAGCACCACCCGCCACCCCACGCCGGACAGCACATCGGCCACCAGCGCGAACCGGTGCTCGGGCCACTGCGCCCCGGTATGTCCCGGGTGGATGACCACGGTGCCCTTGTCGGGGTTCGGGCACAGCGGAACGGGCAGCGCGATGTTCGCGGGGTCCGCGGGCAGGCCGTACCACGCCAGCAGGCGGCACCAGCGCCGCACCTCGTCCTCCCCGCCGTCCCACCGGGGGCGGCTGACGCCCGGCCGGGCGGCTCCGGCCGGCTCGTACCCCCACAGGTCGGCGGGACGCAGTTCGAGCAGTCTGCGATGGCTCGCAAGGTCGGCGTCGCGCAGGTTGACCGCGAGGTCCGGCGGCTCGCCGTGCGAGGCGTACCACGGGATGGGACGGCCGGGCACGGTCGGCAGCAGCCGGTCGACCGCGCCGGTCAGCTCGGCCACCTCGCCCAGCCGGGCGGGGGCCGCCAGAAGTACCTGCTGGCCGGAGCCGCGCAACGCGCGCAAAGCGGGAACGGCGGACAGCAGGCCGCCGAGCCCGGGGCCGCCGAGCACCAGGGTGCGCGGCCCCGC
Source organism: Spongiactinospora gelatinilytica (assembly GCF_003236385.1). Lineage (GTDB taxonomy): Bacteria > Actinomycetota > Actinomycetes > Streptosporangiales > Streptosporangiaceae > Spongiactinospora > Spongiactinospora gelatinilytica. Next base: position 14,596 of record NZ_POUA01000142.1, read on the forward strand.
GAGCGCATGGGGGTGTTCACCGACGAGCCGCATGGCCACTCCTTCGTACGCCCGCCGGAGATCTCGGGGAAATCCGGTTCTGGCATGACGAAATCAACGAGTGTGCCTGCGTCCTAGACACGGGGCAATCACGGCCCTGGCGGTGATGTTCCCAATTCCGGTCGGCCGAACCCCCCGGGGCCGGTTTCGTCGCCCGGCCGCCGGGCAAGCGGAGCTTGGCAGAAGCTCGGAACGTCAGGGCTTTGAGAGCCGGAGCTTGAAAAGGAGCCACGATGGCAGGTGAGGCGCCGCAGTACGTCGCCGCCAGAGTCCAGCGCGCCCTCGCCGAGGACGAGCGCACCCACGAACTCGGCATTCGCGTGGACGTGCGGGGAGACCAGATCTTCCTGCGCGGGCAGGTCGGCGACGAGTACCGTCGCGAGACGATCGCGGGAGTGGCCGGCGAGGCCGCACCCGAACTGGAGCTCCACAACGAGATCAGCGTGGTCGAGGTACGCGACCCCGGAGAGGAGGAGAACCTGTGAAGGTGCGCATCGCCGCGGTCGGCGACATCCACATGGGCGAGGACCTGCGCGGACGGTTCCGTCCCCGGTTCGCCGGCATCGAGGAGCGGGCCGACGTGCTGCTCCTGGCGGGTGACCTGACCAGGCACGGTACCGAGGAGGAGGGGCGAGTGGTGGCCGATGAGTTCCGCGACCTGCCGATCCCCGTGGTGGCGGTACTGGGCAACCACGACTACCACTCCGACGCCGAGGAGATCATTTCCGTACTGCTGCGAAACGCCGGGATGATCGTCCTGGACGACCAGGCGACCGTCATCGAGTGTCATGGTGAGACCTTGGGGATCGTGGGCGGCAAGGGGTTCGGGGGAGGGTTCGCGGGCAAGTGCGCCAGCGAGTTCGGCGAGCCGGAGACCAAGGCGTTCGTCCGTCACACCAAGGACATCGCCGAACGCTGGCGGGTCGCGCTGAAGGAGACCCCCGCCGACCACCGGGTGGTGCTCGCGCACTACTCACCGGTCAAGGACACCCTGGAGGGCGAGCCGAAGGAGATCTACCCGTTCCTCGGCAGCTACCTGCTGGCCGAGGCGGTGGACGCGGAGGGCGCCGACCTCATCGTGCACGGCCACGCCCACCTGGGCTGCGAGAAGGGGCTGACACCCGGAGGCATCCGGGTGCGCAACGTCGCGCTGCCGGTGCTCGGCCGCGCCTACGGCGTCTACAGCCTCAAGGAGGACCTCAATGTGTAGAGGACCTCAATGTGTAGACGCCGCAGGCATGACCGGCCCGGCGTCTACACATTGAAGATACTGACACCACCCGGGCCGACAAGGAACCCGAGGACGATGAGGACGACACCCCACAGGATGTCGCGACGGGCCAGGATAACGTAGATCCCGGAGATGATGAGCACTACAGCGATGATCCAAAGCAATGTGGCCATGGCCCCGCTACTGCCCGGCCGCCCACCGGCTTAACGTCATCGCGGGCGCTCACCGTTCCGTTGCCGGTAGAGGGACAGCAGCGGCTGCACGAACCACAGCCACCCGCAGGCGAGCACCACGGCGGCCCCGAACAGCGCGGCCTGCCAGGAGTTGATGACCACCTCGGTCACCAGCGCCACGGCGCTCGTCATCGCCACGGCCAGGAACACCGCCCCGGCCACGCCCAGCACGTTCGCCTCGCGCAGCATCCGCTCCTTCAGGCCCGTGCGGAACAGCAGGCGGTGCTGGGCGGCCGGGGCGATGAAGCACACGGACGCGAAGGCGGCGGCCATCAGCGAGATGAAGAACAGCCACCGGCCGACGAGGTCCACCTTGGGGAATCCGGCGGCGAACGGCACGGTCAGCAGGAACGCGAACAACACCTGCACCCCCGTGACGGCCACCCGTAACCCCTGGAGCAGTTCGGCCAGCTCCCGATTCACTCGTTCCTTGTGACTCTCGTCGTCCGAATCTTGGCGTATGGTCGGCTCATTCATGGGCGGGCGGCTACCCGCCGCCGGGCAGGTCATGTCTAGGCTATGACCGATGGGGTAGTCGGACGCTCATGGGCAGCCACAGCCATGAGGTCACCGATGCCATCCTGGAAACCCTCAAACGAGCCGGCATCGGGCTCAAAGCCGCCGACGTCCGCTTCGCCCTCGCCGGCGGCTGCGCCGCGTACGCCCGCGGCGCCGCCCCCTCCCTGCACGACGTCGACTTCGTCGTACCGAAAGACGACATCCCGCTGGCGGCCGAAACCCTCACCGGCCTCGGCTTCCGCATGGCACATCCCCCCGAGGACTGGCTGGTCAAGGCGTTCGACGAGGAGGACCACCTGGTCGACCTCATCTTCCGGGTGGCCGACCGCCCGGTGACGGCCGACCTGATCAAACGTGCCGAGCCCCTGAAGGCCAACGCCGTCATCCTCCCCGTCCTGGAGGCCACCGACCTGGTCATCTCCTGGCTGCTGCCGCTGTCGGAGCACAGTTGCGACTACGGCTCCCTGCTCCCCCAGGTCCGCGCCCTGCGCGAACAGGTCGACTGGAACCGCGTCGCCTCCGTCGCCGCCCCCTCCCCGTACGCCGCCACCTTCCTCACCC
>NZ_POUA01000143.1 GCF_003236385.1 Spongiactinospora gelatinilytica
GTGGGCGGGCTGCTCACACAGCTCGCCAAGCACGCCGGGGCCCGGGTGATCGCCGCCGCCCGCGGCGCGCGCAAGCTGGCCGCGGCCAAGGCCAACGGCGCGGACGCCGCGGTGGACTACGGGCTGCCCGGCTGGGGCGACGCGGTACGCGAGGCGGCCGGCGGCGAGGTCCAGGTGGTCTTCGAGACCGTGGGCGGGGAGATCGCGCGGACGGCGTTCGGCCTGCTCGCGACCGGCACCGGCCGGATGGTCCTCTACGGTACGGCCGGCGGCACGCCTCCCGCGTTCGACGTGGCGGACATCCTCCAGCGGGGGCTCACGGTCCGCGGGTTCGCCTCGGTGCTGCTGCCTCCGGAGGAGATCGCCGCGCTGCTCGGCCAGGTCTTCGAGCACGCCGCGGCGGGGCGGCTGCGGCCGGTGACAGGGGCGGTGTTCCCGCTGGCCGAGGCCGCCGCCGCGCATCGCGCCCACGACGAGCGGACGACCATCGGCAAGACGATCCTCACGCCCTGACCTGTTCTCCGGCTCAGAGCGCGGCGATCAGGGCGGGCAGCTCGCGCATGTCGGTGAACACGATGGTGTCCTGGCCTTCCAGCCGGGCCGCGGGGGTGAGCCCGCCGGCGTACCCGAAGGAGCGCATGCCCGCGGCACGGGCCGCCTCGACGCCGAAGCGGCTGTCCTCGACCACCACGCAGCGCGCGGGTTCGACGCCCGAGCGCCGCGCCGCGTGCAGGAACAGGTCGGGCGCGGGCTTGCCGTGCGGCACCTCGGTACCGCTGAAGATCCGGCCCTCGAAGCGCGCGTACAGCCCGGTCTTCCCGAGGGTCCTGCGCATCTTCGCGTGGCTGCCGCTGGAGGCGACGCAGGTGGGCAGGGTGATCGCGTCCAGCGCCTCGACGATGCCGGCGACCGGGGTCAGTTCGGCCTCCACCGCCTCCCAGTAGAGCCGCAGGAAGCGCTTCTCGACCTCCGCGGTCACCTCGCCGCCCAGCCGTTCCTCGGTCAGCTCGTTGATCGACTTGCTGGTCCGGCCCATGAACAGCTCGACGACCTCGGCTTCGGTGAGTTGCCAGCCGAGCTCGTTGAGGATCGCCGTGTGCACCCGCGTGGCGATGTGCTCGCTGTCCACGAGCACGCCGTCGCAATCGAAAATCACCAATTCCACTGGTTCACTCACCAGTGCACGCTATCGGGTGGAGTGCGGCGTTATCAGGTTAGGTGTCCTTCAAGATGCGGCGCAGGATGTCGGGCGTCTCGACGGCCGGGGCGGCCTCCGTGGCCAGGCGGTTCATCACGTGCGTGTAGTGCGCGACGTCCGCCGGGCGGTCGGGGTAGGTGGCGCTCGCCAGTTGTTCGAGGTAGACGACATCGGGCAGGTCGCGCTCGGGCATCCGCAGGATGGTCACCGGCCCGCCGGACGCCGCGTGACCGCCGGCGCTGAACGGCAGGATCTGGATGGTGACGTGCGGCAGCCCGGCCGCCTCGATCAGATGCCGCACCTGGGCGCGCATCACGGTGGAGCCACCGATCGGACGACGCAGCACGGCCTCGTCGAGCACCGCCCAAAGCCGCGGCGGGTGCGCGGCGTGCAGGATCTGCTGACGGCCCATCCGAAGTTCGACACCGCGGTCGATGCGGGCCTGGGAGACGAAGATGTCACCGAGCGCGATGACGGCCCGGGCGTAGTCGGCGGTCTGGAGCAGGCCGGGCACGAACTGCACCTCATAGGTGCGGATCAGGCCGGCCGCCTGTTCGAGCCCGAGGTAGGCGTGCAGCCAGTGTGGCGTCACGTCGGAGTAGGCGCTCCACCAGCCGGGGGTGTTGGCGTGCTGGGCCAGTTCGAGCAGGGTGGCCCGCTCGGGCTCGTCGGTCACGCCATAGAGGGTGAGCAGGTCGGCCACATCCCGGATCTTGCACCCGATCCGGGCCAGCTCCAACCGGCTGATCTTCGAATGTGACGAGCGGATCGCATCGCCGGCCTCTTCCCGGGAGATCCCCCGAGTCTCTCGCAGCGCCCGCAGACGCGCGCCTAAGATCATGCGCGGCACCATGGGCCCGGCGTGCCGCCGCCCACGGTCAAGCGCCGCATCCAGATACTCCGCGGTCTCCAAGTCGGTCACTCCCCAGTCGGCGATCATTACGGACCCTCCAAGCCTCTCACTTGACAGGTGCGATGCACAGCGGGATGACATTCTTGACAATTTTCGCAACTCCGACATCCGTCAATCCACCGATGAGTTGATCTTGGTTAGCCCTCCGGACATGTGACAGGGGTGTCAAGGCCGATCGCTTGACACCCCTGTCGCAGTGTTACGGACTAACCGAATTCACCGGCCTTCACCCGCCCGAGGAACACCCGCCACTCTCGGGGAGGGAAGAAGAGCACGGCTTCAGCAGGGGCCTTGCTGTCACGTACGGCGACGAGGCCATTGGTGTTGCTCGCCACCTCGACACAGTTGCCGCCGCTGTCACCGCTGCGGGAACTCCGCCTCCACACAGCCATCGGCCTCCCGGTACCGGTCAATCGAAGTCACCGCCCTTCACACGGTTCAGGAACACCCGCCATGCGCCGGAGGAGAAGCACAGGGCCGGCCCAGTGGGATCCTTACTGTCACGCACGCCGACTAGGCCACCGAGGTCGGTTGCCACCTCAACACAGTTCCCTCCACTGCCGCCGCTGTAGGAACTCTTCCGCCACCCGGCACTCGTGAGATTCGCACCTACTGCCGCCATCGACCTCGGGCCTCCTCGATCAGCCTGAGTGAATCATCTGGGCGATGCGCTTCCGCCCGCAGTCTGTCATACCGGCGCGAAACAGCCGATACATGTTCAGCGTTGACGCTCACCATGCCCTCCCCGGCGGATTCGATGGATACTGCGGTCTGACCTCCGTCGAGTTCCGCGATGATGAAACCGCTCATCATCCCGGCGGTCGTCGTGGCGCCAAAGGGCACGACCTGAATGGTGATGTTCGGTCGCCCGGCCAGCTCCAGCAACCGGTCGAGCTGGGCGGCCATGATGGCCGGCGTGCCGATCAATCGCCGGATCACCCCTTCGTCGATGAGAACCCACACTTCCGGCGGGTCATCGCGATCCAATATCAATTGGCGGGTCTTTCGAGCTGCGACACGATCAGCGACGTCCCTGGGGCGAGTGAGATCGCCTGCTATGACCGCGCGCGCGTAGTCATCCGTTTGAAGCAGGCCAGGGATCAGAAGCGGATCCCACGAGCGCAACGTATGGGCCCCGGGCTCGAACTCGTCGATCCATCTCGCATACCATTCCGGTCCACTGGTCAGGGGCTCGCCGATGCCTCTCGCCAGTCGGGTGAAGAACTGATTCAGCCCGAACAGCCGATCAAGCCCCCGCGCGAAATCCGGTTGTGGTACTCGGGTGGCCCGCTCGACACTGGAAACCAGGCTTGCCGAACATCCACACGCCCGGCCGACCCTCGTCTGAGACAGCCCCGCCTCCTTACGGACCCTGCGCAATTCACGCCCGAACCGCTTTTCCGGCGTTTCAGGGCCATTGGGGGGTTTTCCGTCACTTCGCCCTCCCATCCGTGACAGACAGCGCCCCAGAAATAACACAGAGTCACACCGGCAGATACACACTTCCGGAGATCTGTTCGCGGAAGTCCGCTGAAGTCTAGAGACCCGAGCCGCTGACCTGCACCAAAGTAGGCACACCGACCTCACTCGCCAAAGGACCGGACAGGCTCATGACAATAATGAGACAACCATTCTACATAGCGGGGAATGCCCCTAATGGGTTGATATGGAAGACCGTCAGCCTGCCCGGCACTTCGGAGAACGCCGGTGTGGCGCGGGAATTGCTCCGGGGCCTGTGGCGTGCCAATCCCCACCTCAACTCCGACATCCTCGACGATCTCCTCCTTATGGTGTCAGAGCTGTTCAGCAACGCGGTCCGCCACACCTCATCCGGAGAACCGGGCGGACGGGTGGGATTGGTCATCGCGGCGAACGAGAAATGGGTGCGGGTCGAAGTTACCGACGAGGGCTCTCGGTCCGTTCCGCGAGCGGCGGGGAAGGCGACGGAAGACGAGGCGATGGAACAAGGCGGCTGGGGCCTGGCGCTCGTCGGCATGCGTGCGGACACATGGGGCCACGGCCCCCGGGGCAATGGGCGGGTGGTCTGGTTTGAAAAGGGGTCGAATGAGGGCGCCGGTGGCCCTCTGGATCGCCGGGCCGCTTCGTGTAGGTGATCGGCCGGGGTTCAGCCCGCGAGGGCGCGCTTTTGGATGCCGCGTAGCCAGGCGCGGCGGGTGAGGCCGCTGAACGGGCGGACCACCAGCCAGTAGAGGCGGAAGATGCGGCTGGAGCGAGGGTCGGTGGGCTGGACGCGCGTCTCGGTGGTCAGGATGCCGTCGGCGAAGTGGAAGTTCATCGCCGCCCGATAGCCAGGCCGGTCGAAGCGGGCGTACTCCTCCAGCGGCTCGCCCTCCAGCGGTGTGATGCCGCGCAGCGAGTAGGGGGCCAGCACCCCGACGACCACCTCGTCCGGCCGGCGGCCCACCACCGCGAAACCGCCGCCGGCGGCGAAGCCGCGGGCGGTGAGCCGGTCCAGGATCGAGGCATCGGCTGGCGGACGCGCGCGGCCGAGCGACGCGAGCGTCATGAGCCCGCGGAACAGCGGCGCCTCGCCCCAGGTCACCTCTTCGACCGCGCGCATCACCGCCGCACGCGGCGCGTCGATCGCCATCCGATGCCGCTCCCCGTGCCGCCAGGCCGGAAGTACCTCATCGATCATTGCCATGACCCGCCACCCCCGATGACATTGCCTACCACCAGGCTACCGATCAACGACCGGGGGTCGGCGGGAATTCAAGACCGATCCCCGCCCTGTTCCTGATCCGTTCCATCCCTCTCCTGGCCCGGACCCGTTCTCTGGTCCGCCAGCAGCGCTCTGATCACTTCGGATCCGGGGTCGCCATGCTTGATCGAGAGATGTGCGGTGACGAAGAGGGCGTCCTGTTTCGCGCGCTGATTGTCCAGCTCCCGCATCCTCTGAATATGGTCGTACATCCGCTCATGCGACTTCATGAACGTGGCCCTCAGAAACAGGATGACCCCGGAGGCGATTGCACTCAGGATGCTCAATCCCAGCGCCGTCCCCGTATCAGGCGCCTTCGTCGCCACGAGCACGACGCCCGATACCACAGTGGCGAGGCCGATGTACATGGCGATATGAGAATTGACCAGTTGACGATCGCGGAACCGAACGAGCCGCTCGGCTTCGGTCTCGCGTTCGAGTCGCAGCATGGCCCACTCGTCGCGACTGAGGCCGTTCGTCCGGTGGGCCGCCCCGTTCGGGCTGAGCAGGATGCTCTCCCTGACGACGTGGGCATCGCCGCCGAGCGAACTCAGCACTTCCTGGGTGGGAGGATTCTTGATCTCCAATCCATCCTCCCGTACTACCGAGTGATGGCTTTGCCGACGACGCTTTCGACCATTGAGATGACGTCCACCTGGACCTCACCATCGACGACCTGAATAAAAGCAAGGTTTTTTCCCGTGCGAATCGCGTGCGCGATCTGCCTCACGACCTCGTCCGCGAACCGTTCGGTCTGCTCTCTGTCGAGCTGAGGGTACCTTTTCGCTATCGCGTCTGCGATCGGCCGCTTTTCCAGCCCCCCGCTCGACCTGCGTAAAATGGCCATGCAACAGCTCCCCCTCGGGCCCGGTTACACCGCGTATCACGCTGATTGTGAACCGCATCCGGCGGCGCGTCGAGATTTCCGATGGAAACGGCATGTCATGTTGGCATGCGGTGGGTAAGGGGTACGGCCGGCGCCCTGCCAGGGGGCGCCGGCCGTGCCAAGGGGGGGTGTGCCCGGTCAGGGGCGGGTGATTCGGATGGCGTCGGCGATCACGAGGCCGGTCCCGGAGGTCCAGCGGCTCACGGCGACGACGTCGTGGGTACCGGCCGCCAGGGGGAAGGCGCCGAGGGGGTGCCAGGTGCCGCCGCCGGCGCGTTGATCCACGTAGACGGTCTTGTTCCCGCTCGTGGTCGCCACGATGTAGGGGGTGGAACCGTTGTAACCGGGATCGGCCGGGTACCAGACCTCCACCTGGTACGTCCCGGCGCTCGGGATCGTGGCGCGGAACCAGGCCGGGTCGCTCGCGGCCACCGGGTCGGCGAAGCGGTAGTCGGCGCCGTGCTTCTGGCCGGAGTAGGCCGAGGTCTTCCACTCGGCGCTCGCGGTGAAGCCGCCCGCCGTGGCGTTGTCCACGGTGGTCCGCCATTCGGGGGTGTCGCCGCCGGTGACATACCGCATGTAAGTGGTCCAGTTCCAGTGCGGCCCGGGGTCGGTGTGGGTGGCGCCGGGGACCTGGTTGTGGCCGATGATGTTGGCGCGGGTCTTGGGGATGCCGTACTTGTCGCACAGGTGGCGGGTCAGCGCGGCCGAGGAGCGGTACATCGCGTCGGTGAACCAGGACGCGTCGTTGACGAACCCCTCGTGCTCGATGCCGATGGACCGGGTGTTGTGGTCCCAGTTGCCCGCGTGCCAGGCGATGTCCTTGTCGCGGACCATCTGGGTGACCTTGCCGTCGGACGACCTGATCACGTAGTGCGCGGAGACGTTGGCGCTCGGGTTCTGGAACCACGAGATCGCCCCGGCGTAGGAGCCCTGCGTCACATGGATGATCACCCGGTCGATGGCGTGGCTCGACTCGCGGTTCGCCGCGGTGTAGTTGCCGGAATCGGCGGGCACCCAGGCGGCCGGCGGGTAGTCGGCGGCGGCGAACCCGTTCCGGTCGTCGCGGGCGTTGAGGTCGCGGACGTCGGCGTACGGTCCGCGGTCGGCGATGATCTCCTGGGCGGCGACCGTGACGCCCTTCGCCGAGAAGCCGGTGCCGAGCAGTTCGTAGACCGTGTCGGCGTACAGGCGGGCGACCTCGGGGGCCTTGGCGTTGCCGTACTTCGCGACCGCCGTGTACCAGCGGCCGGCGTCCTTGCGGGCGGCGGCGTCGAGCCCCGCCTGGTCGGCGTAGGAGCGGAGCACGGCCGCGCCGCCGCGGACGTTGGCGGCGGTGTCGGCGCGCAGCGCGGCCACCGGCTCGCCGGTGAGTTCGGCGGCGCGTTCGAGGGTGTGCGCGGTCGGGTTGCTGACCAGGTGCATCACTCCGTAACCGCCGCTCGCGCTGGGCTTGCCGCCGTGCCCGTCGAGGTGGGTCTCGGCGTAGGCGACCGTGGCCAGCAGGTCGCGGGGCACGTCATGGGCGGCGGCGGCCTCGGCGAACGCGGCCGGAAGGGGGTCGGCGGACGCATCCGCGGCCGGGGTGAACGCGGCGAGCGCCACGAATGCCGCGGCCACTGATCGGGGCAGGGTGAAGGTCATGAAAGCTCCTCCATCGGGGGGTCCGACGGCGAGCACAGTAGCGACTTTTCATGACTCGTGGTGATAAATAACTTAACTGGATGGTTAGTGGAAAATTTCCTTCAGACCAACCATAATCGGCCCGGTCACCCGGCGGCGGACACCCGCTCGCGTACGGCCGCGCGGTCGACGTCCAGCCGGCCGATCAGCTCGGCGGCCGGGTCGGGCGGCTCGCAGGACAGCAGCGCCAGCAGCAGGTGGCCGGGCGCGGTCCGCCGGGTCCGCACGGTCGTCGCGTTCACCGCCTGACGCAGCGCGTCGCGCGCGGTCGAGGTGATCGAGGAGGGCCGCAGCGGTGGGTGCCTGGGCGGCGCGGGCGGGTGGTCCAGCAGCTCGCCGAGGTCGCCCACCTCGATGCCGAGGGCCCGCAGCGCCACCCGGTCGAGGTCGTCGAGCCCGGCGCGGGCCGTCGCGAGGTCCACCCCGAACGCCCGCGCCGCGCCCGGCTCGTGCAGCAGCCCGAGCAGCAGGTGCTCGGTGCTCAACCGGCGGTCGCCACGCCGCCGGGCCTCCTCCAGCGCGGCGTCGACCACAACGGCGAACGGGCTCTTTGATCGTCCCAGCATGCGGGGCCTCACTTCCCGTACTTCGCGTGCACGGACTGGCGGGACACGCCGAGCGCGTCGCCGATCTGCTCCCAGGTCCAGCCCTGCTCCCTGGCCGCCGCGACGGAAAGGGCCTCGACCCGCTCGGCCAGCCGGTGCAGGGCGGTCACCGCGCGCAGCGAGACCGCCGGGTCGCCGGACCTGATGCTCTCGGAGATCCGCTCGATGTCCACGTTGTCAGGCTACGTTGACACAACCCGATTTGTCAACCTAGCCTGACAGCCCCTCACCGATCTGGAGGCGAACCATGGACACCGATGTCGTGATCGTCGGCGCCGGGCCGACCGGGCTGCTGCTGGCCTGCGAACTCCGGCTGGCCGGCGTACGTCCGATCGTGCTGGAACGGCGGCCCGAGCCGTCCGGCACCCCGAAGGCCAACGGGCTGGGCGGCCAGATCGTCCGCCTGCTCGACCACCGCGGACTGCTCGCGCCGGTGCGCGAGGGCAGCCCGTACGCCGGGCAGGTGCCGACCTTCCCCTTCGCCCAGATCCCGCTGGAGCTGTCCCGGCTGGGCGATGACCTCCCGCTGGACGTCGTGCTGATCCAGCAGCCCCGCCTGGAGCGGGTGCTCGCCGATCGCGCCGCCGCGCTGGACACCGAGATCAGGCGCGGTCACCGGATGACCGCCCTGTCCCAGGACGGCGAAGCCGTCACCCTGACCGCGGACGGCCCGGACGGGACCTACCGGCTGCGCGCCCGCTACGCCGTCGGCTGCGACGGCGCGAACAGCCCGGTGCGCGGGCTGGCCGGGATCGGCTTCCCCGGCACCACCGATCCCGGCGTGGTGCTGCTCGGCCACTTCCGGGCCACCGAGGCCACCGGCGACCTCTACGAGGCCCCCGACATCGAGGTGCCCGGCTACGGCCGACTTCGGCCCGGCTGGAACCGCACCCCGCGCGGCCGGGTCACCGTCACCTCGCTGCATCCCGGCGTCCACGTCGCCGCCGTCCGGGAGAACGCCCCACCCCCCGGCGGGTACGACGACGACGCGCCGGTGACGTTCGCCGACGTCCAGGCCGCCATGGTCCGGGTGCTCGGCGGCGAGGTGCCGCTGGGCGAGCCGATCTGGCTGTCCCGCACGACCACCCAGGCGCGGGTGGCCGAGCGGTTCGTGGCCGGGCGGGTCCTGCTGGCCGGAGACGCCGCACACTTGTTCCCGGCGGGCGGCGCGGCGCTCAACGTGGGCATGACCGACGCGCTGAACCTCGGCTGGAAGCTGGCCGCGACGCTGCGCGGCGACGCGCCGGAGGGACTGCTCGCGTCCTACGCCACCGAGCGCGGGCACGCCGCCGAGCGGACCATGCTCCAGACCCGCGTCCAGGCCGAGCTGGAGCGCCTGGAGGAGGAGGCGGCCGACGCCGCGATACCCAGGCTGCTGACCGAGCTGCTGACGTACGAGCGCCCGCTGCGGCACGTTGCCGAGCTGATGAGCGGGGCCGGCGTGCGTTACGCGATGACCGGCGTGGACCCGCACCAGCTCGCCGGGCGGCTGGTGCCCGAACTGCGGCTGACCATGCCCACAGGGGAGGAACGCTTGGTCGCCGGGCTGATGTGGGCGGCCCGCCCGGTGCTGCTCGACCTGGCCGGTGACGCGGACCTGCGGCAGGTCGCCGGTCCCTGGCGGGACCGGGTGGACGTCGTCACGGCCGGATGCGCGCGACCGCCTGCGCGTGCCGTGCTGATCCGGCCGGACGGCTACGTGGCGTGGGCGGGCGACACGCCGGACGGGCTGGCCGAGGCGCTGGCGGCGTGGTTCGGTACGGCGGGCGAGCCGGTCACGGCGACGCCGGGACCGCCCGCGCGCCCAGCGCGATGAGCGCGACCACTCCCAGTGCCAGCGCCACGCACTGACCGGCCTGCACGGCGGTCATGGTCTGGGTGACCGGGTCGCTCCCCTGGAACAGCAGGTAATGGACCCGGGCGATCAGTATCGGGACGGCCAGGACGGCCAGCGCCAGTGAGTGGAAGGGAGAGCGGCGGGCGCCCCACGCCAGATGGACCACCGTGGCACCGAGCAGCGCGAGGCAGGCCAGACCCACCGGGTCGAGCCACGGCCAGACCAGCGACCACACGGACAGGTCGATCTTCGGCGCGAGGCTCGCCTTCCCGACCGTCTCCAAGGCCGCCCAGGCGAACACACCGAGCACGGCGGGCAGCGCGACCAGCGCCCACCGCGACCGAGGCTTGGGGGCGTCGCGGTGGAACCCGGTGGCCAGGGCGAACACCGGCACCGCGTAAAGCGGGAGGGTGAGGGCCGCCGAGAGCGGGTCGCGCCACAAGACGGCCAGTACGACGACCAGGGCGACCCCCGCGAGGATCTTGGCCAGGCCCGCCCCGCCGCGGAGCAGCACGACATACGCGGCGAACCACTACAGATCGCCCACCTCGAAGAGGACGTCGATCGGGTCGCCCATGGCCCACTGCCGGAAATCAGGGAGGCCGCGACGCCCATCATCGCTCGGTAGAACAGCCCGAACACCGCCACCTGCCTGACCACCCGGCCCCAGAGCAGATAGCGGGGCGGCGCGCCCGGCCCGCCGAGGCGGACCCGCACGCCGAGCGCGGCCACGCTGGCGATCTCCGACCAGCGGGGACGGGCGTTGTGCTCGTCGGTGAGCCCGGCGGAGCCTTCGAGGAAGGCGGCCACCATCTCGTCCTCGCGGTCGGCGCGGTAGGCGCGCGGCAGCAGCAGGCGGAGTGTCAGCCGGTAGCGGTCTTCGAGCAGGCTCATGCCGTCCCCCATGCCTGCCGGGCCCGCAGCCGGGCGCGGGCGGCCTCGGCGTGCCCGGCCAGCCGGGCCGCCTCGGCCGCGAGGGCGGCGGCGCCGGGCTCGGTGAGCCGGTAGTAGCGGCGCAGCCGGCCCTGCTGCACCTCTTCGCGCTCGAACTCGACCAGCCCGTCGTCCGTCAGCCGGTCGAGCACGCCGTACAGCGTGCCGATCTTCAACTGCACCCGGCCGCCGGAAAGCTCCTCGACCTCGCGCACGATGCCGTAGCCGTGGCGGGGCTCGCCGACCAGCGCGGTCAGAACCAGGAAGGCCGGTTCGGTCATCGCTCTTCGGTTCATGAAGTCACTATATCTTGGCAAGCAGGATATCGTGAGCCCTCCGGGCGAGCTTGACAGCGCGTATGACGAAGGGGCCCGGCCGATGGCCGGGCCCCTTCAGCGCGCCAAGGCGCGCAATCCCTTTACCTGACCCAGGGCAACTTCCCTGTCCACAGGTTGGAGGCGTAGCGGTAGATCGCGGCGGTCTCGCCGTCGAAGTAGGGGCTGGAGATGCGGTCGTAGCGGTTGTTGGCGTCGGTGTCGAGCGCGAGGCTCACCACCCCGTTGATGTAGCCGACCCGCTTGTTGCTGCTGTACTGCTGGATGAACGGGCCGCCGGAGGAGCCGGGCGTGAAGGCGCACTTGACGGCGACGCCCTCATCGACCTTGTACTTCGGCACGGCCGGACCCGGGTAGGTCTTGCCGTAGCAGTACTTCATGGTCTCGCCGCTGTACGGCCGGTCGCCGTCGGGGTGCGACGCGGTCGGGTAGCCGAACAGGTAGACGTTCTTGCCCACCGGCTGGTTCCAGGCGAAGCCCTGGCCGCCCACCTGGTCGCTGAGCCGGCCGGCGTCCTCCCAGTGGCGACGACCCGGCCGCACGCCGTTGTAGACGTTGACGAACGCGTAGTCGCGGTCGTAGTCCTCGAAGTTGGCGAAGTCGTAGTGGGTGTGGAACTTCGCACCCACGTAGATGCCCCAGTTGGCCTTGCCCTCGTGGTAGCCGGGGACGAAGACGAACTTGTCCACGGCCTGGTTACGGTCGGTGTCGTACACGCAGTGGCCCGCGGTGGCGACCAGGTTCGCGTACTTCGACTCGATGGCCGACGCCGAGCAGTAGTACAGCTGGCCGCCGACCGCGAAGAAGACCCGTCCCACGGTGGTGGGGAGGTTGACGTTCTTGGAGCGGCCCGCGGAGCGGTTGCCGGCGTCGGGGGCGATCATCCCGGGCGAACCGTCGGCACCGGCCTTGCGGGAGGTCTTGAACCTACCGGAGGCGTCAGAGTCCTCCGTGTAGTGCTGGGCCGCCTTGAGGCGGGCGGGCGTCCAGAACTTCGCCACCGACTGCGCGGCCTTGGCGGAGGACAGCGTCACGGTCTTGCGGCCGGGCTTCGCCTCTGCCGCGGTGGCGAGCGACGCGCCGACCACGGCCGTGGCGAGCAGTGCGCCTCCGAGGGGGAGGGCCAGGCGCTTGGCTCGGGTGTTCAATCTTGCTCCTTCTCACATCGTCTACGGCGAACGTGGGTCAGGTCTCCTTGCGCCACGCACCGGTCGAACGTCAGGTCATGAGGTGTCAAAGACAGTCCATGGCCATGGTCAAGAGACACAAGAGAAGACCGTAGCCAGATGGACGGGAGCTATGGGGCATAAGTTGCGCGAGCCCGCAGACCGTTACTGGTCCGTTACATTTCCTGGTAAACCTTTCAAAGATCCACAAGGCAACCAATACCAAGACTCGACTACTAAATCACCCTGTGTCACCACGGAGTGGCTTCAGGCTCGACCGACAGTAATGACAATTTGTGGCGGTCCGATTTACCACACCATTGTCAAGTCAAGGGCTTCGCGGGAACGGCGGGCCCGTGGGCGAGGCGGGCCGCGGGGGCGGGCGACGGCCCCGCCGCCGTACGGACCGCACAAAGTTTGATCTGCGCGGCTTGTGCGGATCCTTCATTGGCCGGAGGCCGGGCGGCGAACGATGATCGGTCCCATGGACCTGTTGAACACGCTCGTGGACAAGGGACTTCGCCGTGCATCGCCGACCCGGGAGGAGGCGCTGGCCGTACTCGCCACCACCGACGACGAACTACTCGACGTGGTGGCCGCGGCCGGAAAGGTCCGGCGGCACTGGTTCGGCCGCAGGGTCAAGCTCAACTACCTGGTCAACCTGAAGTCGGGACTGTGCCCTGAGGACTGCTCCTACTGCTCGCAGCGGCTCGGCTCCAAGGCCGGGGTGCTGAACTACACCTGGCTCAAGCCGGGCGAGGCCGCCGAGGCCGCGCACGCCGGGGTGGCCGGCGGGGCCAAGCGGGTGTGCCTGGTGGCCAGCGGGCGCGGGCCGACCGACCGTGACGTGGAACGGGTCGCCGCCACCATCGCCGCGATCAAGGACAAGAACGAGGACGTCGAGATCTGCGCGTGCCTGGGCTTCCTGTCCGAGCGGCAGGCCGAGCGGCTGCGCGAGGCCGGGGCGCACGCCTACAACCACAACCTCAACACCTCCGAGGAGACCTACGCCGACATCTGCACCACCCATGGCTTCGAGGACCGGGTGGACACCGTGCGCAAGGCCAAGCACGCGGGACTTTCCGCCTGCTCGGGGCTGATCGCCGGGATGGGCGAGAGCGACGCCGACCTGGTGGACGTGATCTTCGCGCTGCGCGAGCTGGACGTCGACTCGGTACCGGTCAACTTTCTGATCCCGTTCGAGGGCACGCCGCTCGGCGAGCAGTGGCACCTGACCCCGCAGCGCTGCCTGCGCATCCTGGCGCTGGCCCGGTTCGTCTGCCCCGACGTCGAGGTGCGGCTGTCGGCGGGCCGGGAGATCCATCTGCGCACCCTCCAGCCGCTCGCGCTGCACATCGTCAACTCGATCTTCCTGGGCGACTACCTGACCAGCGAGGGCCAGGCGGGCAAGGCCGACCTGGAGATGATCACCGACGCGGGCTTCGAGGTGGAGGAGGCCGGGACGACCACACTGCCCGAGCACCGCACGGGCGTCCCCGCCGCCGAGCCCGCCCCAGCGGGGGCCCCGCCAGGGGGCCGGGCCGACCTGGTGGCGATACGGCGCCGCGGCGCCGGAACGGACCTGCCGCCCAATGCCTAATCGCACCCGCGACCTGCTGGAACTCGACCGGGCGCACGTCTGGCACCCTTACGGCCCGATGCCCGGCCGGCACACGCCGCTGCTCATCGACTCGGCCGAGGGCGTGCGGCTGCGGCCCGCCGAGCCGGTCGAGGGGCACACCGAGCTGGTGGACGCCATGTCCTCCTGGTGGAGCGCCATCCACGGATACCGGCACCCGGTGCTCGACGCCGCCGTGCGCGACCAGCTCGGGCGGATGAGCCACGTGATGTTCGGCGGGCTCACCCACGAGCCCGCCGTACGGCTGGCCGCGACCCTGGTGGACATCACCCCCGAGCCGCTGCGGCATGTGTTCCTGACCGACTCCGGTTCGGTCTCGGTCGAGGTCGCGGCCAAGATGTGCCTGCAGTACCAGCGCTCGCTCGGCCGGCCCGGCAGGCACCGGCTGATGACCTGGCGCGGCGGCTACCACGGCGACACCTTTCACCCCATGTCGGTCTGCGACCCCGACGGCGGCATGCACAGCCTGTGGACCGGCGTGCTGCCCCGGCAGGTCTTCGCCGACGTCCCGCCGTCCGGGTTCGATGCCGAGCCCGACCCCGGCTATGTCGCCCACCTGGCCGGCCTGATCGAACGGCACGCGGACGAGCTGGCCGCGGTCATCGTCGAGCCGGTCGTCCAGAACGCCGGGGGCATGCGCTTCCACTCCCCCGGCTACCTGCGCGTACTTCGCCGGCTCTGCGACGAGCACGGCGTGCTGCTGGTCTTCGACGAGATCGCCACCGGCTTCGGCAGGACCGGCGAGCTGTTCGCGGCCGATCACGCGGGGGTCTCGCCCGACGTGATGTGCGTCGGCAAGGCCCTCACCGGGGGCTACCTCACCATGGCGGCGGCCCTTTGCACCTCGGAGGTGGCCGAGGTGATCGGGCGCGGCGCGTTCCCGGCGCTCGCGCACGGGCCCACGTTCATGGGCAACCCGCTGTCGGCCGCCGTCGCCAACGCCTCGCTCGGGCTGCTGCTCGGCCAGGACTGGCGGGCGGAGCTGCGCCGGATCGAGGCACGGCTGCGGACCGCCCTGGCCCCGGCCGCCAAGCTCGACCACGTCCGTGACGTGCGGGTGCTCGGCGGGATCGGCGTCGTCCAGCTCGGCCACGAGGTGGACATGGACGCCGCGACCAGGGCCGCGGCCCGGCACGGGGTGTGGCTGCGCCCGTTCCGGGACCTGATCTACACGATGCCGCCGTACGTCACCGGCGACGATGATCTCGACCTGGTCGCCGCCGCCATGATCGCCGCAGCCGACGCGGGCTGATCGTCCACGATCGCCCACTGATCGTCCGGGGAGGGTGGGGCGGAGCCGCCCTCCCCGGACCCCTACAGCAGGTCGGGCTTGTTGGTGACGATGCCGTCCACCTTGTAGGAGATCAGCCGGCGGATCGCCGCCGAGTCGTCCACGGTCCAGGCGAAGACCTTCAGCGAACGGGCGTGGGCGCGTCTGACGTAGTCGCGGGTGAGGTCGCCGTAGGGGACGTTCACCATGTCGGCGTACTCCGCGAGCGCGGCCAGCCGCCCGGTCGCCGGGGTGCCGAGCAGGGCGACGGGGACGCCGGGCAGCAGCCGGTGGAACCTCCGCATGGAGTCCCAGTCGAAGGACTGGACGACCAGCCTGCCCGGCTTCAGCCACGCTCCGTGGCGGCGTAACTCGCGGGCCACGCGGGTCTCGATGCCCGGGTAGCGCCCGGGCTCCTTGATCTCCAGCATCAGGCCGAGGCCGCTGCCGTCCATCGCGCTCAGCGCCTCGCCCAGCGTGGGCACCCGCTCCTTGGCGTAGTCGGCGGAGAGCCACGATCCGGCGTCCAGCCTGCGGATCTCGGCCAGCGTCAGGTCCCGCACCGCCCACGGGCTCCGGCCGGGGAAGACCCTCTCGACGTTGGTGGTGCGGGCGAGCGTCGCGTCGTGCACGAGGACCAGGCGGTGGTCCTTGGTCTCGCGAACGTCCAGCTCGAACATGTCGGCGCGCTGTTCCTGGGCCAGCGCGAAGGCGGCGATGGTGTTCTCGGGGGCGTACGCGGACGCGCCCCGGTGGGCCACGTTGACGACGGAGGCGGCGGTGGCGGGGACGGCGAGGGCGACGAGCGTGGTCAGGATGGTCAGGATGGTCAGGGTGGTCGTGATGGCAAGGACGAGTCGCCGGAACACGGGTCTCCTCAATCCTGGGGATCGACCGACAACCCGAAACTGACCACGGCGCATGACGGCGAGTTAATAGTGGAGTGGCCGCGTGATGCCGGGAAGGTGAGCATCAGGCGCAACGACACGCCAAGGTCCGCCGTGGCGGCGGCCTTCGAGGGGCCTTATCGGCGGGTGAGATCGAAGGTGGCGACGGTCGCGAGGGCGTAGGCCAGGTGGGGTACGGCGTCGCTGAGCCAGCCGGTGGCGCCCCAGGTGCGCGGATCGGTGAGGCGCAGGGCGGTGAGCGGGGCGCTGCCGGCCACGGAGGCCAGCACGGCCACCGCGCCGACGTCGAGCGGGCGGGTATGACGCCGCCCGGTCAGATACCGGTACAGGCCGTACGCCGCGCCGACCCCCACACCGGCGGCGATGCCGAGCATCGGCCCGAGGCCCTCCCTGCGGTTACGGGCCGTCTCGCCGTCGCCGAGGTCGGCGTGCACCCGATCGGCCAGCACGCCCGCCGCCTGCTCCGGCAGCCCGCTCGCGGGCCGCCCGCGCAGCGCCATGTCCAGGTAGGTCACGGTGTTGAGCACCGTCGTACCGGCCGCCCCCGCGGCGGCCCCCGCCACGACATGACGGCCCAAAGTCGCATTCCGCATGCTCACCCGCCTAACCTCGGAACCCTCGGCCAAACCCGCCGAGCCCAGGGTCAGGTCAGGCGGTGGCCGTCCATGTAGGCGGCGAACTCCGGCAGGGAGATCAGGCCGTCGCCGTCGGCGTCGACCATTCGGACGGCCTCGGCGGCGCGTTCGCCGGTGATGGGCGCTCCGAGGGCGCGCATCAGGGAGGCCAGTTCGGTGGCCGAGATCCGGCCGTCGCCGTCGGTGTCGACGAGCCGGAACGTGGGCGCGTATTCTTCGGTGTCCGCCACGGTCTAACACCTTTCCGGGTGATGATCGGTCCGCAGACTATGGCGCATACCCGAATCCGGCCGCAACTCTCGTGGCCCGCCCTCTTATGGGGGCGGGCCACGAGAGTTGCGGCCGGATTCGGG
>NZ_POUA01000144.1 GCF_003236385.1 Spongiactinospora gelatinilytica
CCAGCCTGGGCATCTTCGTCAGGCCAGTGCGGGGGAGACCCGGCTGCTGCGCTGTTCGCACGGTGACGACGAGTGGTACGCGAAGCTGGCCTGGCGGGCCAGGGACGGCTGGCGGGCGCTGTCCCGCCGGGCGGGTGAGGAGCTCTACACCGAGTCGGGGGTGGTGTGGTTCGCCCGGCGGGCGGACGGCTGGGAACGGCGCAGCGCGGCCGTCCTCGCCGGGCTGGACATCCCGCACGAGATCTGGGAGCCGGCGCGGGCCGCCCGGATGTTCCCCGGCTTCCGGGGCGATGACCTGGCGTTCGCGCTGTGGGAGCCGCGGGCGGGGGTGCTGCGGGCACGGCGTGCCGTCCAGGTCACGGCGGGGCTGGCGCAGGACGCGGGCGTGCGGCTGGTACGCGGGCGGGCCGAGCCGTACGGCGGGGCCGCGGTCCGCGTCGGCGGCGAGGTGATCCGCGCCGACCGGGTGGTGTGGGCCGTCGGCGCGTGGCTGCCCGAGGTGTTCCCCGAGGTCGCCCGGATCGTGGACCTCACGGTGACCCGGCAGGACACCCTGCACTTCGCGGCGCCCGCGGAATGGGCGCTACCGCCGGTGCCCGCCTGGATGGACTACGACGGCTCGATGTACGGGCACGGGGATCTCGGCGGGGCCGGAATGAAGGTCACCTCCGACGAGGAGGGCCCGCCGTACGAGCCGGAGGACGGCGACCGGCGGGTGTCCGCGCGCGGCGAGCGGGCCGCCCGCGCCTACCTGGAACGTCGCTTCCCCGCGCTGGCCGGGGCGAACGTGCTGCTCGGCCAGGTGTGCCAGTACGCGCTCACCCCGGACGCCGAGTGGATCATCGCCGAGGTCGCCGAGCGCACCTGGGTGCTGGGCGGGGATTCCGGGCACGGCTTCAAGCACGCCCCGGCGCTCGCCGCGTACGTCCTGGCGGTCCTGAACGGCGAGCGCGCCCCGGAGACCCGCTTCGGCCTGCACGGACGCGCGCCGACCCGGGGCCTGCGGACCAGCGGGAGCACCGATCTGTCATCCGGAGTTAAGGGCGATCTTGACTCTTAGGTCTGGCTAGTCGGGTTACGGATGGGTAAGGTTTCTGGCGATCTCCGTTCCGGCGACCGCGCCGGTTCTGAAGCCCCCCGGGGAGCTAAACAAATGCGATGGAACCTCCGCAGGACGCTCGCCCTGGGGGCGGCCGTCACGCTGATCGGCGTGGGCCTGCCCAGTGCGGCGTATTCGGAGCGCGACCCGAACCTGTGCAAGGAGCTGTACGGCCCCAGCGCACCGGACTACATGGTCTGTGACAACATGACCGCGCCCGAGGACGTCCTGGACGTCGTCAACTTCTGGCTGAAGGACGACGGCAAGAACCTCAAAGACGCCGAACCGAACCCGCCCAACGTCGCCGACTGCTCCGAGCCGGGCGCGGTCTGCCCCGACGACGGCGAGGGCGACGGCACACCGCGCGGTGACGGCGACCCCGCGCCCGACGACTACAAGGAGCCCGAGGGCAAGCCGGAGTGCGACACCCCGGGCTCGATCTGCTCCATCGACGGCACCCCGGTGGACGCCCGCAAGCTCGCGGTCGGCGCGGCCGACGTCCAGAGCGCCGCACAGACCGCCGAGGGCCGAGCGGTGACCTCCGCCAAGGACGCCGGGCTGCGGGCGTGGATCGACACCGAGCTGGCCGACGACTGGAAGGCCGGGGCCGAGCAGTTCGCCGCCGCCGTCAAACGGGTCGGCGCGCTCGCCGCCCAGCCGGGCGTGCAGGGCATCAGGTTCACCTCCCAGCTCGGCTACAACCAGACGTTCACCGACGCCGGCCAGATCACGAAGTTCGTCACGGCCACGTCGGCGGCGCTGCGGATCGCCGCGCCCGGCAAGAGGCTCGCCGTCCACACGCTGGTGCCCGAGCTGGGCTGCGGGGCCGACGAGACCTGCAAGCAGGCGATGGCGAAGAAGTACCCGCTGCTCACGCCGGACAAGGTCGAGTCGTACCTGACCACCGGCGCGGTGGACCACCTCGCGCTGGACAGCGGCCTGATGCGCGGCGAGTACGCCCCCTACAAGCTCGACGCCAAGCGGGCGCTGCGCAACCAGTGGGTGCAGGTCAGGGCCCGGGCGTGGGACACCTACCTGCACATCGCGGCCGAGGACGCGTCGTTCGCCGGGGCGGGCTCCTCCAAGCTCACCGCGCAGCAGACCACCGGCGTGATCGCCGAGCGGGTCAGCCAGGCGATCATGGACGGCGCGGCCGAGACGGTCAACCTGTGGAGCCGCTGGCAGGACGACCAGGGCCAGGTCTACCGGATCATGGGCGAAAGGCACTCCGGCAGCGCGAGCTGGGACCAGCTCACCAAGCTGGACGAGATCCGGTCCCGGCTGGCCACCCTCTACAACCCGGGCGCGCCCGAGGTCGATCCCGCGGCCGACCTGAAGAAGCTGTCCGAGGCGTTCGGCCAGGTCTTCGTGACCGTCGGCTGACACCTTTCGTGGAGAACGCCCCGGTTCGCCGGGGCGTTCTTCATTGGGCGCCCAGCGTACGGGCGAGCACTCCGGCCAGCACGGAACGTGCGTCCGGTCCCGCCCGGTCGGCGGTCCGCCAGGCGATGAACCCGTCCGGCCGGACCAGCATCGCCCCCTCGGGGGAGGTACTGGACATCTCCGGCCAGCGGCCCTCCAGGTCGGTCGCGTCGCCGCCGATGACGTGGCCGGTGAGCGGCAGGCCGCGGTCCCTGGCGACCGCGTCGGCCGCCCGCACCCAGTCCCCGCCCTCGGACCCGGCCAGCAGCACCATCCCCCTGGCCCACAGGTCCACGGTGGACAGCCGTTCGCCGTCGATCTCCAGCCAGACGTGCGGCACGCGGCTCCCCGGGCCGCCGCCCGGCCGCCGGGGGTCCTCCACCAGCGGCCCGCCGGTGCCCGGCCGCGGGTACCGGTAGCCGAACAGCAGGCTGACCTCGTCCAGCAGTTCCGCCTCCGGCGTGCCGGCGGGATTCGCCCGGCCGAACCACGCCGTCCTGGTGGCCACCGCCTGGTTCATGGTGATCTCGGCGATCGGCCGCCGTTCGGTGTCATAGGTGTCCAGGAGGGCGGGACCGGCCCAGCCGCGGCTCACGTACGCGAGCTTCCAGGCCAGGTTCGCCGCGTCGTGGATGCCGGTGTTGCCGCCGTAGGCCCCGGCCGGCGGCATGACGTGGGCGGCGTCGCCCACCAGGAACACTCGCCCGTCGGAGAACCGGTCGGCCACGGCCGCGGTCGTCTCCCAGGGCGTGACGTCGAGCACCTCGACGTCCAGGCCGGGGATGCCGGTGGCGGCCCTGGCCAGCTCCACGCAGCGCGCGGCGGGGAACAGGTCGGCGGCGTCGCCCTCCTGCGGGCGGTACCGGACGTGCAGCGAGATCCGGTCGCCGACCACCCGGACCATCCCCGAAAAGCCGGGATTGCGCACCTGGCCGATGACGAACCGCTTGCCGCGCAGCGTGTCGCCGAGGTCGGCCCGGACCATGATGGCGGCCACGTACTCCAGTACGCCGGGACCGTGCCGGTCGATCTTGAGCCGGTGGCGGATCGGGCTGTCCGCCCCGTCGGCGGCCACCAGGTGCCCGGCCTCGATCTCGGTACGCGCCCCGGTCGCGCGGTCGGCCAGCACGGCGGTCACGCCATCGGGTTCGTTGGCGAACGCCACCAGCTCGGTACCGAACCGCAGATCCGCGCCCAGCGCCTCTGCGTGCTCGCGGAGAACCGGTTCGAGCACGTCCTGGGACAGGATCGCGTCGTTGGCCGGGCTCACGTCGGAGTAGTCGGCGTGCGCGCCCCGCGCGTTGGGCGGCTGTAGCCAGCGGTGGTTCGGGCTGGTCAGGCTCTCGGCCCAGAGCAGCCCGGTGCCGTCCAGCGCCCACGGGCCGGCCGCGCGCACGGCGTCCTCCACCCCGGCGGCCCGGAACAGCTCCAGCGTCCTGGCGTTGTAGCCGGGGGTGCGCGGGTGGATCGAGGTGCCGGGATGGCGTTCGACCAGCGTGACGTCCACCCCGTGGCGGCTCAGGAACAGCGCGGTGCACAGGCCGCTCAGGCTGCCGCCCACGACCAGCACCGGGGTCGTCGGCACGGACATGGGCCACCCCCTTGCGTCAGCGGAGGGCTCAATCGAGCTAACCATTTCTAGCTGCATCGCCGGATCAACGAACCGAAAAGACTTTCTCCGGGTTCTCGGGTACGGAGAGGGATGTGGCGGACAAACTCGGCAGGTACCGCGGCAGGCGCGACCCCCGGCGCACGCCGGAGCCGGTGCCGGAACTGGTGCCGGAGGGCGGCGGGGACGACACGTTCGTGGTCCAGGAGCACCACGCCCGCGCGCTGCACTGGGACCTGCGGCTGGAACGAGATGGCGTGCTGGTCTCCTGGGCCGTCCCCAAGGGCCTGCCGGCCGACCCCCGGACCAATCACCTGGCCGTCCACACCGAGGACCACCCGATGGAGTACGCGTCGTTCGAGGGAGAGATACCGCAGGGGGAGTACGGCGGCGGGACCATGACGATCTGGGACCACGGCACGTACATCACCGAGAAGTGGACCGACCGTGAGGTCAAGGTCGTGCTCTCCGGGGAGCGGGTCCACGGGCGGTATGTGCTTTTCCACACCAAAGGCCGCAACTGGATGATCCACCGGATGGACCCGCCCGCCGCCGGCTGGGAGCCGCCGCCGTCGCCGCTGGCCGCGATGCGCCCGGTCACGCGGACCAGGCCGCCCCGCGACCAGGGGGCCTACGCGTACGAGTTCGCCTGGCCGGGGCGGCGGGCCTTCGCGTACGTGTCGGGCGGGCGGCTCACCCTGCGGTCCGGCGCGGACGACATCACCGCAGGCCACCGCTGGCTGCGGTCGCTCGGCGGCGAGCTGGGCAGCCGCGCGGTGGTGCTCGACGGCGAGATCGTCACCCTCCAGGGCGGCGAACTGTACGTCTGCTACGACCTCGTCTACGACGACGGCCGGTCACTGCTGGCCGAGCCGTGGTCGCGCCGCCGTGGCGCGCTGGAGGCCCTTGCGGTGAACGGCCCGCGCTGGCAGACCGCGCCGGTCTGGCGCAGCGGCCCCCAGGACGTACGGCGGGCCGCCCGCGAGCAGGGCCTGCCCGGCGTCGTCGCCAAACGGCTGGACTCGCCCTACGAGCCGGGCGCGGAGTCGGCCGCCTGGGTGTACGTCCCGAGCTGAAACGTCAGCGGCTCACCCCGACGATGCGCCGGGCCTCCTCGACGTTCGCGATCGGGCGGCCGATCTGCTCGGCCATCTTGACCACGTTCTCCACCAGCTCGGCGTTGCTGCGCGAGGGCTCGCCGCCGGGCAGGTAGGGGTTGTCCTCCCAGCCGACGCGCACGTGCCCGCCCATCGCGATGGCCAGCGGCAGCAACTGCCACTGCGCGACCGGGTCCATCACGCTGATGTTCCAGTTGGTGTCCGGCGGGAGGTGCTTGACCATGTACATGAGCGCGTCCGGGGTCGGCGGGGTCCACGCGCCGCCCTGCCAGCCGAAGAACAGCGTGGCCCAGACCTTCTCCTTCAGCAGGCCCTGCCGCCGGACGTACTCAAGGTTCCAGAACGCGCCGGTGTAGAAGCACTCGATCTCCGGCTTGACGCCGTTCGCCTCGGCCGCGGTGACGAACTCGACCAGCTCGTCACGCGGGTGCAGGGAGTACATCTCGTTGGCCGGGTAGGCCGGGTCCGGCTGGAAGTACTCGTCGTGCACGTTGAAGGCGTACGACATCATGTCCGGGTTCAGGGACATCAGCTCCACCTTCTCCGGAAGGCGGGCGCTGGCGATGCCGAACTGGATGATCGGGTCGGTGCCGACCGTCCGGATCTTGTCGGTGAGGTCCTTCCAGCCGGCAAAGTCGATCTTGGACAGCTTCTTGCCGTCCGCCTGGATGGCGTCCTCCAGATAGTGCACACCGTGGTGGTGGCACAACGTCGCACCCGCGTTCACCGAGTCGATGTACTCCTGGCCGACCTTGCCGGTGTCCTCGATCGGCGGCATGCCCTGGTAGCCGGGATAGGACATCGTGCTGTCCACCGTGACGGTGATGACGAGCGGGTCCATGAAATCTCCTTTGTGTGGGTATTGGTGGGGGGCAGGTTCAGAGCGGCACGGGCAGGCCCGTGGCCACCGACTCGTAGGCGCGCTCGATGACGCGCACCGCGTACGCGCCGTCCTCCGCCGCGACGGCGGTCGGCTCGCCGTTCGCGATCGAGTGGGCGAAGCTCTCGATCCCCGCCGCGATCGACTCGTATTTCCAGGTGCTCGGCGCGTAGGCGGTGCCGGGCAGCGGCGATCCGGCGTGGTCGCGCTTGCCGTGGAAGATCATCGCCGGCGGGTTCTGGTGCTGGTCCACGACGATCAGGCCCTTGGTGCCGTGTACCTCAAGGCGCTCGTTCCACGGCCCGCCGGAGGTGAACGTGGACTCGACGGAGAACAGCGCGCCCGAGCGCATCCGGCCGCACACCACCGACCAGTCCTCGACCTGGCTGGCCCCGACCAGGCGCTCGGACAGCGCCCGCAGCGACGCGATCTCGCCGAACATCCACTTCAGCAGGTAGAAGGAGTGCGCGCCGGCGTCGATGATGGTGCCGCCGCCGGAGCCGTCCCGGCGTCCCTTCCACAGCTTCGGGTCGCCCAGCCGCTCGAACTCGTTGCCGCTGATCAGCGTGCGGACGAGGGTCACCTCGCCGATCTCGCCCGCGTTGATGGCGGAAAGGGCCGCCTGGTAGGCGGGGACGAACCGGGTGTTCTCGTTGACGGTTAACGTGAGGCCCTTGCCGGCCGCGAGCGCGACGAGTTCGGCGGCGTGCCCGGCGTCCACGGTCATCGGCTTCTCGATCAGGACGTGCTTGCCCGCCTCCAGGAACTCGCGGGCGATCTCGTAGTGGACGTTGTGCGGGAGTACGAGGTCCACCGCGTCGATCCGGTCGTCTTCCAGCAGCCGGCGGTGGTCGGCGGTCGCCTCCGCGCCGAGCGAGGCGGCGGTCCGCTCGGCGACCGCCTCGTCGAAGTCGCAGACGACGACGGCGGCGAGGCCGTCCGCCCGCTGGTAGGCCAGGTGGTGGGCGAGCTGGTAGATCTCTCCGAGGCCGACGACGCCGAACCTGATGGGGCCGCTCACTTGGCCACGCTCCCTTCGAGGCGTTCGCGGATGACGGCGCGGTTGTGGGTGAGCGAGTCCATGACCCGCGACTCGTGCCGGAAGACCGCCACCGAGGCGACGCCGTCGAACCCGGCATCGCGCAGCGCGGTGAACACCTCGTCCCAGTCGATGTCGCCCTGGCCGATGTCGAGGTGCTGGTGGTTGCGCACGCCGGGACTCGACGGGTTGAGGAACGTACGGCCGGGCAGCAGCGTGTCCGCCAGGTGGACGTGGTCCATCGTGTCGCCCGCGTAGGCGATGATGTCGCGGTTGACGCCCTCGATGTGCCCGCGCTCGTCCTCCACGCCGGTGAGGTAGTAGGTGTGCGGCACGCAGTGCAGGTAGGTGACGTGGTCGCTCTGCAACCCGCGGATGAAATCGACCGCCGCGACGCCGGACTCCACCCAGTCGCCCGGATGCGGTTCGAGCGCGATCGTGATGCCCTCCGACTCCACCAGCGGCAGCACCTCCTCAAGGGAGCGGCGCGTCGCGGCCTCACCGGCCTGCGGGGCGGCCGGGTGCCCGGTGAACTCGGAGTTGATCCGGTCGCAGCCGAGATCGACGGCCAGTTGCACGGTCTGCTGCCAGTAGCCGACCGCCGCCCGCCGGATGTCCTCCTCCGAGCTGCCCCACGCCTGCTCGATGAAGATGGACGCGATCTCGACGCCGTGCGTCTTCGACGCCGTGGCGATCTCGGCGATCTTGGCCTTGGACGCCCGCCTGCCGCCGTAGCTCGGCATCACGTCCGGCCGGGGGGACAGCTCCAGGTGGTCGAAACCGGCCTCGCGCACGGTCGAGAACACCGTGTCGATGGGGTGTGGACGCAGCATCCACGTATCGGTCGCGATCTTCATCTCGCTCCTCGTTGATCAGTTGCCGTGCTTTGTGCGGTTCTGGTCGCGCAGTGCCTCGTGCGTGATCACGACCCGGCCGCGGGCCTGGCCGCCGCGCAGGCGGGCGAGCGCCTCGTTGGAGCGCTCCAGCGGGTACTCCTCGTCCAGCGGCGGGGTGATGACGCCCTCGGCGAGCAGCCGCAGCGCGTCCTGCTGGTCGCGGCGGTCGCCGTTGCGCGAACCGACGATCTCCAGCTCGCGCTGGGCGATGGTGGTCGAACTGATGCCGGGGAAGTCGGGTTCCTCGCCGACCACCACGATCCGGCCCCGGCGGCGCACGTACTGCGCCGCGTCGGCCATCGACGCCGACGACCCCACCAGGTCGATCACCAGATCAGCGCCGTCGTCGCCGGCCCAGGCGCGAATCCGTGCCACGCGGTCCGGTGCCGAGGCCAGGGCGGTGTGACCGGCCCCGTTGCGGGCCGCCGCCGCCAGGTTGTCCTCCCGCGCATCGATCGCCGCCGCCGCGATACCGGCGTCGGCCAGGATCTGGAGGACGATCTGCCCGATGCCGCCCGCGCCGATCACCACCGCCGTCTCCGCCGGCGTCACCGTGCCGCGGCGGTAGGCGTGCAGGGCGGTGACGACCGCGCAGCTCGACAGCCCGGCGATCCTGGGGTCCAGCCCTTCGGGGACCTTCAGCAGGTTGCCGGCCGGGGCGGTGAAGTACTCGGCGAAGCCCCCGGGCAGCGTCACGCCGATGATGCCGCGCAGGTGCAGGGCCTGCGCGTGGGCGCCCGCCCGGGTGAACCGGCAGTCCCGGTCCGCGACGAACAGGTGCGGCACGACGACCTGGCCGACCTCGAAGTCGGACACCGCCGCGCCGCGTTCGACCACGACGCCCGCGGGTTCGTGGCCCATGATGTGCGGCAGTCGCGGGACGTAGGCGAGGCCGTCCTGGACGTGCAGGTCCGTCCGGCACACGCCGCTGGACAGCGTGCGGATCAGCACCTCGTCAGGACCGATCCGGGGGACGGGCACCTCGCGGATCTCCAGCGGGCGGCCGATCCCGGTCAGCAGCGCGGCCCGCATGCGGGTGTTCATCGCCACCGCTCCGCCCACGCGTCGAAGAACCGGGTCGCCGCCACGGCGGTCGAGTCGTAGTACCCGTAGCAGCCCTCGGTGGTCACGAGTGTCGGCAGGCGCAGCCCGGCGATGCGGTCGGCGAGGACGGCGAAGTCGTCCGACTCCAGGCGGAGCAGGCCGAACCCCTGCTCCCGGTGGGCGTCGTAGCCCAGGGCCAAGACCAGGTACTTCGGGGCGAAGCGGCCGATCGCCGCAAGGGCGGTCGCCAGGGCCGCCTCGTAGGCGGCGAAGCCGGAGCCGACCGGCAGCGGGAGGTTCAGGTTGGCGTCCGGCGCGCCGGGGCCGCCGGTCTCCTCGGCGAACCCGGCGACGTGCGGCCAGCCCTCGGCGTGGATCGAGACCGTCAGGACCGAGGGGTCGTCGTAGAACGCGGCCTGGGTGC
Source organism: Spongiactinospora gelatinilytica (assembly GCF_003236385.1). Classification (GTDB taxonomy): domain Bacteria; phylum Actinomycetota; class Actinomycetes; order Streptosporangiales; family Streptosporangiaceae; genus Spongiactinospora; species Spongiactinospora gelatinilytica. The sequence continues at coordinate 9,532 of NZ_POUA01000144.1, forward strand.
CGTTGCCGTGGTCCTGGTCGATGTCGAGCACGGCGACCCGGCCATCGCGCGAGAGTTCGCGCGCGGCGATGGCGGCGTTGGCGAACAGGCACAGGCCGCCGCCGATGGCGGGCAGCGCGTGGTGGCCCGGGGGACGGCACGGCACCAGCACCATCGCCGGTCCCTCGCCGCGCGCGGCCAGCCAGCGGGCCCCCTGGTGGGAGGCCGCCGCGCTGTGCAGCGCGCCCTGGCACACCGCGGGCGTGGCCCGGGTGACCTCGTCGAAGAAGTACTGGATGTGCCGGCCCTCGAAGGTGCGCGGCTTCGACACCCGCAGTTCGGGCAGCGCGACGACGTTCAGCGGGAACTTCGTGGCGCCCTCCGGCCGCCGTGCGCCCTCCTTGACGAACTCGACATAGCCCGGGGCGTGTACGCTGAGCGCCGCCGTGCCGTCGTCCGGCTCGGGGACGAGCCGCGCCGCCTCCGGGAACGCCCGCCGGAACGCCGCCAGCGTGGCCGTGACCGACGTCGGGTAGACGAGGTCGGGGAACTCCTGGTGTTCGACGTAGGGTTCGGTCATCTCGGCGAAGACCGGGGCCGAGCTGCTGGTCATGAGTCCCCCAATCGGCTCAGTGCCACACGGATGGTGCGCACGAGCCAAGCCATGACGAACCGGAGGAGTACTGCGGCCGCTCCCGCGCCGAGCAGGACGACGGCGACGACGGCTGTCCTCGGGCTCACTTCGAGTTTGATGTCCTGGAACATCCGCAGCGGCAGCGTCACCGCGGTCGGCCCGGACATGAAGGTGGCCACGACGACGTCGTCGAACGCGGCGAGGAAGGCGAACACGAAGCCGCTGACCAGCGCCGGACGCAGCGCGGGCAGCAGTACGTGCCGCAGCACCGACATCGGCCCCGCGCCCAGGCTGCGCGCGGCGTTCTCCAGCCGGACGTCGAGGTTGCGCAGCGCCGCCGCGGTGATGGACACCGCGAAGGGCAGGCCCAGGACCACGTACGGCAGGATCAGGCCCAGCGGCGTGCCGACCAGGCCCTGTGGCGCCACCAGCAGGAAGAAGCCCAGGCTGTAGATCATCGGTGGCATGATCATCGGCATCGCGACCAGGATCGCGATCGGCGGCCGGGCCCGCCGCGGGCCACGTACCAGGCCGAAGGCCCCGAGGCCGCCGATGACGACGCCGATCGCGGCGGACGCGGAGGCGACGGCCAGGCTGAGGAACGTGGAGTCGAGCCACGCCGTGTCGGCGAAGTAGTCGGCGAACCACCGGGTGGAGTACTCCTCCGGCGGGAACGTCAGGTACGTCGCGTCGCTGAAGGACCAGATCGCCACGACCACCAGCGGCGTGACGAGCAGCGCCGCCCCGGCGACCCAGCTTCCCACGAGGATCGGCAGGCGCAGCCGTCCGGCGAGGCCGAGGCCGGTGTCGAGGACCCGGGCCCGCAGGGCGCGCAGCGCGTCGAACCGTTCGCCACGGTCGGCCCGGCGGGCGGGGCGCGCGTCGCCGGACGGCTCGACGGCGAGCGAGGGCGCGAGGTAGCGGAACAGCACGGTGAACAGCGACAGCACGATCAGCAGCAGCAACGCGGCCTGCGCCGCGGCCCCGGCGGGATCGACGAGGTTGGAGAACCGCACCAGGATGGACTGCGCGATGAGCGTGTCACCGGGCCCGCCGAGCAGCGCGGGCGTCACGTAGAAGCCCAGGGTGCTGATGAAGACCAGGGCGGCGGCGGCCAGCACGGCCGACGAGGTGGCGGGCCGGTACACATGCCAGTGCGCGACGGCGGGCGCGGCCCCGAGGCTCTGCGCGGCGCGCACCGGGGCGCGGTCGATGCCGCTCATCACGCTGTAGATCGGCAGCAGGGCCAGCGGCAGCAGGATCTGCACCGTGCCGATCAGCATGCCGGTCTGGTTGAACACCAGCTCGGGGGGCGAATCGACGCCGAGCAGCTTGAGCGTGCCCGCGACCAGCCCGTTCGGCGCGAGGATCGCGATCCACGCGTAGGAGCGGATCAGGATGCTGGTGAAGTACGGCACGAGCACCACGACCAGCAGCACGCCGCGCAGCCGTTTCGGCATGCGGGTGAGCGCGTAGGCCATGCAGTACCCGAGCACCACGCATATCACGGTGGACAGCGCGGCGATGACCAGGGTGCGGCGGATCGCGCGCCAGAAGACCGGCGAGGTCACCTGCTCGCGGTAGTTGTCCAGGGTGAACCCCTGCCCGCCGCCGAAACTGTCGGCCAGCAGCGTGCCCAGCGGGACGACGAACAGCAGGATCAAGACCGCGAGGAGCGGCACGAGGGTGAGCCACCGGCGGTCCGGCCGGCCCCGCGAGCGGGTGGCCAGACCACCGGTGACCTGCACCGGGGAGCTGTCGACCGACATGGATCTCCTAGATCGAGGTCGTCTTGTCGCAGGTGGTCACGGGGCTACTTGGAGACCCACGCCTGCCAGCGCTCGATGGCGACTTCCTCGTTGCTCTTGTCCGACCCGGGGGCGGTGGCGGTCCACCACGCGTAGTCCTGGGTCACGGCGGACGCGATGTTCTTCGGCGACGTCGGCAGCAGGGCCGCGCGGTCGGCGGAGAGCGTGTCGAAGGCCGCCGAGTTGGCCGGGGAATAGGTGATCGCGTTGGCGAACTCGGCCTGCGGGCCCGGCTCCATCATGAAGGCCAGCAGCTTCTGCGCGTTCGCGGCGTTCTCGGCGCCCTTGAGCACGGCCCAGTTGTCGTACTGGAGGATCGCCCCGTTCCAGGTGCCGGCCACCGGCGCGCCCTTGTCCTCGGCCCCGGCGACCCGGCCGTTCCAGGCGCTGGCGACCGTCGCCTGACCGCCGGTGAGCAGTTGGATGGGCTCGGCCCCGGTCTCCCAGAACTTCACCAGGTTCGGCTTGAGCCGGTCCAGGCTCTTGAACACCCGGTCGTAGTCGATCGGGTAGAGGTCGTCCGGCGCCACGCCGTCGGCCAGCGCGGCGATCTCGAACGTCGCGCTGCCCGCCCCCCACGAGCCTGGGGCGAGGGTCCGCTTGCCGGGGAACTTTTGAACGTTCCAGAAGTCCGCCCAGGAGGTCAGCTTCTGGCCGCCCAGCTTGTCGGTGCTCCAGGCCGGGACGACGGAGATGAAGTACGCGGGCACCGCGTCGTCGGCGGCCTTGACCGGGGCGATCTTGTCGCGGACGCCGTCCTTCCAGACCTTGTAGTCGATCGGCTCCAGCGCCTTGCCGTCGCGGAACCGCTGGAGCACCGCGCCGTTGATGTTCACCAGGTCGAAGGCCGGGGCGCCGGCCTTGACGCCGGTGAGCACCACGGCGGCGTCGAACTCGCCGGAGGCCAGCACGACGTCGATCCCGGTCGCCTTCTCGAACGGGTCGAAGAACGCCTTCTTCATCGCCTTGCCCAGGTCACCGCCGGGGTCGGGGACGATGACCCTACCGGCGGCAGAGGTCTTCCCGGAGTCGGCGCCGCCTCCACAGGCGACCGTCGTGAGCAGCGTGCTGACCGCCACCACCGCCCCCAGCGCGGTCTTGCGAGACAACTTCATCAGCCGAACCTTTCTGTCGTGCAGATCTCTGAAGGGGATTGGCCGGCGGCCTGTCACGAGGCCCGGTCCGCCGCGGGGTAGCCCCGCGCGGCCCGGGCGTCCCAGTGGACGGCGACCCGGTCGCCCACGGCCCACCGGGTCTCCCGGAGGTTCTTGAGCGAAAGGCGTGCGCTCAGGTCGCCGATCGGCGTCTCGACGACGTGCAGGGCTGTCGCGCCCTCGTACAGGACGTCGCTCACGGTGCCGAGTACGGCCGGGGCTTGGTCGTGCTCCGCGTGTTCCGGGGGCAGCAGCGAGACCTCCTCCGGACGCACCCCGACCTCGACACCGGAACCGGGCCGCAGCGACGCGGCGTTCTCCACTTCCCTGCGGTGCTCCGGGCGGTCGCCGTCGAGCACGACGCGGATGCGGCCGTCGGCGTCCAGCACGGCGCGGCCGGTGAAGAAGTTGGTCTCACCGACGAAGTCGGCGACGAAGGCGCTGGCCGGCCGCTCGTACAGGTCGTCGGGGGTGCCGAGCTGTTCGACGACGCCGTCGTTCATCACCGCGACCCGGTCGGCCATGGTCAGCGCCTCGTTCTGGTCATGGGTCACGTAGATGACGGTCGCGCCGAGGTTGCGCTGGAGGCGTTTGATCTCCACCCGCATGTGCTCGCGCAGCCGCTTGTCGAGCGCGCCGAGCGGTTCGTCCATGAGGAGCAGGGCGGGCCGGAACACGATGGCCCGGGCCAGCGCCACCCGCTGCTGCTGGCCACCGGAGAGCCGGTCGGGGAACCGGGCGGCGAATCCCTCCAGCTTGACCAGTTCCAGGGCGTGCTGGATGTGGCTTCGCTGCTCCCGCATGGACATACCACGCATACGCAGCGGAAACCCCACGTTCTGAGCAACCGTCATGTGTTTGAATAGCGCGTAGTGCTGGAACACGACGCCGATGCCGCGCTTGTGCGGTGCCAGGCGCGCGACGTCCCGGCCGTTGATCCGGATCGCACCGCTCGTGGGCTTCTCGAAGCCGGTGAGCATGTTGAGCAACGTCGTCTTTCCCGCGCCGGAGGGCCCAAGGATCGCCAAGAACTCACCGCGGCGGATGTTCAGCGAGATGCCCCGCACCGCCTCGACCGTTCCGTACTTCTTCGTCAGGCCGTCCAGCTCAACCTCACCGCCCGTCGCGGCCCCGTCCATGGCACGGTCCATGGCACGGTCCATGGCTTGGACGCCCTCCGACACCTCGGACATCCTCAACTCCTCGGCTAAGTTGCAATCATTGCAACGCGTTTGGCTGAACATAGGCAGCCCAGGTAGGCGTGTCAAGAGGGTGCTTGGCAATGTAGTGCCACAAGCTCTGTGGTCGTGGGGGATTCGGGTAAAGGTCCGACCGCTTCCTGCTCGCTCGACGGCGTGCTATGTTGCGGGGAGCACAACGCCGCTCAGTTGCTGAAGTGTGCTGTGGCGCGTTGAGAATATTCCGCGAAGACGGTCAGTCCAGGATCTTGGTAAGGGGAGAATCATCTCTATGCCAGACAAGCGATCAACGGACGACGACCTCGGCAACATGTCGCACATCAGGCGTGGCCTCATGGTTCTCGAACAACTGGCCACGAGGTCGGCGACGGCGGCCGAGGTGGGTCGGTTGGTCAACGTCAACCGCAGCAGCGCGCTGCGGATTCTCGGCGATCTCGTGGACGCCGGCTACGTCGCCCGCGACGACGCCACCAAGGAGTTCACCATCCGCCCGGAACGGTTCTACGGGCTGATCGTCAACCACCCCGCGCACGAGCAACTGATGGAGAAGATCGGGCCCCTGCTCAAGCGGCTGACCGGCGAGACCGGCGAGGCGTCGCTCTTCGCCGCCCCGGCCAACGGCAGCATGGTCTACGTCCACTACCAGCCCTCGTCGGAGGTCCTGACGCTGCGCGAACGGATCGGCACCGTGCGGCCCATCCACTGCTCGGCGGTGGGCCGGGCCTACCTGTTGACGATGGACGGCAAGACCCTGGACGAGGTGCTCGGCACGCTCGACTACTCCGGCGGCACCGATCGGGCCGCCAAAGGGCCGCTGGAGTTGCGGCGGCGGGTCGAAGAGGCGCGTAGCGCCGGTTTCGCCCTCGACATCGACGAGACGCTGGTCGGCGCGTCCTGCGTCGCGGCCCCCCTGAATCACAATGGCAGGTGCATCGGTTCGATCGCCCTGTCCGGCCCGACCTCCCGCATGCCCCCCGACCGTCTTGTCGAGCTGGGCGCCCTCGTGGCCAGGGAACTCACGCAGACGTTCTGATTCGTTCTGCCGTGGTGTACTGAACGCCGAGCGGGTCCGGGTCGTCGGCCGACACGCGGCGGCGGAACGTCCACCACGCCCACACCTGCGTGGCCAACATTCCGGGTTGACGGGCAGGCCCGCTGACCTGGGCGGAAAAATCTCCATGTGCGGCGACCCCGGCCGCGGTTTCGAACGGCCCGAGACCTGGGCCGCCGCGCTCGACGGCGTGGAGCGGGTCCACCTCTTCCCGTTCGCCGGTCCGCAGAGCGGGTTCGCGGAGCGGGCGGTCGAGGCCGGGACGCGCAGGTTCGTCGTGGACTCCGCGGTGGCGGCCGGGTTCGCCGAGGGCGGCACGCCCACGTCCGCGCTGGAGCGGCACCTGGCCGACGAACGCGGCTGGCACCGCGGCGTCGAGCGCTCGGTGGAGGCCACCGGTGTGGAATGGACCCACGTACGGCCCGGCCTGCTCGCCACCTGGGCCCTGGGCTGGGCCGATGAGATCCGCACGGCGGGCGAGGTGTGCGCGCCCTACCCCGGCAGCGCGAGCGTGGTCGTACACGAGGCCGACGCCGCCGAGATCGCGGTGTCCGCGCTGCTCACGGACGACCACGTCGGCGCGACCTACACGGTCACCGGGCCCGTGACGACCCCACCCCTGACGGACACACCGGCCGTACTGCTCAACGCGGCCCGCCCGGCTCCCCGATGACATCTTCCGAGCCGACCCCACCATCGTTCTTTTCGACAGGCCGGGCTTCGCCCGGCCTGTCGCTTTCGGTCTGAGTGGGTCTGCGAGGTCTGCGCCGCTGAGTGTTCGAGGGAGCCCAGGTAGGTGTTGGGTGCCGCCTGAGGGCCGGGAGTAAGTCAAGGCTTATCTTCTGGCCTTTTATCCCCTTATGCTCGCTGGCGAGGAAACGACCATTTGAGGGGTGATCGGCGTGGCCGAGAATATCGGCGAGAAGGCCGTTCGGTGCCTGCGGAAGTTGGAGTCCTATGATTTCTCCGGCATGCGGGAGATGTGCACCGAAACGGCCACCGTCTGGCACAATGACGGCAGCGGGGAGCGGTCGATAGACGAAAAGCTGGAACAGCTCAGGCCGCTTGTGGGCAGTGTCGAATCGCTGCGCTATCAGGTCGTACGGCAATTCTGTGATTCGGATGAGGTGCTTCAGCAGCAGGTGCTCCAGGTGTCCACGGCGGACGGGGCGCGAAATGAAGTCCACGCCACGATGTACTTCCGATTCGATGGCGGCCTCATCGACCGGATCGAGGAGTACTCCCACGCGGTGCCGCGGAGCGATATGGGGCGCTCAGGCAAGGTGGAGGGCGAGATCGCGGTGCCGGGCGGGAAGGTCTGGTATCGCAGGATGGGCGGTGGTGGCGTGCCGCTGCTGCTCGTCCATGGCGGGCCCGGCTACCCGAGCGACCTGTTGTTCGAGGCGTTCGAGCCGCTGGCCGGTGAGCGTGAGGTCATCTGGTACGACCAGCTCGGGGTGGGACGCTCCGACCCTGTCGATGATGTGTCGCTGCTGACGGTGGACCGCTTCCTGGACGAACTCGGCGCGGTCATCACGGGTCTCGGCCTGCGCCGGCCGCACGTCTACGGGCATTCGTGGGGGGCCATGCTGGGGCTTCAGTACGCGGCGCGGCGGGCTCCCGACTGGACGAGCCTGGTCTGCGCCAATGGGGTGGCGAGCGTGCCGAGGTTCCAGGAGGAACTGCGGGGGT
>NZ_POUA01000145.1 GCF_003236385.1 Spongiactinospora gelatinilytica
TCCTGGTAGGGCACCGCGGGCCGTACGCTGACCGAGAAGGAGTGGCAGGCCGCCCTGCCCGCCCGGCGGCACGCCGCCGCCGCCAGCCACTCCGGGTCTGTCCTTACCCGGGAGAGCCGGCCGTCGCCGTCGAGCGTGGACAGCCACCTGCCGTCCGGGGAGAGCGCCAGGGCGGCGATCCCGGCCGCCTGGCCGACGACCGGGCGTCCCAGCGCCCGGCCGCTGGTGACGTCCCACAGCGTGACGTCGCCGGAGGAGTCCGCGGTGGCGGCCAGACCGCCCTCCGGCGGAGGGTCGGTGGAGAAGGCCGCGGAGAACGCGAGGTCGGTGACGCCGCGCCCGGTGCCGCGTAACGGCAGGTCCAGGAACTCCGCCGCGCCCGGCCGCCACACGGCCAGCGGGTCGTCGGCGGCGAACGCGGTGCCGTCCGAGGCGAAGTCGGGGGCCGCGGCCCCGCCCTTCGCGGTCATCGGCACGCCCGGCCGCCCGGTGGTCGCGTCCAGCAGCCGGACCCCGTCCTCTCCGGTCATCGCGACGGACCGGCCGTCCGGGGTGAACGACAGCGCGCTGACCCGCTCGGTGTCGAAATTCCAGCAGACCCCGCCGCCCGGCAGCTCCCACAGGACCACCCGGAGCGACGGCGCGACGGCCCGCTGGCCGAGTGAGGCCAGCCGTCGGCCGTCGGGACTGAAGACCAGCCACTCCTGGTAGTCCACCGGCATCTTGGTGAGGGTGGCCCGTTCGCCACCGGTCGCGGTGTCCCACACCCCGATCTTGCCGCGGCCGGTGTGCCCGCTGGCCGCGACGAGCCGGCCGTCCCGGCTGAACGTGACGCGGAAACGGGGGTTGTCGCCCTTGTCGGGATCGACGGCCAGCACGCGGTCCGGGGCGCCGGGGCGGGTGAGGTCGCGCAGCCGCACCTCGCCGGTGGCGTCGTCGCGCCCGGCGACGAGCCGCCCGTCCGGGCTGAGCGCCTGCCAGCGCCCCTCGCCCCCGGTCACGCCCTGGAGATCGAGGGCGGCCACGGTGTCGCCGTCGAGGTAGCGCAGGGTGCGGCCGTCGGTGTCGAAGGCGACCTTCGGCGGCAGCCCGGCCTCGGGCACCATGGCCCGGACCGGGATCTCGTGGTCCAGCGCCAGACTGCGGTCGCGCAGCCGGTAGATCTGGAGCCCGCCCGCGGTGATCGAGGCGAGCAGCCGGCCGTCATGGCTGAACCGCAGGTCGCCGCCGTTCCACCGGTCGAGTGAATCGCCCTGTTCCTCCCCTGTCTTCGGGTCGTGCAGGGTGATGATGGTGTCCAGGCCGGAGGCCATCGACCGGCCGTCCTCGCTGACCGCGATCTTGTGGGCGCAGCCTGGGCAGCGCGGCAGCAGCGTCCGCCGCTCGCCGCCCGGCGGGGCGATCCGGCTGACGCCGCCGTCCAGGCTGGGGATCAGCACCGCGCTCGCGTCGGGCATGGTGGACGGGCCGCAGCAGTCGGGGACGGGGATGTTGCGGCCGGTACGGGTGTTCCACAGGGTGACGCCCTGGCCGACGCTCACCGCGAGCAGGTCCTGCGCCTGGTCGTAGCCGATGGAGAAGTCGTAGTCCTGGTAGTCGGGGGGAAGCCGGTGGGTCCAGGGGCGCGCCTCGCCGGTGCCGAGGTCCCAGAGCCGGATGCGCCCGCCCGCGGTGACGGCCAGCTCCCTGCCGTTGGCACTCAGCGCCACGCTCTTGACCGGCGCGGACTCCCCGATCGGGAAGCTGCCCGTACGCCTGCCGGTGCGCACGTCCCAGATCCGTACCTCGCCGCCGCTCACGCTGACCAGCGTGCGGCCGTCGGAGCCGAGCGCGCGCGCCGCCGAGGCCGCGGGGTCGCGGAACACGCCCACCTCTGGCCGGGCGATGGACGCGGTCAGGGCCTCCCTGGTGTCCGGCAGCGGGGCCAGCTTCCAGGCCGCGACGCCGAGCAGCATGGCGCGGGAGGGGTCGGTGGTCCGCAGCGCCTCGGCCATGCCCGCGATCCTGCGGGCCTCGGCCTCGATCCGCCGGGCGTCGGCCACGGCGCTCTGCCGTACCGCGAAGGCCCCGGCCACCAGCGCGAGGGCCAGCAGCGTGGCCATCGTGGCGGTCAGCGTCCGGCCCCTGCGCACCCGGCGGCGGGCCAGCGCGTCGGCGGCCTCCAGGAAGTCGCGTTCGGCGGGGGCGAGCGTGATGTTGCAGCGCTGGGTGGCCGCCCAGTGCAGGGCCTCGGCCAGGTCGCCACCGGTGAGCAGGTCGGCGTCCCTCCGGCCGCGGGCCCGCCAGCGCCTGGCCCCCTCGGCGATCGCGTCGTGGACGGCGAAGCCGTCGCGGTTGGCGGCCACCCAGGCGCGCAGCCGCGGCCAGGCGTGTACCAGGGCGGGCCTGGCCAGCGTGACCTCCTCGCCGCTCACGGTCACCAGGTAGGAGAAGACGGCCAGCACCCGTTCGGCCTCGGGCCGCCCGTCGGTGAGTTCGGGCAGCGACGCGGCGCGCAGCGCGAGCCGTCCGTCGCCGGTCACCGTGACCAGGCGCAGGAAGACCTCGGGGACCGCGGCCTGCTCGGCCGGCTCCAGCATCTCGTACGCTTGCTCGGCCCGGGTGCCGAGCGCGGGGTCGCCGGTCGGGGTACGCACTCCGCGCGCCTCCGAACTGCCCTCGGCGAGCAGCCGCGAGACGTCCGGCCCGCTGTCCCCGCTGATCAGGGCGTGCAGCAGCGCCTTGGCCGCGGGGCGCCCGGCGGGGTCCTTGGCGAGCGCCGCGCCGACCAGGTCGCGCAGTTCCAGCGGCAGCCTGCCGAGATCGGGGTCGGTGGAAAGGACCCGGTGCATCACCGCGCCCAGGCTCTCGCCTCGGAACGGGTCTTCGCCGGTCGCGGCGAACACCATGATGCCGCCCCAGGCGAACACGTCGGCCGCGGTGTCCGCCCGCCGGCCCATGAAGATCTCCGGGGCCATGTAGGTGGGGGTGCCCGCGACCAGCCCGGTCGAGGTGAGCGACATCTCCGGGGTCCGGGCCACGCCGAAGTCGATGACGCGCGGGCCGTCCGGGCCGAGCAGCACGTTGTCCGGCTTCAGGTCGCGGTGGATCACCCCGGCCTCGTGGATCGCGGTCAGCGCGGTAGCGATCGCGGTGGCCAGCCGGTGCAGGTCGCCTCCGGTGAAGGTACGGCCGGCCGCTACCGCCTGGCGCAGACTCGGCCCCTCCACGTATTCGGAGACGATGTAGGGCCGCCTGCCGTCCAGGTCGGCGTCCAGCACCTGGGCGATGCAGACGGAGGCGACCCGCTGGGCGGATGCGGCCTCCCTGGCCAGCCGGTCGCGCAGCCCGCGCCGGCCGTCCGGGTCGCCGCGCAGCACCTTGATCGCCACGCGCCGCCCGTCGGGCGCGTACGCCTCGTACACGACCCCCTGCCCGCCCGCGCCCAGGCGGCCAGAAAGCCAGTACTCGCCCAGCCGATGCGGGTCACCATCGCTCAGCGACTGCGCCATTCCTGCCCCCTGCACTCGTAGCTGGGGTGTTGGACGCCGAATCCGGCGGCAAAGTTCTCGTTCGAACGCAGGCAAAAACGTGCGTGCAAGTGATCCCCTGGAAGTGCGCCTCCCATTCCACCTCTTCGAGGTCCGTCCCCGCCGCGGCCGACACGAAGTTGGACGTCCGGGACGGCGCGGAAGTTCGGGGGCGGTGTCACGTTCGCGGGCGCCGTCCGGTCAAGTTGGCGAAAGACCGTCGTCGGACATGAGGAGAAGCCATGAGTCAGCGTCTGAGCATGCCTGAGGTCGCGCCCGCGGCGTATGAGGCGATGCTCGGCCTGGAGAGGTTCATGCGGTCGAGCGGCCTGCCGAAGTCCACCTATGAGCTGGTGAAACTGCGGGCCAGCCAGATCAACTCCTGCGGGCTCTGCGTGGACATGCACGCCAACGACATGAAGGAGGCGGGTGAGAGCCTGGAGCGGATCTTCAGTGTGGCGGCCTGGCGGGAGACCTCGTACTACACCGACGCCGAGCGGGCCGCGCTGGCGCTGACCGAGGAGGCGACCCGGCTGGCCGACCGGTCCGAGGCGGTGCCGGACCACGTGTGGGACGAGGCGGCCAAGCACTACGAGCCGCCGGTGCTGGCCGCGCTGGTGATGGCGATCGCCACGATCAACGCGTGGAACCGCATCGGCGTGACGCTGCGCGTGCCCGCGGGCGCGTACCGGCCGCGCGGCGGGCAGGCGTAGCGCGGGATCGATCCGTTGCGGCCGGGCCGCCGCCCTCGTCAGGCCGGCCGGGCAGGCCCCTTGCAACCGTTCGTCAACCTCTTCGGTGGAAGGTCGGTATACCCGGCAGCCGAGCCGGTGGAAGGAGGCAGATCATGCGACGCATCACGATCACCAAGCCGCACAGGGCGCGGCGCCCCGCCGCCACGAACGGGCTCGACCTGCGCTCGCCGTCCGGCCGCAGGCTTCCCTACTGACACAGAGGTCACTTCGGCCCCACGAGCCGCTTCTTTACCGCGGTCTTACGAACTGATCTGTAGTTATCTTCTGGTAACGAAATCATCACGACGGGGGCTTGAGATGAGGAAGCTCGTAGCGGTGGTGCCGCACGCCGCGCGCCACAAGATCCGTGACATCCGCTCGGCGCGCCGCCGTCCGGCGACGGCCGCCCCCGATCCGGCGGTCGTGGACCTGCGCGCCTGGACCGGCCGCAACGTCATCCCCTTCCCGCGCGAAGGCGGCCCCACTCCCGCGGCCTGACCCCGCACGACCCGCAGCACAGCGCCCGGACGGCTCCCGCCGCTCCGGGCTTTTGCTTGCCCGGCTCCTTACCGAAGATCGCGCCGGAGCGGCGATTGATCGCTGATACATGCCCGACGGTTGACCCTCTCGCCGAATTCGGGCAAGCTTTCGCCATACTTCGCCGATTATTGGCATGTATGAGTGATTTTTGCGGGTCGTGGCGATCCGCTCCACAGAGAGGGGACATCGCTCGTGCTAGAGCCCGCCAAGCGGTACACCGGCTACCGGTCCTACGATTACCTGGAGCCCGGCTCCGACTACCGGGTGTTCGACCTCGCCCCCGAACTCGGCCGGGTGCCCGCCTACGAGGGGGTGCCCCTCTCCGGCGAGCAGAAGGACCGGGTGCGCCGCCTGCTGACCGACAACGTCGTGGTCTCCCTGCACGACCACCCCTCGGTCTTCCCCACCGACATCGCGCAGACCGTCGAGTACAACCGCACCGCGCGGCACCACACCGGCTACGCGGGCCTGGCCCGGTCCGGCATGACCGCCGTGTTCGACAACCTGATGGACGGCACCTGCTGCATCACCAGCCCGGCCGGCTGGAAGTGGACCGACGTCGTGGCCGACATCGGCATGCGGCTGTCCGACCTGGCCCACCAGGACTACGTGATCAAGGTCGAGCGCCTGGACGACATCCGCGCGGCGCACGAGACCGGCCGGATCGGCCTGGTCCTCGCCCTTGAGGCGGCGACCATGATCGAGAACGAGGTGGACCGGATCGACATGCTGTACGGCTTCGGCGTACGGCAGATGGGCATCGCCTACAGCGAGGCCAACACGCTGGGCAGCGGCCTGCGCGAGCGCAACGACGGCGGCCTGACCATCTTCGGCGAGAAGGCCGTGCGCCGGATGAACAAGCTCGGCATCGCGATCGACGTCTCGCACTCCGGCGACCGGACCTCGCTCGACACGATCAGGCACTCGGACAAGCCCATCCTGATCACCCACGCCGGGGCCCGCTCGGTGTGGCCCACCAACCGGATGAAGCCGGACGAGGTCATCAAGGCCGCCGCCGAGCGCGGCGGCGTCATCGGCCTGGAGGCCGCTCCGCACACCACACTGTCCCCGGACCACCCGCGTCACTCGCTGGAATCGGTCATGGACCACTTCACCTACTGCGTGGACCTGGTCGGCATCGACCACGTGGCGTTCGGCCCCGACACGCTGTTCGGCGACCACGTCGGGCTGCACGACACCTTCGCCGAGCACCTGTCGATCAAGCAGGCGCACGGCAGCGCCTCCTACGAGAAGGTCCCCTACGTCGACGGCCTGGAGAACCCGGCCGAGTGTTTCTGGAACATCATCGCGTGGCTGGTCCGCAACGGTTACTCCGACGACGAGATCACCAAGGTCGTCGGCGGCAACGTGCTGCGGGTGCTGGAAGAGGTCTGGTACTGATGAGACGCATCGCACTGGCGGCGGCCGCCGCCGCTCTCGCCGCCGCCGTGGCGGCCTGCGCCCCGAGCACCCCGTCGTCGGGGACGGGCGGCGCGACGGGTGGCAGCGGCGGAGCCGGGGCCGACCGGATCACCATCGGCACCACCGCCGACGTGGTCAACTACAACCCGCTGGTCGGCAACAGCCGTACCGACACGTGGGTCACCAACCTGATGTACCCGCACCTGATGCAGATGGACGAGTCGGGCCAGCGCATCCCCTACTTCGCCACCGAGTGGTCCTACGGCGACAAGGGCAGGACCGCCACCGTCAAGCTGCGCGACGACCTCAAGTGGTCCGACGGCAAGCCGGTCACCGCCGATGACGTGGTGTTCACCATCGGGGCGGTGCAGAAGGAGAAGTTCGGCGTCGTGGCCGGGCTGATCACCGCCCTGGACAAGGCCGAGGCGCTCTCCCCCACCGAGGTGAAGTTCCATCTGAGCCGCCCGGACGGCACCTTCCTGCACAACGTCGGCTTCTGGATGCCGATCGTGCCCAAGCACGTCTTCGAGAAGGCGCCGAGCGTGCAGAAGTTCGCCAACGCCGAGAACTGGGTGAGCGCCGGGCCGTACCGGCTGACCAAGGTCGAACGCGGCCAGCGCTACCTGATGGAGCGCGTGGAGTCCTTCGGGCCCGCGCCCGGCGGCAAGCCGGGCGTCAAGGAGGTCGTGTTCCGCGTCTTCCCCGACGTCAACACCGAGGTCCTGGCGCTGCGCAACGGCGAGATCGACATGATCGGCAACGTGCTGCCGCCGGCCACCGCCGCCACGCTGAAGAGCGACCCAAAGATCAAGCTGACCCAGATCCCGTCGCTGGGCTGGGCGCACCTGCAGTACAACACCAAGCGCAAGCCGCTCGACGACGTGCGCGTGCGGCAGGCCCTCGCCTACTCGGTGGACTACGAGGCGATCAGGAAGATCGCCATGCAGGGCTTCGCCAAGTCGTCCAACGGAAGTGTGCTGACCCCCTCCCAGCCCGACTACGTGGATCCCACGATCAAGGAGTACCCGTACGACCCGGCCAAGGCCAAGGCGCTGCTGGCCGAGGCGGGGCAGCAGAACCTGAGCGTGTCGATGATCTACGACCAGGCCGACCCCAACATCGCCAAGTGGGCGCCGATGGTCCGCGACTCCGCCAAGAAGGCCGGGATCACGATCAAGCTCCAGGGGCTTGAGCGCAACACCTACGTCGACAAGTCGCTCAAGCACGACTTCGACATCTATGCCGGCTCCTGGGCGATCATGGACAACCCGCCGGCGAACTTCGGGCTGGCCTTCAAGTCCGGCGGTTTCATCAACTACGCCCAGGTCGCCGACCCCGAGCTGGACGAGCTCATCGACAAGGGCCAGCGCGCACTGTCGCCGGAGGAGGCCAAGGCGCCGATCCAGGAGGCCGCCCGCATCATCCGCGACCAGGTCTACGACAACGTGCTCTACGTCGAGACCTTCAACATCGCGCACTCGGCCGAGTGGACCAACTGGAAGCCGATGCCCAGCGAGCTGCTGTCCATCCTCAACCCGCTCTCCCTGGCCCAGGTCAAGCGGGCCGGCTGAGGTCGGGGAGGTCACGGTGACGCTCAAGTTCGTCGGCACGAGGCTGCTGCGCGGCCTGGTCACGCTGTGGTTCGCCGTCACCGTGACCTTCTTCCTGGTACGGCTGCTGCCCGGTGACCCGGTGGTCACGGTGGCCGACCCCAACATGACCGCGGAGCTGCGCGCCAAGCTGCTCGCCGACTTCGGCCTGGACCGGCCGCTGCTGGTGCAGTACGGCAGCTACCTCGCGCAGCTCGTCCAGGGCAATCTCGGCATGTCCTTCCGTCAGTCGCTGCCGGTCACCACGGTGCTGATGGAGCGGCTGCCCTGGACGCTGATCCTGACCCTGTCGGCGATGGCGGTGACCGTCGTGGTGGGCATCCCGCTCGGCGTGCTCGCCGCCACCAGGGCGCGCGGGTGGGTCGACCGGGTCATCCAGGTCGGCGGCATCACCGCCCAGTCGCTGTTCGTGCCGAGCATCGGGGTGTTCCTGCTGTACGTGTTCGGCGTGCTGCTCGGCTGGTTCCCGATCGGCGGCGCGCTGGACCCGGACGCGACCGGCGTGGCGGCCAGCCTGAGCATGCTGCACCACCTGGTGTTGCCGTGCCTGTCGCTGGTCTTCATCCAGCTCGGCGGTTACGTGCTGACCATGCGCTCCACGCTGATCGAGACCATGGGCGAGGACTACGTGGCGCTGGCCAGGGCCAAGGGCGTACCGCCGGGCGCGGTGGTGTGGAAGCACGCCGTGCGCAACGCGCTGCTGCCCACCACCACCATCGCCGGGCTCCAGCTCGGCGCGCTGGTCGGCGGCGCGGTGCTGACCGAGACGATCTACGCCTACCCCGGCATCGGCCGGGCCATCTTCGAGGCCGTCGGGCAGATGGACTTCCCGGTGCTCCAGGGCGCGTTCGTGCTGCTGGCCGCGGCCGTGGTGGTGGCGAACCTGGTGACCGACGTCGCCTACGGCCTGCTCGACCCCAGGGTGCGTACCTCATGACCGCGGTGGCCGCGACGAACGAGACGAAGAAGCAGACCCGCGAGCCGACGCCGCGGCGCAGGACGTGGGAGGGGTTCCGGCGCAACCCGCTCGGCGTCGGCTCGGTGGCCGTGCTGGTCCTGATGGCCCTGGTCGCGCTCTGCGCGCCGCTCATCGCGCCCTTCCCCGAGGGGTACGGCACGGACATCTCCCTACCGCCGAGCGCGGCGCACTGGTTCGGCACCGACGACGTGGGACAAGACGTCTTCGCCCAGGTCATCTGGGGCACCAGGGTGAGCATCACGGTCGGCGCGGCGGCCTCGGCGCTGGCCATCCTGATCGGGCTGCTGCTCGGCGTGGTGGCCGCCTACTTCAGGCGGCTGGACACCCCGCTGGGCGTACTGATCGACCTGTCCCTGTCGCTGCCGGTGCTGCCGCTGATGATCCTGGTGGCGGCGCTGGCCGGGCCGAGCGTGACCACGCTGGTCATGGTGATCGCGCTGTTCAGCTGGCCGGAGGTGGCCCGGGTGGTGCGCTCGCAGGCGCTGGCGATCGTGCCGCTGCCGTACGTGTCGGCGGCCCGGATGCTCGGCGCGTCGGCGGGGCGGATCATCAGGAGCCATCTGCTGCCCGGCGTGATGCCGGTGGTCGGGGTGTCGGTGGTGCTGACCGTCTCGCGGGCGGTGCTGGCCGAGGCGGGGCTGTCCTTCCTCGGGCTCGGCGACCCGGGCAGTTGGTCCTGGGGCGGGATCTTGCACAAGGCGCAGTTGTCCGGGTCGCTCGCCTCGGCGTGGTGGACCACGCTCTTCCCCTCCTTGGCCATCTT
Source organism: Spongiactinospora gelatinilytica (assembly GCF_003236385.1). Lineage (GTDB taxonomy): Bacteria > Actinomycetota > Actinomycetes > Streptosporangiales > Streptosporangiaceae > Spongiactinospora > Spongiactinospora gelatinilytica. Next base: position 9,558 of record NZ_POUA01000145.1, read on the forward strand.
GCTGCTGGTGGTGGCGGCGACGCTGGTCTCGGTGGCCTACAACGACGCACGCAACCACCGCGGTGAGCGGTGAGGAAGGAGCGCGCGATGCGCGTCCTGATCAACGGCAACGAGCTGAACGTCGAGGTGCTGGGCGGCGAGCGGCCCGGCGCTCCGACGCTGATCGCCCACCACGGCGCGCCGGGGCTGGGATCGCTGGCCGAGCCCCGGGCCACCTTCGGCAGGCTGGCCGACGCCTACCGGGTGATCGTGTTCGACGCCCGGGGGTCGGGGGCGAGCGAGGGCCGTGAGCCGTACACGCACGAGCAGTGGGTCGCGGACGTGGACGGGCTGCGCGAATGGGCCGGGGCCGAGCGGATCGTGATGGCGGGCGGGTCCTACGGCGGGTTCATCGCGATGGAGTACGCGATCGCGCATCCGGAGCGGGTGAGCGCCCTGGTGCTGCGCGACACCGCCGCGGACAACTCCAACCAGGAGCTGGCGCTGGCCAACGCGCTCGCCTCGGCGCGCGTCGCGATCGACCGGGCCAAGCTGGACCGGATCATGTCGGGCACCGTGCGCGACGACGACGACCTGCGGGACTGCTGGCGGGAGATCCTGCCGCTGTACGACCACGACTACGACCCCGCCAAGGTCGGCGAGCGGGTGGACGCCACGCCGTACCGGTACCGGACGCACAATCACGCGTTCGCGGTGAACCAGCCGAACTACGACATCAAGCACCTGCTTCTCCGCATCACCGCGCCGGCGCTCGTGACCGTTGGCCGCCACGACTGGATCACGCCGGTGTCGTGCAGCGAGACGATCGCCGGGCTGATCCCGGACGCGAAGCTGGTCGTCTTCGAGAACTCTGGGCATTCGCCACAGGTGGAGGAGGCCGGTCTCTTCGAGGCCACTGTCCGTGATTTCCTGACAGAGACTGCTATTTCATAAAAAGTGGCGCTAACCAAGTTATAAAAGCGTCAAAATGCACCCGATGAATGAACTCGATACCCTCGATCGGAAGATCCTGGCCGCCCTGCACCTGAACGGCAGGGCGAGCTGGACCGACATAGCCCAGGCCATCGGCACCTCGACCACGACGGTCGCCCGCCGCGCCCAGCAGCTCATCCAGGACGGCGTGGTGGTGGTCGCCGCCGTCCCGCACGTCGAGCACCGCGGCCCCGTGGACGTCTTCCTGGTACGGCTGGCCTGCTCCCCCGGCACCCAGTTACGGGTGGCCGACCGCCTCGCCCGGTTCCCCGAGATAAGGTTCGTCGCGGTGGTGACCGGCAGTCACGACATCGTCTTCGAGCTGGTCGCGCCGAAGAGCCGCGACCTTTTCTCCATCCTGGTGGACGAGGTGCAGCGCATCCCCGGGGCCATGCGCAGCCAGGCCGACCTGGTGCTGCACACCTACAAGATCTCCTACGACTGGAGCCTGCAGGGCCTGGACTTCGCCCCCGGCGCGTTCGCCGCCGAGCCGATCCCGCACTCCTGCGGCCCGCACCACCTCGACGACGTCGATCGCGACATCCTCGACGTGATGCGCGACGACGGCCGGGCCAGCTTCCAGTCCATCGCCAAGCACCTGGGCGTCAGCGAGAGCACCGTGCGGCGGCGTTTCGAGGTGATGACCGAGCGCGGCTGCGCAACGATCTCCACCTTCATCCCGGCGTCGGCGCTCGGGTACGAGGCCGAGGTGCTGTTCTGGCTGTCGGTCGAGCCCGCCCGGCTGGACGCCGTGGCCGGGGTGCTGACCGGGCACCGCGGGGTCCGCCACATCTCCGCGACGCTCGGCCAGTCCTCCCTGCTGATCGAGGTGATCATGCCGACCACGGCGGAACTGCACGAGTTCACCAGCCGCACACTGGCCGGCATCCCCGGCATCCAGTCGTGGACGGCCAGCGTGCAGCTCCTCACCGTCAAGCGCGGCTTCCTGCCGGTGCCGTGGGCGCAGGCGCACCTGGCCACGGTGACCGGTCAGAAGCCGGCCGGCTGACCCTCCGCGCGAGCGGGGGCCAGGCCGTACTTCGCGATGGCCTGCTCGACGAGGTCGGGCTTGCCCAGCGCGCTCAGTGCCGCCACCACGATCCACAGCGGGTCCACCCGGAAGCGGCGGCGGACGGCCTCACGGGTGTCGGACAGGCCGAACCCGTCGGTGCCCAGCGAGGTCCACTCCTGCGGCACCCAGGCCCTGATCTGGTCGGGAACCGCACGCATCCAGTCGCTCACCGCGATCACCGGCCCGGCCGCCTGCCCCAGCGCCTGGGTCACGTACGGCACCCTCCGGCGCGCCCCCGGGTCGCCGAGGGCTTCCGCGTCGCAGTCCATCGCCTCGCGGCGCAGCTCGCTCCAGGAGGTGACCGACCACATGTCGGCCGCCACCCCCCAGTCCTCGGCCAGCATCCGGCGCGCGGCGAGCGCCCAGTGCGCCGCGGTGCCGCTGGCCAGCAGTTGCAGTGAGCCGTGCCCGTCGCCCGCGTAGCGGTACAGGCCGCGCACGATGCCCTCTTCCACGCCGTCCGGCATCGCCGGCTGCGGCATCGGCTCGTTGTAGACGGTGGGGTAGTAGAAGACGTCCTCCTGCGCCTCGCCGTACATCCTGCGCAGGCCGTCGCGGACGATCGCGGCCACCTCGTACCCGAACGCCGGGTCGTAGGCCAGGCAGGCCGGGTTGGCCGAGGCGAGCAGCTGGGAGTGCCCGTCGGCGTGTTGCAGGCCCTCGCCGGTCATCGTGGTGCCGCCCGCGGTCGCGCCGATCAGGAACCCGCGGCCCATCTGGTCGGCCAGCGCCCACATCTGGTCGCCGGTGCGCTGCCAGCCGAACATCGAGTAGAAGATGCAGAACGGGATTATCGGCTCGCCGTGGGTGGCGTACGACGTCGCCGCCGCGGTGAACGACGCCATGCAGCCCGCCTCGGTGATCCCCTCGTTCAGGATCCGCCCGTCGGCCGCCTCCTTGTAGGACAGCAGCAGGTCGCGATCGACGGCGTCGTAGCGCTGCCCGCGCGGCGAGTAGATCCCGGCCGTCGGGAACAGCGGCTCCATGCCGAAGGTGCGCGCCTCGTCCGGCACGATCGGCACCCACCTGCGCCCGCTCGCCGGATCGCGCATCAGATCTTTGACCAGGCGGACGAACGCCATCGTGGTGGCGATCCCGGCGCCGCCCTTGGGTTTGGCGGCGGCCTCGAACGGCCTGGCGTCCGGCTCGGGCAGCGGCGCGGAGCGTACCTGGCGGGCGGGTACGTACCCGCCCCTGGCCGCGCGCAGTTCGGCCAGGTAGGCGGCCTCCGGAGAGCCGGGGCCGGGGTGCGCGTACGGCGGCATGTCGCCGGCGAGCGCCTCGTCGGACACCGGCATAGGATGATCACATGTCCCACTCTGATCCCCTGACAGTGGGGACCAGCTCAGGGGACCATCTCAGGGCACCAGCGGCTCCTGGCCGCGGATCGCGCTCACTCTGGCCGCCGCCGGAGCGGACGCGGCTGATCAACGCCGCGGTCACACACCTGTCCATCGAGAGCGTGCCCGCCGCACGAGCGAGCATGGCCACCCTGGCCCTCACCCGGCCGGCGTCGTCGTCGCGGGCGGCCTGAGCACGCCGAGCGCCCGGCCTCCCATGAGGCCGGGCGCTCGAACGCACTACACCCGCTGTCAGCTACAGCCGCTGGTGGAGCCGCAGCCCTCGCAGACGTAGCAACTGCCGGCGGGGCGCATCTTGGTCCCGCAGGTCATGCAGAGCGGAGCGTCGGCGGTGCGGCCCTGGTGGCTCTCCAGTGCCCGCACCTCCTGGGGAGCCGGGTCCGGGCGAGGCGCGTCCTGCGCGGGCGCGCGCTCGATCGGGGCCGACTGGGCCAGCGCCTCGGCGTCCATCACCTCTTCGTGCTGGGCCGCCGGGTCCTCGCCACGCTGCTGCGCGGCGCGCTCGGAGGCGGAGAAGATGCCGAGCGCGGCCCGCTCGTCGTAGGGCAGGTGGTCCAGGGCGAGCCTGCGGAAGATGTAGTCCATCACCGAGGCGGCCATCCGGACGTCCGGGTCGTCGGTCATCCCGGCCGGGTCGAACCGCATGTTGACGAACTTGCTCACGTACGTCTCCAGCGGCACGCCGTACTGGAGGCCGATCGAGATCGCCACCGAGAAGGCGTCCATCACGCCCGCCAGCGTCGAGCCCTGCTTGGACATCTTCAGGAAAACCTCGCCGAGGCCGTCGTCCGGGTAGGAGGAGGCGGTCATGTAGCCCTTCGCGCCGCCCACCGTGAACCGGGTGGTGGTGCTGGGCCGCTGGTTCGGCATCCGCCGCCGGGTCGGCCTGGTGATCTCCACGACCTCCACGACGGGCGGCTCGGCCGGCTTGTCCTCGCCGGCCTTCTCGCCGCCCTTCTTGGCGATCGACAGCGGCTGCCCCACCTTGCAGTTGTCCCGGTAGACGGCCAGGGCCTTCAGCCCGAGCTTCCAGCCCTCTCGGTAGACCTGCTCGATGTCCTCCACCGTGGCGGACTCGGGCAGGTTGACCGTCTTGGAGATGGCCCCGCTCAGGTAGGGCTGGGTGGCGGCCATCATCCTGACGTGCCCCATCGGCGCGATCGCCCGCTCGCCCATCGCGCAGTCGAACACCTCGTAGTGCTCCGGCCGCAGCCCCGGCGCGTCCACCACGTGCCCGTGCTCGGAGATGTACTCGATGATCGCCTCGACCTGCTCCTGCTGGTAGCCCAGCCGGACCAGGGCGCGCGGCACGGTCTGGTTGACGATCTGCATCGAACCGCCGCCGACCAGCTTCTTCAGCTTCACCAGCGCCAGGTCCGGCTCGATGCCGGTCGTGTCGCAGTCCATCATCAGCCCGATGGTCCCGGTGGGCGCGAGCAGCGACGCCTGCGCGTTGCGGTAGCCGTTCTTCTCGCCGGTCTTCAGGCACTCCGACCACTGGCGGGTGGCCTCGCGGTGGATGCCCGTGTCCATGCCGCCGACCGTGCGCAGGTCGTCGTTGGCGGCGGCGTGCTTGCACATGACCCGCTTGTGCGCCTCGGCGTTGCGGGCGTATCCGTCGTAGGGGCCGACCACCCCGGCGAGTTCGGCGCTGCGGCGGTAGGAGACGCCGGTCATCAGGCTGGTGATCGCGCCCGCGATGGCCCGCCCGCCGTCGGAGTCGTAGGCGTGCCCGGTCGCCATGAGCAGCGCGCCGAGGTTGGCGTAGCCGATGCCGAGCTGCCGGTACGCGCGGGTGGTCTCGGCGATCTTCTCGGTCGGGAAGTCGGCGAAGCTGATCGAGATGTCCATCGCGGTGATGATCAGCTCGGTCAGCTTCACGAACCGCTGGACGTCGAAGGACCCGTCGTCGCCCAGGAACTTCAACAGGTTGATGCTCGCCAGGTTGCACGAGGAGTTGTCCAGGTGGACGTACTCCGAGCAGGGGTTGCTGGCGGTGATCCGGCCGCTCTCCGGGGTGGTGTGCCAGGAGTTGATCGTGTCGTCGTACTGGATGCCGGGATCGGCGCACTCCCAGGCGGCCTTGGCCATCTTGCGGAACAGGTCACGCGCGTCCAGGGTCTCGATGACCTCGCCGGACAGCCGGGCGCGCAGGCCGAACTCCTCGCCGTTCTCCACCGCGTGCATGAACTCGTCGGAGACGCGCACGGAGTTGTTGGCGTTCTGGTACTGGACCGAGACGATGTCCTTGCCGCCGAGGTCCATGTCGAACCCCGCGTCGCGGAGCGCGCGGACCTTGTCCTCCTCACGCGCCTTGGTCTCGATGAACTCCATGATGTCGGGGTGGTCCACGTCGAGCACGACCATCTTGGCCGCCCGCCGGGTCGCGCCGCCCGACTTGATGGTGCCCGCGGAGGCGTCGGCGCCGCGCATGAACGACACCGGGCCGCTGGCCGTGCCGCCGCTGGACAGCAACTCCTTGCTGGAGCGGATGCGGGAGAGGTTGACCCCGGAGCCGGAGCCCCCCTTGAAGATCACACCCTCTTCCTTGTACCACTCCAGGATCGACTCCATCTGGTCGTCCACCGACAGGATGAAGCACGCCGACACCTGCTGGGGACTGGCGGTGCCGACGTTGAACCACACCGGGGAGTTGAAGGCGAAGAGCTGGTGGATCAGGGCGTACTTCAGCTCGTGGTCGAAGATCTCGGCGTCCTCGTCGGAGGCGAAGTAGCCGTGCTCCAGGCCGGTACGGGTGTAGACGCCGACCACCCGGTCGACGAGCTGCTTGAGGCTCCACTCGCGCTGCGGGGTGCCCACCGCGCCGCGGAAGTACTTCGTCGTCACGATGTTGGCGGCGTTCACCGACCAGGAGTCGGGGAACTCGACGCCACGCTGCTCGAAGTTGACCGATCCGTCCCGCCAGTTGGTCATGACGACGTCGCGGCGCTGCCAGGTCACCTCGCCGTACGGGTGTACCCCCGGGGTGGTGTGGACGCGCTTGACCTTCAACCCCTTGCGGCCTCGCCTGCCCCCACGCGTTGCCGCGCCGCTGACCGTCTCGGTCATGACTCCCCCTTCCAGGCTCACCTGAGCCCTCGAATGTGGACCACATGTCGCGCCGCATGAATCGCCCCCGGCGCCGGGGTTCACTTGACCCGTGTAGCTCGTCAGTAGTTCGTTCTCAGTCGGCGTCGCCGCCGCCCCCGGCCGCCACGGCCGAGCGCTCGGTGCGCAACTGCGCGATCTCGGCCTCGAAGTCCGCGAGGGTTTCGAACCCCCGGTAGACCGAGGCGAAGCGCAGGTAGGCGACCTCGTCGAGGTCGCGCAGCGGCCCCAGGATCGCGAGCCCCACCTCGTTGGACGGGATCTCCGCGGCCCCCGTGGCCCTGATGCTCTCCTCGACGCGCTGCCCGAGCTGGGCGAGCGAGTCCTCGCTCACCGGCCTGCCCTGGCACGCGCGGCGTACGCCGGCGATCACCTTGTCCCGGGAGAACGGCTCGGTCACGCCGCTGCGCTTGCTCACCATGAGCAGCACCGTCTCCTGGGTGGTGAACCGCTTCCCGCACGAGGAGCACGTACGGCGGCGCCTGATGGCCGCGCCGTCCTCCGTCGAGCGGCTGTCGATGACGCGTGTGTCAGGGTGCCTGCAGAACGGACAATGCACGCGCGCCTCCCTACGACCGCCACCAGGAGCCCACGCGCCGCGCCGTTCCCGCACCCGAAGACCCCCTCGCCGAGGGGAACGCTCGCGCCGCCCCACGGACTGCCATGGTGCGGTAACGGAACACAACCTATGGTGAACTACATCGGTGTAACTACTAGATGTTGTGGTCCCAACCTAGAAGCGCGGGCCGATGAACGCAAGTCGAACCCCCTGTCGCCCCCCAAAATCGCTGCTCAGCCCGCGCCATGTAGAACACCCCGGGCGTGTCGCACCTTCCCCCGCCCCCGGTCACTACCTGCTCGAACAC
>NZ_POUA01000146.1 GCF_003236385.1 Spongiactinospora gelatinilytica
CGGGCTGGGGGTGACGGTGGGGTTCCACCGGCTGCTCACCCACGGTTCCTTCACCGCCCTGCCATGGCTGCGCACGGCGCTGGCCATCGCGGGATCGATGGGATTTCAGGGCAACGTCATCGACTGGCAGATGGGTCCTTCCCGGATCGCCTGTTTCCCCTACGGCACGCGCGGGTGTTGGCTCGAAGTGAACGAGTCTGATCGCCGGGCCAGGACACGGGTGTGGTTGGTCCGGAATGTCCAGGAGGCGTTTCGGGCCTCGCGCCGCCGGCGCCGGGACTCATCGCCGAGGCCGTAGAGGCCGCGGAGATCGCGGCGGAGTCGCGGTCTGCGAGTCCATCCAGGCGCGGATGTCGTCCCTCCAGCGCCTGAACGCTCTTGTCTGCTCCGCGGCAAATGAGTCGCCCGGTTCAGGTGGCCAACCAGCGCTCGACCGGGCCGAGGTACCGGCAAGAAACGTGCCATAAGCCGCAAATGAGTGTTATCGGGTGGTGTAGCCACAGTGTGCGGGGGAAGCGAATTGACTTCTGCACGCGTGACTGCGCTCCCCGATGGGGACAAGGAGGCAACGCTGGTATGGCTTCAACGGATACGGGCGTGGGTGATCGGAAGCGGGATGGCGCGGCGCCGATCATCGATGGGCGTAAACCGGTCGCCGCGGTGGTCGCGTTGTGGGTGTTCGTGCTGGTGCCGTTCGCGGCACTGGCCGCAGCGATCCCCGTGGCCTGGGGGTGGGGGCTGAGCTGGGTCGACGCAGTGATCGCGGGCGGCGCGTACGTCGTGACCGGGCTCGGGGTAACGGTGGGTTTTCACCGCTATCTCACCCACGGCGCGTTCAAAGCCCCGCAGTGGCTGCGGATCGGCTTGGCGGTGGCCGGGTCTTTGGCGATACAGGGCCCGGTCATCCAGTGGGTGGCCGACCACCGACGTCATCACGCCTTCGCCGACCGTGACGGCGATCCGCACTCGCCCTGGCGTTACGGGCGCAGCGTGCGCGGCCTGGCCAAGGGGCTGCTGTTCGCGCACACCGGCTGGATGTTCGGGCGTGAGCGCACCAACCGGGAGCGGTTCGCCAAGGACCTGCTCAACGACCCCGGCATCGGCCGGGTGGACCGGCTGTTCGGGCCGCTGGCCGCGGCCTCGCTGCTGCTGCCGCCCACCATCGGCCTGCTGGCCACCGGCACCTGGCGCGGCGCGCTGACCGCGTTCTTCTGGGGCGCCCTGGTACGGATCGCGCTGCTGCACCACATCACCTGGTCGATCAATTCCGTCTGCCACGTCTTCGGCGAACGACCGCTGAAGACCCACGCCGGGGACCGGGCCGCCAACTTCTGGCCGCTGGCGATCCTGTCGCTCGGTGAAAGCTGGCACAACGGCCACCACGCCGACCCCACCTGCGCCCGTCACGGCGTGCTGCCCGGCCAGATCGACATCTCCGCCCGGCTGATCCGGTGGCTGGAGCGGCTCGGCTGGGCCCATGACGTACGCTGGCCGACCCCGGCACGCCTGGCCGCACGACGCCGCAGGCCCTCCTGATGACCGGCGCGAAGAAGGTGCGGTTCAGCCTGGATCCCGGCCTCGCGCGCCGCGGCGCGGTCGACGGCGCATGGTGGCCCGCCGGCTACGACGCCGGCGCGGAACTGCCCGCCCTGATCGCCGCGATCGACCGGCACCTGCAGCGGCGGGTCCTACGGGTGGGCCTGCACATCGACACCTGGCACAACATCCCGCGCCGTATCGCCGCCCCTGGCCGCCAGGTCAAGGTGGGCTGGTTTCGCACCATCGATCCCCAGGTGATCAATTTGATCATCCCGGGGATCGAGCACATCAACCTGCTCATCGTCCCACCCGGCACCACGCCCGCCGCCGCCGCCAAGGCGCTCGATCTGGCCACCCGATGCCGGGGCCGTACCCGTCCCAGCGACATCCTCACCGCCGCAGAGCACAACGGCCCCGCCGAGGCCACCGGCGAGCAGGAACCGGGCCTGGCGGGTTGGGACAACGAAGGCGGGCAAAGCCGGCAGCCCGTCACGGCGCCACGCCCTGATCACCTGATAGGCCGGGGCGAGTTAGGGCATGCGGGCCCGCCTCCATGACATGCCCCATGACAGGGAGGATCACATCGTGCACTGGCTGCGCGAGGTCGACAGACCCCTCTACCGGGCAGTGCCGATCACGGCGGCCGGTACCTTGCGGGCCGCAGGTGCCGCAGCGCGAACGTGAGCGGGCCCATCGCCTCTGGCGCCGGGGCAGCGTCCACACCACGCCCGACAACCACCGCGTCCTGCTTCCCCAACAGGCCATCGACCTCGACCTCGCACACCAGGCCGTGCGATGCTGGTACGCGCGCCACATCGACGCCACCTCCCCGACCTTGATAGGGACTGTACGGGTACTGGACAGACCCCTTGTCCGGTGGGGAGGGCGGGCCGCCGCGGTCACGGTTCGGATGAAGCGCCGATCGCGTCGGCCCATGCGCGGATCGCTTCGTCGAATCCGGTGAAGTGCCCGCGCTGGAGCACGCCGCTGGGGTCGATGTGGCGTGAGCCGGAGAGGCCGAACCGGCGGAGGAGGTCGAGGACGAGTGGTCGTGCCGTCATCGTGAGGTGTGGCGACAGGCACCTGGCCAGGTCGATCGTGCGGCGCGTGGAGACGGCCTCGGAGAGCCGGTGGCCTCCTGCCGGTCCGTACATCGAGCCGGCGTGGTTCCACACCTCCATCGCCGTGCCGGCGCCAGGGATGATGGTCGCTTCGGCGGCGGCTTCGCCCAAGACCATGGCTTCGCCCAGAACCATGGTGCGATGGGCGAAGGCCGCCATGAGGCGCAGCAGGGCGATCGTGATCCACGCGATGGCGCCTTCGCCGAGCACCCAGACTTCGCTGTCGTCCGTGGGGCTGTCGCGAAGTGTTCCCAGTTGCAGCGCGCCGAGCGCGGAGCCGTCCGCGTGGAGTTCGCAATAGTATGAGGTGGCCGGCCGGCCGGGGCTTCGCGATGGTACGAAGGTCAGCTTGTCCGCGTACGTCTCCGGCTGTTTGGATGCGATGGGGATCGGTGCCGGCCAGTCCGCGACGTGCTGTTGGAGCCATCGCCGCAGCTCATCGCCGCTCGCCGGGAAGAGCTCGACCGGCCTCGGCTGGATCGGCACCGCGCCGACCACGAGCCAGGGCGACTGGCCGTCCATCTGGGCGGTCGCGTCCGTGACGAGGCGCCCCAGGCGTTTGTAGTGTTCGATCACTGTTGGCGTTCCGTGTGCATCGGGCGTTACTCCGCATCCGGTGGCAGTGGGACGTCGTAGGCGTTGAGGACCATGGAGATCGCGGCGTACTGGGCGATCAGGAAGACGAGTTCCGCCGTCCCGCACTCGCCGAAGCAGGCGACCGCGGAGCGGTAGAGCGCCCCTGGGAGCGGCGCGCCGGTGTAGAGGTGGGCCGCCACATCGTGTGCGACCGACTCCTCCGGCGTCAGTCCCGCGGGTCGTTGCCCGGCGGTCAGGCCCGCGACGACGCCGTCCGGCAGTCCGATCTTCGCCGCGATCCTGCTGTGGGAGTAGAGCTCGTAGGCGGCGCCGTACCGTGAACCGGTGGTGAGGATGGCGACCTCGCGCACCCGCGGCGAAAGCACGCTGCCGCTCGTGACGGTCGTGAACCATTCCAGCAGTGGCCGGGCGAGGCCGGGAAAGCGCAGCATCACGGGAAACGGCCCAATGAGCGCGCCGCTCTCATCCGTCGAGGTGAACGGTGTCCGCAGGCCGCCCATGACCTGGCGGACATGTTCGTCGAACGGGCGTTGCTCGTCGGACAGCTCGTTCGGACTGATGGGGGGCATCCTCACGATTTCCTCCTGTTCACCCTGTTCGGCGCGCCTGCGACGGGCATACGGCCTTCCAAGCAAACCACACTACACCGTGCAGTGTGGTATTCGGGAAAGGCGTAGCGAGGGCGAGAGCAGTATCCGCGCAGACCCCTGGCCGGCGACTGCGGTCCCACAACAAGCGAGCGGCCATGCTGAACGCCGCCGAGGCGCTGTTCGTCTCCGAGGGTTACGAGCTCACCAGCGTCGATGCCATCGTGGCCCGGGCAGATGTGTCCAAGCGCACCGTCTACGATCACTTAGGAGCCGAGCAGATCATCCTCCAGAGCGTCCTCGTACGCGTCAACGAGACCTTGGCGACAACCGTACGGAGGGCGATTGAGGAGGAGCCCGCGGAAGGGCGGAACCTGCGCGACGCGCTGACGGCGTTCGCGTCGCGGATGGCGACCGAGGCGTTCCCGCCGTCGGGCTACGCGACCTTCCGCCGGCCGGCCTCCCTGGGACGGCCGGCGCCCCGGCTGCCTGAGACCGTGCGCGCGGCACGAATCCGGATAGCCCGCCGAACCCTCAGGTCAGAACAGCTTGCGGGTATCGGAGTCGGCCAGCAGCTCCGGGTCGGGCACCAGAGACTTACTGGCGACGTTGGCGAGCATCTGGTGCGCCATGTGGAAACCGAAGTCCTCGGCCACCAACTTCTTCCAGTGCCGCGAGACGATGTTGTGCGTCGCCCACCTGGTGTAACGTGGCCGTTTCATGATGAACTGGGCCAGTTCCCACGCCCGATCGAGAAGCTGCTCGCGGGGCAGCACGTCACTGACGATGCCCCATTCGAGAGCCTTGTCCGCGGGGATCGACTTGGCCGCGTAGATGTGGTAGGCCGCGCGCTTGGGGCCCATCAGCGCCTGGAGCGCCAGGCCTTGGCCGTCTCCCGGCGGCGAGCCGAGCCAGAAGTGCGGGTCCATGAAGTCGGCGTCCGGTGCCGCGAACGTGACATCGCTCATCATCGCGAACTCGGTGTGCACCCCAGGGCCGTTGACGGCGGCGATCGTCGGGATGTCGATGTTGTTGACGAAGCTCTCGATGAGCTTCCAGCCGTCGGCCATGCGCTGGTAGATGTGGTCCGGGTCCAGGTCGGAGGCGGGCTTGGGGTTGAGCCCCTTCGGGTTGCCCGTCATCCACCTGTCACCGGTGCCCGTGATGATCAGCACCTGGTTCTCGGGGTCGTTGCCGATCTCCTGCCACACGCGCGTCCACGCGTTGTGTGCGGCCGGCGCGTGGGCGTACGGGCCGTCGTTCGTGTGCAGGCGAACCTCGATGATGCCGTCCTCGCGCCTCATCCGGAAGAAGTCCGCATACCTGGCCGAGTACTCCTCGAACGCGGGCGGGGCGAGGTAGCCCTCCCAATGCTCGGCCGGATCGAATGCCATGTCATTACCTCCATGCGGAGCCGTCGTCGCTCGACGGACTCCGCAAAAGTACACCAGTCAGTGTGGATTTCGACCCTACCCGTTCTCCTCGGGGACGAGCGGCACGGCGCGGACGGATCGCCCCTCGGCGTCCAGGACGCGTCCCAGCAGCTTGGTCATGCTCAGCACGACCGAGCGGTCCTGCATGCGCAGCGCCGGCAGTTCCTGGCCCATGCGCCATTCGAGGTCGTGCACCTCGGCCGTCGTTCGCAGCGACGCGTCGACGATCATGTTGAAGGGCCCGGCGACGAACGTGGCGGCTCGGACCCCCGGAAGCGAGCGGATGCGTTCCTCCGCGGCGCCCAGGTCCTGGATGTCCAGCGAGCCGAAGTACACCGCGGAAACCGACCGGCCGGAAAGATGCCGGGAGGCGTCGCAGCGGAAGGTGATGAGCCCGGCCCCCTGCAGGCGCGACAGCCGGCGGCGCACGGACATCGGGCTGATGCCCACGTGCTCGGCGAGCCGTTCGAACGACATCCGCCCGTCGGCGTGCAGCGCGCGGACGATGCGCAGGTCGGTCTTCTCGATGCCGTCGGCCTCGCCGGGCTGCAGCCGCGGACGGGAACCGAGGCGACGCCGCTGCTCGGGATCGAGCGCGCCCTCCCGCCAACGGCTGGCTTCGAGGGCCGATCGGGTGATCACGTGGCTGCGGACCTTCGCGATTCCCGGCACCTGGCCCACCAGGTTGAGGAGGTAGCCCGAGAGCGAGGCGAGGTGGGGCGCCTGCGCCAGCACGAGCACGTCCCTGCCGCCGCTGGTCACCTTGACGGTGGCCGCCTGCGGGTGTTCGGCGAGGGTGCGCACCACCTCGGTGATCCGCCCCGGCGCACAGTCGATCTCCACCAGCGCGCACGCCGGGGTCGCGCTTCCCGAGAAATGGGCGGCGACCCAGGCGACGCCCTCGGACTCCATGCGCGCCCAGCGGCGGCTCACGGTCACCGGGTCGACCCCGAGCACCTCCCCGAGCCTGCGCCAGCTCTCGCGCGGGGCCGAGCGCATGGCGTCGACGATGGCGACATCCAGCTCGTCAAAAGATGTTGTTGACATTTCCTGCAGAATCTGGGGTCTGATGAAGATTTCCTGCGATTCGCGGCCGAATTGCAGAATCACTCTAGCGTGTCGCACGTCACAGCAGAGCGAGCGAGAACAGGTCGGCGAGTGGGATTCAACTACGGGGCCGCGCTGCGGGTCCACAACGTGCGGCTCATCGACGGCGTCAGCCCCGAAGTGGTGGACGATGCCGTACTGGAGTGCGACGCCGACGGCCGGATCGCCTACGCGGGTCCAGCGGCGCGGGCGCCCGCGGGCCACCCGGACGTCAGGACGATCGACGGCCGAGGCGGAACGTTGCTTCCTGGGCTGTTCGACTGCCACACCCACCTCGGGATCCCCTCCGACCGGTCGCTCGTGGAAGCAGCCCTCCTGACGGACCCCGTCATGGGCGTCCTCCAGACCGCCGAACGCATGAGCCGGACACTCGCGTCCGGAATCACGTCCGTCCGGGACCTGGGCGGCCTGCCCGCCGGGTTCCGCGACGCCGTCGTCGCCGGACTGGTCACGGGGCCTCGCATACAAACGTCGGTCGGCGTGATCAGCCACACCGGCGGGCACGCCGACGGCACCCTGCCCAGCGGAAAGAGTCTCGGCCTGGACTACTGTGAACTCGTCGATGACGTACCGGGCGTCCGCAAGGCCGCGCGGCGGATGCTGCGCGCCGGCGCCGACGTGATCAAGATCTGCACGAGCGGCGGGATCAGCAGCGCCCATGACGATCCCGATGACCAGGACCTGCTGGACGAGGAGATCGCGGCGGTCGTGGACGAGGCGCGGCGGCACGGCGAACGCCCGGTCGCCGCACACGCGCAGGGACGAGCCGGCATCCTCGCCGCGATCCGTGGCGGCGTCCGCTCGGTCGAGCACGGCTTCGGCATCGACGACGAAGGCTGCGACCTCCTCGGGGAGCGGGACGCGTTCCTCGTACCGACCCTGTCGGCGGTCTTCCAGCGGTTGGACCCGAAGAAGACGACGCCGTGGCGCTACCAGAAGAAGCTGCGCTGGAATGAGCGCGCCAAGGAGAACCTCGCCGGTGCCATCGCGCGGAAGGTGAACATCGCGGTCGGGACGGACGCCGGCATCACGCCGCACGGGCAGAACCTCTACGAGCTGTCGTACCTGGTCGAGCTGGGCATGTCGCCGATGGACGCCATCCGCGCGGCGACCTCCAACAGCGCTCGCCTGCTCGGCGTCGACGACCGGCTGGGCGCCCTGCGGCCGGGTCGCCTCGCCGACATCGTGCTGTGCGCGGCGGACCCGCTCGCCGACATCCGCTCGCTCGGCGATCCCACCCGTATCACCCTCGTCGCCCAGCAGGGCGTCGTGCGCACCACCCGTCTCGGGGATTCCACCGTTGACGCGCCCAGCACAGAGAGAAAGCACTCATGACCGATCTCAGCCCACCCACCACGGCCGGCAGGTCGGCGGCCGTGCTCCATGACGGATGGAAACCTCGGGTCATCGGCTATGTCGCGATCCTTGTCCTCGTCAACGTCATGGTCGACAGCGCGATCGGGGCGCCGACGTACGTGCTCCCCGACCTGGCGCGGGCCTTCGGCACCGATCAGTTCGCCTGGATCGGCTCGAGTGCGATGTTCGCCGGTGCCCTGTGGTCGCCGCTGCTGGGCAAGAGCGCGGACATCTACGGTAAGCGCAGGGTGCTCGTGGCCACACTGCTCGTCGCGGCGCTCGGCGGGCTCGTGTGCCTGTCCGCGCCGAACCTCGGCGTGTTCGTGCTGGGACGCCTTTTGCAGGGTGCTGTCGTGGCGGCGCTGTTCCTCTCGGTCGCCATCGTCCGCGACATCTGCGAGCCGAAATTCTCCATGGTGGTCACGGGAATCGTGACGGCCGGGTCGGCCGCGTTCGGCATCGTGACGCCGTTCGTCGTGGCGCCGGCGATCGAGGCCTTCGGCTGGCAGGCCGTCTTCGTGATCTCCACGTCGTTCGCGGCCCTCGCCGCGCTGCTGGTCCGCCTGCTCGTACCCGACAGGGGGAGCCGGACGCCCGGCAAGGTCGATGTCACGGGCGCGCTCGTCCTCGCCCTCGGTGTCGCGGGCGTGCTCGGCTACATCAGCCTCGGCCAGGTCTTCGGCTGGCTGGGCGTGGTGTCGCTGCTGGTGCTCGCGGCGGGTGTCGCCGCCCTGCTGTTCTGGTTCCTGGTGCTCAGCCGCAGGCCGGAGCCCATCATCAACGTTCGCGGCATCTCCTTCGTGTTCGGGGTCATGCTGCTCGTGGTCGTCATGGGCACGGGCGCCTATCAGAGCAAGCTGCAGCTGATCAGCATGCTCCTGGAGGTCTCGCCCGAGCAGGGGCTGGGATACGGTCTCGCCAGCCCTCTCGCGCTCGGGCTGATGTTCGGCATCCCGTCCATCGGCATCGTGCTCGGCGGTATCGGCGCCGGGGTCCTCGCCACCCGCATCGGCCCCGCGCGGTGCCTGGCGGTGGGCGTCCTGACCGGAACGGCCGGCACCGCGCTGATGCTCTTCGGCGGCGGCCCGAGCAACCTCGCCGTCGCCGTACCGGCCTCGTTCCTGCTGAGCATGACGGCCGGCAACCTCATTACCTCCGCGTTCAACCTGGCCTCGATCCTCGCCCCGAAGGCGCGGCAGGCCACGGTTTCCAGCATGGTCATGTTCATGGTCGCCATCGGCGCGGTGACGATGAACTTCGTCGGATCCGCGATCCTCGGCCAGACGGCCATCGTCGTCGACGGCGAGACGGTGAACTCGGCGACCGGCATCTACGCCTACATCGCCACCGTCGCTGGCGTGTTCGTCCTGGCCGCGATCCCGGCGGCGATCCTGGTCCGCAAGGTGCGCGGCAAAGCCGGCGCCGGCACGGAGACCACCTCTCTCGGCCACCTCTGACGCTGTAAGGAAAATGATGACCGACTCGGCCCCCACCAGCCCCGCGCAGGCGCGGCACCCGTACAGCCCGGTTCGCGAGACCCCCGGAGGGCTCGTTTTCATCTCCGGGCAACTGGGCCTGGCCAACGGGGCGCTCGTCGTCGGCGGCGTCGCCAAGGAGACCCGGCAGGCCGTCGCGAACCTGCGAGCCCGGCTCGCCTCGGCGGGCCTTGGCCTCGAAGACGTCGCGAAGATCACGGTCTACCTGGCATCCATGTCCGACCGGAACGCCATGGACCAGGCGTACCAGCAGTTGCTGCCGGAACCGCTGCCCGCACGCACGTGCATCGCCGTCGCGGAACTGCCCTACGGGGGCCGCGTCGAGCTCGACGCGATCGCCGTACGGGGCCCGCAGCCATGACGGTCACGGCTCACGACATCGTCGACGCGCAGGCCCGGATCGCCGGCGACGTCGTCCGGACACCGCTGCTCGCAGCGCCCTGGGCTCGGGGGGAGCTCTATCTGAAGGCCGAGAGCCTCCAGCCGATCGGTGCGTTCAAGATCCGTGGCGCGCTCAATGCGGTACGGCGGCTCCGCCCGGAGGCGCGGGCGCGCGGGGTGGTCACGCATTCGAGCGGGAACCACGGCCAGGCTGTCGCCTGGGCCGCGCGAGCAGCCAGGGTTCCTGCGGTCGTCGTCATGCCGGAGGCCGCGGCGGAGGTCAAGGTGAACGCGACCAGGGAGCTCGGCGCCGACGTGATCTTCGCTCCCGCCGCCCGCCGCGAGCTGGTCGCCGAGGAGGTGCGGGCCGACCGCGGGATGGCGATGATCCCGCCGTTCGACCATGCCGACGTGATCGCCGGGCAGGGGACGCTCGCCCTGGAGTTCCTCGAAGAGCTCGACGAAATCGACACGGTACTGGTGCCGATCGGCGGGGGCGGGCTGATCTCCGGGGTCGGCGTGGCGGTCAAGCAGGCGTCACCAGGTACGAGGGTCGTCGGCGTGGAACCGGAACTGGCCGCCGACGCGCGTGACTCCCTCGCGGCCGGCCGCCGGATTCCGTGGAACGTGGAGGACACCTCGCGCACGATCGCCGACGGGACGCGGACACCAGTGGTCGGTGAGCTGACGTTCCCGCTCATCCAGGCGACGGTCGATGAGATCGTCACGGTGAGCGAGCGCGAGATCCTGGCCGCGGTCTCGGTGCTCGCCCGTCGTTCCCGTCTCGTCGTCGAGCCGAGCGGCGCCCTCGGTGTCGGCGCCCACCTCTCGGAGCCCGGCGGGTTCGGGCGAGCCGTCGCGGTCGTATCCGGCGGCAACATCGATCCCGCCCTTCTCGCCGACGCCCTCGCCCTTCCCTACTTGGAGGAATCACACCCATGACATACGCGAAAGCCGTCGCCGACGGCATCTGGTCGGCCGGCACGGCACGTGTCGGGTACATCCCGTCCGTGACAGTGGCGCCGATCATCAACTCGCTGGTCGCGTCGGATGACGGGGCGAACGGCGTCTCGCCGCGCGTCACGCCGCTCTCGCGGGAGGAAGAGGCGATCGGCGTGATGGGAGCGGTGGCGTTCACCGGCGAGCTCGGGGCCGTGGTCATGCAGGACAACGGCTTCGGCAACGCGCTCACGGCGCTCACGACGTTCACGCTCGCCTACCACCTGCCGCTGCTCGTCTTCGCCAACACCCGCGGCGGCCTCGGCGAGTACAACTCGATGATCCACTCCATCAGCCAGCCCGTGCCGGCCATCCTGCGCGCCGCCGGACTTCCCGTCATCGAGCTGGATCGCAGGAGCGGCCCCGAGGACTGGCAGGACGCCGTGCAGGAGGCCGGGGTGCACTCGGTCATGACGTATCGGCCCGTGGTGGTCCTCGGGTCGTTCTGGAACACTGACGGGAAGGTCGCCTGATGAAGCGCATCGAAGCACTCGAAGTACTGGTGAGCCTGACGAGCCGGCATCCCGTCGTCGTGACCTGCGCGGCGACGAGCCGGGAACTGGCGTCGGTGAAGGACGGCGACAACCACCTCTACCTCCTCGACTCGATGGGCCTGGCGGGATCGGTGGCGACCGGGCTGGCGCTCAGCGTGGGCCCGTCCGTGCCGAAGGTCGTCTGCGTCGAAGGGGACGGTTCGCTGCTCATGAACCCGAACGTCTTGCCGACCGGCGGCTACCTCGCGCCCGGCAACCTGCTCCTCGTCCTCCTCGACAACGGGGTGTACGCATCGACCGGGGCCTTGCCGACCTACTCACCGAGAATCGACCTGGAGAAGCTGGCGGCAGCCGCGGGCTGGGCCACGCGCTCGGCCGACACCACCAGCGGGCTGCGCGCCGCCTTCGAAGAACTGCTCGCCGTGCCGGAACCGGCGTTCCTGCACGCCCGTATCGAGCCGGGGAACGCCGAGGGTGTCGAGAAGCTGCTGATCGACCCGGTCTCGATCACGGGCCGGTTCGCTCTCTGGCTGCGTGAGGCGGGGAACGCGGTATGACGCGCGCGGACGCCGGAATCGTCACCGTCGACCCGGCATCGGGCGACGAGCTGGACTTCTACCCGTACACGACTCCCCAGGGCATCGACCGGGTGCTCGACGTCGCCGCGGCCTCGCGCTGGGAACGGTCCCGCCTGGAGGAACGCGTCACCGCGATCGGACGGCTCGGCGACCTCCTCACGGAGCGGCGGGAGCCGCTCGCGACGCTCATCACCCTCGAGATGGGCAAGCCGATCACGCAGGCGCGAGCCGAGATCGACAAGTGCGTCGCCGCCTGCCGCTACTATTCCGGGCGGCTTCCCGAGATTCTGCGGCCGGAGACCTTCGACGTAGACGGCGACACCGCGATCGTCCGCGTCATGCCGCTCGGAGTGGTGTTCGCGCTCCTCCCATGGAACTACCCGTGGTGGCAGGTGATCCGCGCGATGCTGCCTGCGATCGCGGCCGGTAACACCGTCGTGCTCAAGCACGCCGAGTCCGTCACGGGAAACGCGATGGCGATCGAGAAGGCGTTCCTGGACGCGTTCGGCCCCGGCGTCCTGCAGGCCGTCGTCGTCGACCCGGCCACGGCGTCGGACATCATCGGTGACGGCCGCGTCGCCGCCGTCACCTTCACCGGCAGCGATCGCGTGGGCGCCCTTGTCGCCGCGCGCGCCGGCGCCGCGCTCAAGAAGTGCGTGCTGGAGCTCGGCGGATCTGACCCGTTCATCGTCTTGGCCGACGCGGACGTCCCCGCCGCGGCTGCCGCCGCGGTGCGATCCCGGTTCCTCAACAACGGGCAGAGCTGCATCGCCGCAAAGCGGATCCTCGTCCACCGTGACGTGCGTGACGCGTTCGTCGAGGCATTGGTCCCGTACGTTCGCGAGCTGAGGGTCGGCAACCCGGCGGACGAGACCGTTGACGTCGGGCCGCTCGCGCGCCATGACCTGCGCGACGTGCTACGCGAGCAACGTGCCCAGGCCCTGGCGGGCGGAGCCCGGGTGCTCGCCCAGGCCGAAGCGCCCGAAAGTTCCCGCGGCGCGTGGTTCTCGCCGTCGGTCGTCGAGGTGGACGGGCGCGACTCCGTTCTCCTCTCCGAGGAGACGTTCGGTCCGCTCGGCGTGCTCACGACCGGCGCGCACGACGACGAGTTGATCGCCATCGCCAACTCTTCACGCTACGGGCTGAGCAGCAGCCTGTGGAGCACCGACGACGATCACGCCGCCTCCGTGAGCACGCGAATCCATGCCGGGGCCGTCTTCATCAACACGATCTCCGCGACCGATCCGCGTCTTCCCGCCGGCGGTGTCAAGGCCAGCGGCCATGGGCGCGAGCTCGGCAAGTGGGGGGTGTACGAGCTGGCCAACCTTCAGGCGGTGCGCATTCACACGATGTGAGAGGCTCACCTCGCCCTGGCGACCTCCAGGACGAGCAGGGTGGCTGCGACATTACCTCGACTCCCCACCCTGGAACCGGTCTACCTCTCCTGATCCGGCTGTATGCCGATCTGCTGCGACCCCGGATGCCCATGCCGGCCGTCGTGCGACGTCCGCCGCGATGTATCGGATAACGTGCCGGAGTCGCACGGCGTCCCGGCGGGACGTTGTCCTGGGCGGTGCGCCGCCATGATCGCTTACGCCTGGCCATCATGGAGTGGTTCGAGCTCAGAGCACCGGCTCGTGCCGGTGCGGATTATTCCACGTGGAATGAGACGCAGGGCGGTCGCGGCTGCGATCAGGCACATGCCGACTTGCGCATGGGAAGAGAAGGGCCTTCGAGCTCGTCGAGGGCCCTGATCGATAGGTGGTGGTGCTTGGGGTTCAGTTCGAGCGCGGAGCGCTCGCCCGCAGAAGTGAGAGCACTCCCCTGACGGCGCGGTCGAAGGGCTCTACCGCCTGTGCCGCGCGGGCCAAGGCGTAGCCGCCCTGGATGACGGCGGCGATGGCGGAAGCGGTCTCGTCGATGTCCGGCTCGCCGGCGAATTCACCGGCCGCCACACCTTCGGCGACCGTGCGCCGGAGGTGTTCGTGCAGCACCTCGAAGGTCTCCCGGATCGGTGCGCGCAACGTGTCGTCGGCCATGACCTCCGGATCGGCGGTGAGCCGTCCCACGCTGCACCCACGCAACACATCGCGTTCGCGCCCCAGATATCTCGTGATGCGTTCGAGCGCAGTGCCTTCCACGGCGAACGCTTCGGCGATCTGTTGTTGCATCAGTTCCGCACTGCGCTGCTCGGCCGCCAACACCAGGTCCGGCTTGCCATCGAAGTGGTGGTACATGCTGCCCTGACCGACGCCGGAGCGCGCCAGGATCGCGGTCGGACTGGTGCCGACGTAACCACGTTCCCACAGCAGTTGCCGCGTGCCCTCGATCAAGCGCTCCCGAGCGTTCGGTTTCATGGTGCCTCCCGGCAATGTGGTGCGGTGCCTGTCGGCGGCCCGTATTACAGGGCCGGATGCCGCAGGTGCCAGTCCGTCTCACGCTGGTAGGCGTGGTCGAGCCGAATCAGTAGTCGTTCCTCGAACGGCCTACCGGCGAACTGGAACCCCAGCGGCATGTCATCCTCGCCGACACCGCCTGGCCGGGTGATGGTCGGGGCGCCGGCCATGTTGAACGGGGTGACGAAGCGGAGGAAGTCCGTCAGGGCTTCGGGGTCGGCATACAGCGCCTCCTGCGCAAGCGTGAGGCTCGTGGTCGGCTGCACCAAAGCCAACAGGACATCCACGTCGCACAGGGTACGCGCCAGTCCGCCGGTGAACGCGAGCCGCTGATGGTGCGCGTGCATCAGCTCGATCGCGGAGGCGGTGTGACCGTGCGTGATGAGCCCGGCGATCGAGCGGGGGGTGTCGGCCGGGCCGTATTCCGAGGCGTGCGAGGGATAGGTCTCCTGGTGGGCGATCGCGGCCTCCACACCGGCGTACCGGGGCCACACGGCGTTGATGGTGCTGGTATCAGGAAGGGTGACCTCGACGATCGTCGCGCCGAGGCGGCGCAGTACGACGACTACGTCATCGAGCATGCCGATGGTCGCCTGGTCGACACGGGTCTCGTTGTAGGCGCGGTCCACTCCGATGCGTACCGGCCCGGTCGGGGCGTCGAGGCCGGCCAGGTAGTCGGGCACCGGTAGGGCGACCGTGGTCGGGTCGTGCGGGTCTGCCCCGGCGATCGGCACGCCGTGCAGGGGGCCTCGGTGCCGGCCCCGGCTCGGCCTCGGCGTTCCTGGCTTGAGCAAGGGCGACGTCCGCCGTCACCGTGGCGTAGCTGCGCAGTACCGGATCGACCTGGTCGATCCGGGCCAGCAGTGTCTCGGTCAACTCCACTGGCGTGAGTTCGCGTGCGCGTAGCTTCGCGGCGACTTCCAGCAGGCTTGCATAGTGCTGCACACGGGGGCTCGTGTGCGGTGCAGGTGAGGGTCACAAAAAGGCGGCATACATACTAGTATGTATGCTGTCGAGTGGCGGCAGCGCTGGACAGGGAAAGGCCGGGATCAAGGCAGCGTCTCCACCCCGAGGATGGCGCGGCTTGCGTTCCTCCGAGGACTGGAGGCGGTCGGCCCTGTTCACGAGGAATCGGCCGGCTCGACTCGGCGACCTTCGCCGGGCTCGCCGAGTTCGACGCCGCCGCCGACCTGGGCGCGATGCGCAGCGAACTGCACGGCGACCACGAACTGTGGGACGTGCAGACCGTGCTTCAGGCAGTGCTCCGCGGCTGTCCCATCCTTACGGTGGACGCCGCGCGCTGGGCGGCCACCGTGCAGGAACTCACGGGGCAACTCCAGGTGATCGAGGTTCTCATTGAGAAAACACCGCCTGTCCAATATATCATGAACCACAAGATTAGCGCCGATGACGAACTTACTCCATGGATCGGCGGTTCGGTCGTTCCGGGCCCTATGTGGACAAGGTCACCTGGTCCTGGGAGCTTCAAACAGCAGTTGACTCGGCGGCTCGGACTACTATAAAGGTGGACCGTTGCCCACGGAGGAGCATCATGTACCGCTCACGAGAGCACAGGATACTGGCCGGTGTCTGTGGCGGTATCGCCGATAAGACTGGCCTGCCGCCTACGTTCGTACGGATCCTGTGGCTGCTTTTGTCACTTATCCCCGGCCCGCTGTGGGTGGTTTACGTCATCATGTGGATCTTCGTTCCAGAGGAGCCGGCCCGATAGGAGCACGACGACCCGACGATGATCGCTCGGCAATGCCTGAGGGCGGGCACGGAGACGCTGCCATCTGTTGGGCATCATGAAGGCGGCCTAACTTGCCGGATCAGGGTCCGGCCCGCCTTCGTCAAGGTTTCTTGGGATGGCACACCCTTGGCTTGTCGCCATGGCTGCGCTCGGACGCCGCCTGCTCGGCCGAGCGGCTGTTCTGCCATGTCCACGGCCGGGCCAAGAGCGCCGCGCGGGCGGCCTGTCGTCAGCTGCGGTAGCGGCGGGCGGCGGTGTCAGGGCTGACATCCAGAACTGCGGTGGCGCATACTGACCATGACCTCGCCGGGTGGTGGGGCGCTGTGGGCAACTTCGATCCAACCCCCGATGGGGTCCTTGTCAACGCCCGTGCGCGCCTGCGATCACACGCCTGGTTACGTGCAGGACTTCGGGAATCCCGCTTAGGGCCTGCAGATTATCAACACTCAGCTTTGATCTTGTTTGTGGCTTTGCTGTCTTCGGCGAGGACGCGTTCGTGCAGGACGCGAAGCGGGCCTGGTGGGCTCGGCGCGGGCGTGATGTGGATGCCGTGCTGGTCGAGGAGTTCGCCGATGCTGCGGGTGGTGCGGGTGGTGCGGGTGGTGCGGTAGGCGGTGGTCCGGCTGGTGCCGAACAGAACCGCCAGGGGTTCAATCGCCAGGCCCAGCCGCTGGTGCAGCACCGTGAGCAGGACCTGGTCGGTGAACGCCACGGTCACACACCCGCGGCCTTGGCCACCGCGCGGATTCCACCATGTCGCAAAGCCCGGGCCTCGGCGCCCAGCAGCAGCCGACGTTGCCGCTCGTTCAGATGCGGCAAGATCGCTTCAAGCTTTGCCGCCAGCATCTCCAGGGTCTTCGCCGACACGCTCATACCAGACCATCGACCACGAGCCCGGAATGCTACGAGTTATTTCGCTACAGGCCCTTAGCTAGGTGTATTGACCACGAACGTTATTGACATCCGGCGGGCGAACTGTCTGGGGGGTGAGCTGTGTCCCGCCCTAGGTGGTAGGTGCCTGCGGGGTTGTTCAGAGG
>NZ_POUA01000147.1 GCF_003236385.1 Spongiactinospora gelatinilytica
GGCCGTACGCGCGCGCCTCTCACCGTGACGTCCCCGTCATCATGAACCGGGGTACGGCTCGCCGTACCCCGGTCCGCGAGGATCACTGGAACGGCGTGACGGGCGTGTCCTGCGGAATGCCGAGGCCGTCGTTCCAGTAGTCGTCGGGCCGTCCGTCGTCCCGGCCGCCCGGGTCGGTGCCGTCGTCCTGCTCCTCCTCGTCGGGGAGGTCGTCGCCTTCGGGGAAGGGGAAGGGGAAGCCGTCGCGCTCGTCGCCCTCCTCCTTCTTCTCCTTGGGCGGCTTGGGCGCACAGCCCGTGCTGCACCCGCCGAAGCGGTCCATGTTGATCGCCGTGAACGAACTCGCCTCGATGTCCTCGAGCGCCTTCAGCATCGACTCCTTCCAGATGGGCCCGGAGATCGACGCACCGTAGACGTAGCTCCAGTAACGCCCGCCGATGGTCACCCCCACCAAATCGTGCCGGAAGGCCCCGCGCGGGTCGCCGATGCTGACGGCCGATGACAGGTCGGGCGTGTAGCCGGCGAACCACGCCGCGGTGTAGTCGTCGGTCGTGCCCGTCTTGCCCGCCGCGTCCCTGCCGATGCCGCCCACATCCTGCATGGTGCCCTTTGTGAAGACGCCGGACAGAATGTGGCTGGCCGCGTCGGCGACCTCCTCGTCGAGCACCTGCTTGCACCGGGGCTTGTGCTGCTTGGCCTTGCCGTACCGGTCGCGGACCTCGGTGACCGCGATCGGCCGGCAGTACTCGCCCCTGGCGGCGATGGTGGCGTAGGAGTTGGCCAGGGTGACCGGGTCCATCTCGTTGACGCCCAGGGTGAAGGTCTGGACCTCGCGCAGCGAGTCGCCGTCGGCGCGCTTGGCGCCGAGCTTCTTGGCCATGGTCACGACCTCGCAGAGGCCGACCTTCTGTTCAAGGGCCAGGAAGAAGGTGTTGACCGAACCCCAGGTGCCGGTGGACAGGCTCTTGAAGCCGCCGGTGCCCTCGCTGGAGTTGTGGGCGGGTGGGCCGCTTATCGCGCCGACGGAGTTGCCGTCGCAGTCCTTGAAGGCGGAGGCGCTGGGCGCGAGGTAGGCGTTGGGGGCCTTCAGGCCGTCGTCCACCTTCATGCCCTGGTCGAGCGCGGTGAGCAGGGTGAACACCTTGAAGGTCGAACCCGCCTGGAACCCCGCGCCGCCGCCGTGCGCCCGGTCGGCGGGGAGGTTGTAGCTGATCTGGTTCTTCTTCTTGCTCGTACCGAACTTCCTGCTCGCCGCCATGGCCCTGATCTCGCCGGTGCCGGGGACGACCATCGCCTGTGAGGCGGCGGGCATGTCGCCGGGGTCGACGTAGTGGCCGATGGCCTCTTCCGACGCCTTCTGCATCTTGGTGTCGAGCGTGGTCTTGATGGTCAGGCCGCCGTCGCGGAGCAGCCTGCGGCGCTGCGACTCGGTCTTGCCGAAGGCGGCGTTGGTCAGCATCTCGTGCTGGACGTACAGGCAGAAATAGGGGTACTTGCTCTCGTGGCACCCGCCCGGGATGTCCACGTCCTTCCAGCCGAGCGACTTGGCCTTGGCGGCCGCCGCCTCCTGATCGCTGATCTTGCCGAGCTCCGCCATCCGGTCCAGCACGATGTTGCGGCGGTCCAGGAGGCGCTTGCGGCCGGCCTTGCCGACGTTGGGGTCGGTGACCGAGGGGTTCTGTACGGCTCCCGCCAGCGTGGCCGCCTCCGCGAGGGTCAGCTTGGCGGCCGGCTTGTCGAAGAACCGCTTGGCGGCGGCCTGGATGCCGTACGCGCCCGCGCCGAAGTACGAAATGTTGAGATAGCGCTCAAGAATCTCGTCCTTGCTGTACTTTTTCTCTAGCGCCATCGCATAGCGCAGCTCGGCGAGCTTGCGCGGGTAGGTGGTCGCGGTCGCGGCCCTGCGCTCGGCATCGGTCTCGGCCTTGTTGAAGAGCACGAGCTTGACGTACTGCTGCGTGATCGACGAGCCGCCCTGGCTCACCCCGCCGTTGGAGAGGTTCGTCACCAGCGCGCGGAAGGTGCCTTCCAGGTCGATCGGCCCGTGTTCGTAGAAGCGGAAGTCCTCGATGGCCACGATGGCCTCCCGCATCACCGGGGCGACCTGGTCCAGCGTGATCGACTCGCGGTTCTCGAAGTAGAACTGGGCGAACGGATCGCCGTCTCTGTCGAGCAGTACGGATTTCTCCGGGAGCGGAGGCTCGGCCAGCTCCTCCGGTTTCAGTTGTAGCCCTTCGGTGGCGGACTTGATGGTGATGCCCGCCCCGCCGACGGCCGGGAGTGCCACGGCCGCAGCGAGCACGCCTGTGATCGCGGCTGCGGCGGTTAGCCGTAACACGTTCAAGAGCAGCGGCGACCGATCTGTGGTCTGAGCTTGCACAAGCTCAAGAGTACGACGGCCTCGTGCGTTAAACGGCATGCAAAGTCCAATTTGCCGAACCGAGTCATGTGCCGGCCCCCTTCCCCGGAGAGGGGTGACTAGTCATTCCCGGCCACATGGTCCGGGATGACCATGCAAGAAATTGGCCCAGCCGGGGGCTGTCGGCCCGAACGCCTGGTTGCGTACGTTCTCCTCTGCGGCAACTGAATAAGGAGGCTCGACGCCCGCGCCCGTCGGCCGACAAGACGACTGACCACCGAAGGGGAGTGGGGTCGAAATGTGGATCACGGATTGGACCTCCCGTGCCGCCTGTCGAGGTGCGGATCCGGACGCGCTGTTCGTCCAGGGTGCCGCCCAGAACCGGGCGAAGCTGATCTGTCGAGGATGCCCTGTCCGTACGGAGTGCCTGGCCGATGCGCTGGACAACCGGATCGAGTTCGGGGTCTGGGGCGGCATGACCGAGCGGGAGCGGCGCGCCCTGCTGCGGCGCCGACCCGACGTGTCCTCTTGGCGCGACCTGCTCGAAACGGCCAAGGAGCAGTACGAGCGCACGAATGAGCTGGTCGCCGGGTAAGCCGCGACCAGGCCGTGGCCCCCGAGTGCGCACCGGCGCGCACCGGCCCGCCACCGGCCGCCCAACAGCCCGCCACGCTGCCGTACCGCTATGGCCGCCAGACAGCCCGCTGAGCTCCGCCGACCGCGAACAGTCCGGTCGGGAAAGGCCGCGCAGAGCCCGGCCGGGAGCTCTCGGTCAGGTGGCCAGCAGGGCGCCGATCTCCCGCAGTCCGGTGAGGTCGTGGACGTCCACCGGCAGGGCGGGCACCTGAGCCAGCGGCACCGTGGGATGTGCCGAGACGAAGTGGTCGCGCTCGCGGTGTTCGCGGGCCCCGAGTTGCATCCGCCCGGCGTGCAGCCGCAGCACGGCGGCGGTCAGCTCGTGTTCCCCGCGCGCTTCCAGGTCTTCGGCCGCGGCGGCGCTGCGGGTGGCCGACAGCGCGCCCGCCGGAGAGACGTGGGCGCGGTTGACCACCAGGCCGGCGAGCGGCATGCGCTCCTCGGCCAGCCGTTCGACGAAGTAGGACGCCTCACGCATCGCGTCCCGCTCCGGCGCGGCCACGACGAGGAACGCGGTGCCGGGCGCCTGGAGCAGCCGGTAGGTCTGCTCGGCCCGCTGCCGGAAGCCGCCGAAGACGGCGTCCAGCGCGGAGACGAAGGTCTGCAGGTCCTTCAGCACCTGCGCGCCGAGCACCTTGGTGAGCATCCCGGCCACCAGGCCGAACCCGGCGTTGAGCAGCTTGAAGGCGCTGCGCCCGCCCGCCTTGGCGGGCGCGGAGAGCACCCGGATGAGCTTGCCGTCCAGGAACCGCCCGAGCCGTTCCGGCGCGTCGAGGAAGTCGAGCGCGGAGCGCGAGGGCGGGGTGTCGACAATGATCAGGTCCCATTCGCCGGACCGGCGGAGCTGGCCCAGCTTCTCCATCGCCATGTACTCCTGCGTGCCGGAGAAGCTGGAGGACAGCGACTGGTAGAAGGGGTTGGTCAAGATCATGCGGGCCCGCTCCGGGTCGGCGTGCGCCTCGATGATCTCGTCGAAGGTCCGCTTCATGTCGAGCATCATCGCGTGCAGGGTGCCCTCGCCCGTGATGCCCTCGACCGGCCGCGGGGTGTTGTCCAGCTCGGTCAGGCCCAGCGACTGGGCCAGCCGGCGCGCCGGATCGACGGTCAGGACCACGACCGTGCGGCCCTGCTCGGCGGCGCGCAGCCCGAGGGCCGCCGCCGTGGTGGTCTTGCCGACGCCGCCGGAGCCACAGCACACGATGATGCGGGTGGCGGGGTCGTCGAGGATCGCGTCGATCCGCAGGGCCGGGGGTTTCCTCGCGCTCACGCGGCTCCCTGGGTGGTCATGGATTCGGACAGTTCGTACAGCCCGGTCAGGTCAACGCCGTCGGCCAGCAGCGGCAGCTCGTACCGCGGCAGGCCCACCTCGGCGAGGGTCCGGCGCTCCGCGCCCTCCAGCCGCATACGGCGGGCGTGCTCGGCCACCTCCGCCGCCAGGGCCTCGGCGGTCGCCGAGGCGTCGCCCGGCCCGTCGGCGAGCCCGGCCGCCTTCAGCCCGAGGGCGAGCTCGGCCACGTCGAAGCGGCCTTCCAGGGCGGCGTCCAGGTAGGAGTCGGGCAGCCCGGCCGGCCGCACCATGTTGATGAAGACCCCGCCCGGCGGCAGCCCGGCCGCGCGCAGCTCGGCGACCCCGTCGATGGTCTCCTGTACCGGCATCTCCTCCAGCAGCGTGACGAAGTGGACCGCGGTCTCGGGGGAGGCCATGACGCCGCGCACGAGGTCGGCGTGGTGCTTGATCGGGCCGACCCGGGCCAGCCCGGCGACCTCGTGGGTCACGTTGAGGAAACGCGCGATCCGCCCGGTGGGCGGCGCGTCCAGCACCACTGCGTCGTAGACCCGCCTGCCGTTCTTGGCCCGGCGGCGGACCGCCTCGCTGGTCTTGCCGGTCACCAGTACGTCGCGCAGGCCCGGGGCGATGGTCGTGGCGAAGTCGATGACGCCCATCCTGGTCAGCGCCCGGCCGGCGCGCCGCAGGCCGTAGAACATCTCCAGGTATTCGAGCATCGCCTCTTCGGGATCGATGGCGAGCGCGTAGACATCACCGCCGCCGGGGGCCACGGCGATCCTGCGTTCTTCGTACGGCAGCGGTGGAAGGGCGAAGACCTGGGCGATGCCCTGGCGGCCCTCCACCTCCACGAGCAGCACCTTGCGCCCGCCCGCGGCCAGCGCGAGCGCCAGCGAGGCGGCCACCGTGGTCTTGCCCGTACCGCCCTTGCCGGTGACGATATGCAGGCGGACGCCGTCCCAGTCCGAGTCACGAGCGCTCACGCTTCGAGGCTACCGAATGGTTACTTGACCGGACGGCCGGGAGTCCCGGTCGTGAGTGCAGATCGCTAATGTGACCCCATGAAGAAATGGGAGTACGTCACGGTGCCGCTGCTCACCCACGCCACCAAGCAGATTCTCGACAACTGGGGTGAAGAGGGCTACGAGCTGGTCCAGGTCATCCCGGGGCCCAACCCGGAGCAACTGGTCGCCTACATGAAGCGGGAGAAGGCATGACCCCGGAGGAGCGGCTGGCCGAGCTGGGATTGACGCTTCCGCAGGTGGTGCCGCCGGTGGCGGCTTATGTACCGGCCCTGCGCAGCGGCGACCACGTCTACGTCTCCGGCCAGGTGCCGGTGTCCGGGGGCAAGGTCCTGGCCGAGGGCAAGGTGGGCGCGGAGATCGACCCCGACCGGGCCAAGGAGCTGGCCGGGGTGTGCGCGCTGAACGGGCTGGCCGCGCTGAAGTCCGTGGTCGGCGACCTGTCGAACGTCGTGCGCATCGTGAAGGTCGTCGGGTTCGTCGCCAGCGATCCGGCCTTCACCGGGCAGCCGCAGGTGATCAACGGGGCCAGCGAGCTGTTCGGCGAGGTCTTCGGCGAGGCTGGCAAGCACGCGCGCAGCGCGGTCGGGGTGGCGGCGCTGCCGCTGAACGTCCCGGTCGAGGTCGAACTGATCGCAGAGGTGCGCTAGCCCGGCGGGCACGGCTCATGAACGGATTTCCCCTCTCCGGCGCGCTCGATGACCGGGCGCGCGACATCATGGCCGGGCGGCTCGCCCCGGTACGCCCGCGCGACGCGGCGACCGTGGCCGTCGTCCGCCCGGCCGTACCCTCCGGACTGGAGGTCTACCTGATCCGCCGCAAGGTCAGCATGGCGTTCGCGGCGGGGGCCTACGTCTTTCCCGGCGGCTCTGTGGACCGGCGTGACGTGGAGCAGCCGGTGGCCTTCCACGGGCCCTCTCCCGAGGAGTGGGCGGGGCTGCTCGGCACGGACGCCAGTACGGCGCGCGGGCTGGTGTGCGCCGCCGTACGCGAGACGTTCGAGGAGTCCGGCGTGCTGCTCGCCGGGCCCGGCGGCGACGGCGTGGTGGCCGACACCACGGGGGAGGACTGGGAGGCCGACCGGCTGGCGCTGGTCGGCAAGACGCTGTCCTTCGCCGCCTTCCTGGCCCGCCGCGGCCTGGTGCTCCGCTCGGACCTGCTGCGGCCATGGGCGCACTGGATCACCCCCGAGGTGGAGGCGCTGCGCTTCGACACCCGCTTCTTCGTGGCCGCGCTGCCGCCCGGCCAGCGCACCCGCGACGTGGGCGGCGAAGCGGACCTGGTCACCTGGGTACGGCCGGCCGACGCGCTGGCCCGCGGGGCGGCCGGCGAGATGCGCCTGATGACGCCCACCCACCGCACGCTCTCCGAGCTGGCCGAGCACGGCGACGTCGCCGCGGTGCTCGCGGCGCCGCGCGAGATCGCGCCCATCCTGCCCGCCGCCGTCGAGGTGGACGGCGAGATCCGGATCGTGGAGCGGCCATGAGCGGCCTGCGCATCCCCCTGGGCGGCGGACCCGACGGGTCCGGCACACCACGAGCGGTCAACGTGCTCGCCCCCAACGCCTCGCCGATGACGCTGGACGGCACCAACACCTGGGTGCTCGCCGAGCCCGGCGCCGAATCCGCGCTGGTGGTGGACCCGGGCCCGGACGACGAGGCTCACCTGCGGCGCGTCATCGACCACCTGGGCGGGCGCAGGGTCGCGGCGGTGCTGCTCACCCACGGGCACGCCGACCACAGCGCGGGCGCGCGGCGCTTCGCGGAGCTGGCCCGCGCCCCGGTGCGGGCCCTGGACCGGGCGCACCGGCTCGGCGACGAAGGGCTGGCCGACGGCGACGTGCTCGCCGTCGAGGGCCTGGAGGTGCGTGTCGTGGGCACCCCCGGCCACTCCTTCGACTCGCTGTGCTTCTGGCTGCCCCAGGACCGGGCGATGCTCACCGGGGACACGGTGCTCGGGCGGGGCACCACCATGATCGCGGACGACGGCGACCTCGCCGACTACCTGACCACCCTGGACAAGCTGCGCGCCACCGCCGAGGAGGTCGGCGCGCGGGCGCTGCTGCCCGGCCACGGGCCGGTGCTCGGCGACCCGATCGCCGCCCTCGACGGCTACGTCGCGCACCGCAGGCGGCGGCTCGACGCGGTCAGGCGGGCGCTGGCGGCCGGGGCCGGGACCCCGGGCGAGATCGTCGAGATCGTGTACGCCGACGTGGACCGGTCACTGTGGCCGGCCGCCGAGGTGTCGGTACGGGCCCAGCTCCGCTACCTGGAGCGGTTGTAGAGCCGTTCCATGTCGAGGATCACCACGGCCTTGGCCTCGATGCGCAGCCAGCCGCGCTGCGCGAAGTCGGCCAGGGCCTTGTTGACCGTCTCGCGGGAGGCCCCGACGAGCTGGGCCAGCTCCTCCTGGGTGAGGTCGTGGTGGACGCGCAGGCCGTCGTCCACCCGCTTGCCGAACCGCTCGGCGAGGTCCAGGAGCTGCTTGGCGACCCGGCCGGGCACGTCGGTGAACACCAGGTCGGCGAGCACGTCGTTGGTGCGGCGGAGCCGCTGCGCGAGCGCGCGCAGCAGGTGCAGCGCGACCTCGGGGCGGCCGGTGAGCCAGGGGCGCAGGTCGTCGTGGCCGAGCCCGGCCAGCCGTACCTCGGTGAGCGCGCTGGCGCTCGCCGTACGCGGGCGCGGGTCGAACAGCGACAGCTCGCCGAACATCTCGCTGGGGCCGAGCACGCTCAGCAGGTTCTCCCGGCCGTCAGGTGACGTGCGGGACAGTTTGATCTTACCTTCCAGCACCACGTAGAGGCGGTCGCCCGTCTCGCCCTCGTTGAAGAGGGTGCGCCCCTTGGGCAGCGTGACCTCGGTGATGCTCGTGCGCAGGGCCGCGGCGCCCTCGCGGTCGAGCGCGGCGAAGAGCGGGGCCTTACCCAGCACGTCGTCGGTGTTCACGGTTCCTCCATGAAATATGCTCACGCTCGCGCGGTCGGCCGGGCCGGCAACCCCGTCCATCCTGATACCACCCGATCCACGCAGCCATTGTGACGCACCCCACCTGGCGAGTCGCGACGGCCTGCCAGCGTAGGCTGTCCGGGTGCCCCGAAAAGCTGCCGACCCCGCCGGGGAAAGTCGCCTCGCACTGGTACGCCGGGCCAGGCGGATCAACCGGATCCTGGCGGAGACCTACCCCGACGCCCACTGCGAGCTGGACTTCCACAACCCCCTTGAGCTGCTGGTCGCCACGATTCTCTCAGCGCAGTGTACGGACAAACGGGTCAATATGGTCACTCCACTCCTTTTTGCGAAATATCGGACAGCCGCGGACTACGCCGCCGCGGACCGCTCCGAACTGGAGCAGATGATCCGTTCCACCGGGTTCTTCCGGGCCAAGACCAACAGCATCATGGGCATGGCCCAGGTCCTGTGCGACAGGTACGGCGGCGAGGTGCCCGGCAGGCAGGCCGACCTGGTCAAGCTCCCCGGCGTCGGCCGCAAGACCGCCAACGTCGTGCTGGGCGACGCCTTCGGCGTGCCCGGGATCACCGTGGACACCCACTTCCAGCGGCTCAGCCGCCGCTTCCGCTGGACCGCCGAGACCGACCCCGTCAAGATCGAGCACGCGGTCGGCGACCTGATCCCCAAGCGCGAGTGGACCCTGCTGTCCCACCGGCTGATCTGGCACGGCCGCCGGATCTGCCACGCCCGCACACCCGCCTGCGGCGTCTGCCCGGTCGCCGCCCTGTGCCCGTCGTACGGCACCGGTCCCACCGACGAGCCGAAGGCGGCCAAACTGGTCCGCACCGGGCCGTTCTCGTGACGGCGGGGAATGCCGCGGGCGACGGCGCGGCTACTGATGGCATGACCGAACCGCAATGGTTGCACGGGCTGGTGTCGTCGTCCGCCGACCGGCCCGTGCCGGCCGCGCTGTGCCCACCCGTCGGCCGGGGCCGGAAGGCGGCGGTGCTGTTGCTGTTCGGCGCCGAGGCGGCGCACGGGCCCGACGTCCTGCTCATCCAGCGCAGCACCCGCGGGCGCAGGCACCCGGGCCAGCCCGCCTTCCCCGGCGGCGGCCTCGAACCCGGCGACGGCGGCCCGGTCGGAGCGGCGCTGCGCGAGGCCGCCGAGGAGACCGGGCTCGACCCCGCCGGGGTGACGGTCGCCGGCACGCTCCCCGAGCTGTACCTCTCGCACAGTGACAACCGTGTGACCCCCGTGGTCGGCTGGTGGCACACGCCGTGCGCGGTTCATCCGGCCGACCCCGCCGAGGTGGCCGCCGTCGAACGCGTGCCCATCACCGAACTGGTCGACCCGGACAACCGGTTCACGCTGCGCCACCCACGCGGCGGCCGCGCCGGGCCAGCCTTCCGGGTCAGGGGGCTGCTGGTCTGGGGGTTCACGGCGGGCGTCCTGGACAGGGTGCTGGCCGGCGCCGGGTTCGAGCGGCCCTGGGACCGCGCCCGCGTCGAGGACCTTCCGCCCGACGTCCTCGCCCTGGCCGCCCGGAGCTGACCGGTCTGTCGCGCGTGCGCCCGTTCTGGGCAACGGGTGCACGTACGCGGTCGCCGCTGGATACGGTTGAAGCGTGCTCGGTGATCTCCTCGACCTCGTCCTGATCGCGCTCATGATCGCCTTCGGCGTCTCCGGATACCGCCAAGGCTTCATCATCGGCGTGCTCAGCCTGGTCGGCTTCGTGGGCGGGGCCTTCCTCGGGGTGGCCGTCGCGCCGTCGATCGCCGGGTGGCTGGTCGACGGGTCGATCGAGTCGGCGCTGCTCGCCATCGTGATCGTGTTCCTGGCCGCGATGGTCGGCCACTTCGCCGCCTCGACGCTGGGCGCGGTCGTGCGCAGCCACGTGACCTGGGAGCCCGCCAAGGTCGCCGACGCCGTCGGCGGCACCTTCACCGGCGCCATCTCGGTCCTCGTGTTCGTCTGGCTGGTCGGCGGGCTGCTGGCCAACGGGCCGTTCCAGCCGCTGAGCCAGCAGGTCAACAACTCGCTGGTGCTGGCCACGGTCGACCAGACGCTCCCCGACATGGCCAAGCAGTGGCGGCGCACGTTCAAGAACTTCATCGACACCTCCGAGTTCCCCGAGGTGTTCGAGGCCATCGGCGGCGGCCAGTTCGTGGACGTGCCGCCGCCCGACCAGGGCGTGCTGAAGGGGGCCGCGCTGCAACGCGCCCGCCAGGGCGTCGTCAAGGTCCAGGGCACCGCGCCGAGCTGCGAGAAGAGCATCGAGGGCACCGGCTTCGTCTACGCCAACGACCGCATCATGACCAACGCGCACGTCGTCGCCGGCGTCACCCAGCAGCTCCGGGTCACCGACTACACCGGCACCACGCGGGCCGCCCGCGTGGTGCTCTACAACTCCGACCGCGACATCGCCGTCCTGTACGTCCCCGGCCTGGACCTGCCGGTGCTCCGCTTCGACGGCAAGGTGGACAAGGGCGACCAGGCGATCATCGCGGGCTACCCCCGGGGCGAGGGGTTCCGGCCACGGGCCGCGCGCATCCGCGTCAAACAGAACGCCGAGGGCTACGAGATCTACCACCGCAAGCAGGTCGTCAGGGAGGTCTACTCGATCCGCGGCGTGGTCCAGCCGGGCAACTCCGGCGGGCCGCTGCTGAGCCCGGAGGGCAGGGTGTACGGCGTGATCTTCGCGGCGGCCACCGACCGGGAGGAGACCGGCTACGTGCTGACCGCGGGCGAGGTCACCCCGGACGCCGAGGAGGGCTCGCAGCGGGTCGAGCGGGTGAGCACCCAGGAGTGCGACTAGCCCCGCTCGCCGTGAAGGCAGGCGCGCAGCGCGTCGATGGCCGGGTCCACCTGCTGTCCGGGGTCGCTCACCAGGGCGCGGGCCAGCCGTACGACTCCCGGCAGGTCCATCCCGTAGGGAGCGCGCCCGTCGTACGGCTGGACGCGGTCGGCGCCGCGGGTGAGCAGCGCCGCCGCCCCCCGCGCGTTGCCGCGTTGCAGGTGGGTCAGGCCCACGCAGATCTGGGCGAGGCCCTGCCACAGCTCGCGTTCGTCGTCCGGGGCGTTCTTCCAGCGGGCCTCCAGCACCTCGTGCGCGTGGAACGGCCGGCGCTCGCCCAGCAGCCGCACGGCCTCCGCCACGGCCTCCTCGCCGGAGGGCGCGAAGTCGTCGGGGACGCGTTCCACCCCCGCCGCGTCTCTGGGCAAGGGCCTGCCGTACTCATCGCGCGGACGGGCGTTCCTGGGCCGTCCAGAGGGGTCTCTGTCGCGGCTCACCGGCCCGCCTCTCCGTTGTCCAGCCATTCGATCAGCTCGGCGTCGAACCGCTCGGGGTGCTCCTCGTGCGGGAAGTGCCCGACGCCCTCCAGCAGCCGCCAGCGGTAGGACCCCGAGACGTACCGGCCGGACCCGTGCGCGGTGCGCGGCAGCACGCACGTGTCGAGCGCGCCGTGGACGTGCAGGGTCGGGGCCTCGACCTCGGTCCGCATGGACCGGGCGTAGCGCAGGCCGTCCGGGCGGAACTGGGAGCGGCCCAGCCAGCGGTGGTACTCCAGCGCGCAGTGCGCCACCCCCGGGATGCGGAACACCTCGCGGTACTTCGCGGCGACGTCCTCATCCGGCTTGCGCGGCCCTGACCAGCGGTCGAGCAGCTTGCCCACCCGCGCCGCGCCCCGCGCGGTCAGTCGCCACTCCGGCAGGAACGGAAGCTGGAAGCCCACCCGGCCCACGCTGGCCCGCAACTGCCCGAACGGGTCGGCCGCCAGCGACCTGCGCAGCCGCAGCGGGTGCGGCGCGGAGACCGGCACCAGCCGGTGCACCGATTTGGGGTCGAGCACGGCCATGGTCCAGGCGAGCATGCCGCCCCAATCGT
This sequence comes from Spongiactinospora gelatinilytica, assembly GCF_003236385.1. Taxonomy (GTDB): domain Bacteria; phylum Actinomycetota; class Actinomycetes; order Streptosporangiales; family Streptosporangiaceae; genus Spongiactinospora; species Spongiactinospora gelatinilytica. Next base: position 12,140 of record NZ_POUA01000147.1, read on the forward strand.
GGCCGACCACGATCGCGCCCGTCTCACCGAGCGCGCGTACCAGCCCCGCGGCGTCCTGGGCCAGGGTGGGCAGGTCGTAGCCGCGCGGCGGCTTGTCGCTCGCGCCGTACCCCCGCAGATCGACCGCGACCGCGCGGTATCCGGCGGCGGGCAGCGAGACCAGTTGGTGCCGCCAGGTCCACCAGAACTGCGGAAAGCCGTGCAACAGCAGCACGAGCGGGCCCTTGCCCGCCTCCACCACGTGGAATCGGGTGCCCCCGGCGTGTACTCCGCGGTGGGTCCAGGGCCCCTCGATCCTGGACAGCGACTCGTCAGCGGCCATCGGTCACCGACTCACGCCGGGCGCCGATCTCACCGGCCCCCTCCGGCAGCTTCGCCGCGCCCAGAGAGTCGAGTTCGTCGGAGCCGCCCTTGAGGTGCTTGAGGGTTCGTGTGGTGCGCTGCATCTTGGTCAGGCCCTTCAGCCTGCGCCAGCCGAACAGGACGAGCACCAGTGCGGCCAGGATGTAGAAGACGGTGACGATGGTGAAGGCCAGCGCCTGGGAGAGCCCGGCCGCCACCAGCCAGTAGGCGATCGTGAACGAGGCCAGGATGAGCACCAGGTGCCCGATGAACGCGGCGGCGGCGAACAGCCCGCTCGCGGTGCCCACCCGCTTGGCGTCGAACCTCAGCTCCGCCTTCGCCAGCTCGATCTCCGCCCGGATCAGCGTGGAGATCTGGTCGCTCGCCTGAGCTACCAGTTCGCCCAGGGATTCGTCCTGGGGTGGCCCAGCGGCCGGATTGTGCGGCATGAACGATCTCCTATCGGTAGCCGGGCGTGCTGTCAATCATCCCGCTCGCTCATCGGCTCCGGCACGCGCCCAGGGCCCGATGTCGCGGACGCCGCCGCGTGCGAGCGGACCCGGAAGTGCAACAGCGCGGCGGCCAGGAGCGAGCAGACCAGGCTGGCGGCGAGCACGCCGGTGGTCACCGCGTCCGCGCGGGCCGGGTCGCCGCCGTACGCGAGGTCGCCGATCAGCAGCGAGACCGTGAACCCTACCCCGCCGAGCAGGGACACCGCGGCCATGTCCCGCCAGTGCAACTCGCCGGACAGGCGCGCGAGGCCCAGCCGTACCGAGATCCAGGCTCCTCCGAACACGCCGAGGAACTTGCCCACGACGAGGCCCGCCATTACTCCGAGGACCACCCGGTCGGAGAAGATGGCGCCGACGGCGGAGGCGTTCAGCGGCACTCCGGCCGACAGGAACGCGAACACCGGCACGGCCAGGCCGGCGGATATCGGGCGGATGTGGTGGTCGGCGGCTTCCGCCGGGGTCCTTTGCTCTGCCTCGCGGGCCTTGCAGCGGGTGAGCAGGCCCAGCGCGACTCCGGCGACGGTCGCGTGCAGGCCGCTGACCTCGACGAAGTACCAGGCGGCGAGGGCGATCGGCAGGTGGATCCACGGGCTGGTGACCCCGCGCGCCTGGAGCAGGCCGTACAGGGCGATCAGGGCCGCTCCGGCGAGGAGCATCGGGACGTTCAGACCCTCGGTATAGAACAGCGCGATGACCGTGATCGCTCCGAGGTCGTCCACGACGGCGCAGGTGAGCAGGAACGCGCGCAGCGCGGCGGGCATGGCCGAGGCGGTGACGGCGAGTACGGCGAGCGCGAAGGCGATGTCGGTGGCGGTCGGGATCGCCCAGCCCCGCGCGGCGTCCGGGGCGCCGATCGTGACCAGCAGGTAGACCGCGGCGGGGGCGGCCATGCCGGACAGCGCCGCGATGATCGGCAGCGCGGCCTTGCGGAGCACGGCCAGCTCGCCGTGCGTGAACTCCTCCTTGACCTCCAGACCGGCGACGAAGAAGAAGATGGCGAGCAGGCCGTTCTGGGCCCATTTGTAGAGTTCGAGGTCGAGGTGGAGGGACGCCGGGCCGAACGTCAGCGTACGGATGGAGTCGTAGCTCTCGTAGGAGACGTTGGCCCAGATCAGCGCGGCGACCGTGGCCGCCAGCATGATCATGCCGCCGAGGGTCTCGGCACGCAGCGCTTCGGCGATCTGGGCGGCGTAGCGGGCGGTGGGACGAAGCGGCCATACCTGGGCGGCTCGGCGCATGCTCTCTCCGGTGCGTCGGGGTCGTTCAGGGCGCTCGCCGACCAGGCTTCCCGGCACACCATTTCCTAAAGAGTACTAAACCGGACAGGCGCGGCTCCCCGGGTACGGGGGCCGCGCCTGTGATGTGGCTCTCTTGTTCGGGCTTGTTCGGGCTTGTTCGGGTCAGTCTTCGGATTTGGCGCTGGGCAGCTTCTCGGAGATGAGGTTCATCACCGAGCTGTCGGTCAGCGTGGTGACGTCGCCCAGCGAACGGTTCTCCGCCACGTCGCGCAGCAGCCGGCGCATGATCTTGCCCGAGCGGGTCTTGGGCAGCTCCGGCACCACCAGGATCTGCCGCGGCTTGGCGATCGGCCCCAGCGTCTTGGCCACGTGCGCGCGCAGGTCGGTGCCGATGTCGTCGCTCTCGGCCACGTTGCCGCGCAGGATCACGAACGACACGATCGCCTGCCCGGTGACCGGGTCCGTCGCGCCCACCACCGCGGCCTCGGCGACCTTCGGGTGCGACACCAGGGCGCTCTCCACCTCGGTGGTGGAGATGTTGTGGCCGGAGACGAGCATCACGTCATCGACCCGGCCGAGCAGCCACAGGTCGCCGTCCTCGTCCCGCTTGGCCCCGTCGCCGGGGAAGTACATCCCCGGGAAGCGGGACCAGTAGGTGTCGATGTACCGCTGGTCGTCGCCCCAGATCGTGCGGAGCATGGCCGGCCACGGCTCGCGTACGACCAGGAAGCCGCCGCCGCCGTCGGGCACGCTGTTGCCCTGGTCGTCCACCACGTCGGCGCTGATGCCCGGCAGCGGGCGCATCGCCGCGCCCGGCTTGGCCGCCGTCACGCCCGGCAGCGGGCTGATCATGATCGCGCCGGTCTCGGTCTGCCACCATGTGTCCACCACCGGGCAGCGGCTGCCGCCGATGTGCTCGCGGTACCAGACGTAGGCCTCGGGGTTGATCGGCTCGCCGACGCTGCCCAGCACCCGCAGGCTGGACATGTCGAACTTCGCCGGGATGTCGTCGCCCCACTTCATGAAGGTCCGGATGGCGGTGGGCGCGGTGTAAAGGATCGAGATCTTGTACTTCTGCACGATCTCCCAGAACCGGCCGCGGTGCGGGGTGTCCGGGGTGCCCTCGTAGATCACGCTGGTCGCGCCGTTGGCGAGCGGGCCGTACACGATGTAGGAGTGGCCGGTCACCCAGCCGATGTCGGCCGTGCACCAGTAGATGTCGCTCTCCGGCTTCAGGTCGAACACCGCGTGGTGCGTCCAGGCGGTCTGCGTGAGGTAACCGCCGCCGGTGTGCAGGATGCCCTTGGGCTTACCGGTGGTGCCGCTCGTGTAGAGGATGTAGAGCGGGTCCTCGGCGTCGTGCGGCTCGGGCTTGTGCTCGTCGCTCTGCCGTTCGACGAGGTCGTGCCACCAGACGTCCTTGTCGGTCCAGGCGACGTCCTGTGCGGTACGCCGTACGACGACTACGTGCTCCACACCCGGACACTCGGCCACGGCCTCATCGACCGTCGGCTTGAGCGCCGAAGGCGCGTTGCGCCGGAAACCGCCGTCGGCGGTGATGACCACCTTGGCGTCGGCGTCGTCGATGCGGCTCTTCAGCGCCGAGGCGGAGAACCCGCCGAACACCACCGAGTGGACCGCCCCGATGCGGGCGCAGGCCAGCATGGACACCGGCAGCTCGGGGATCATGGGCAGGTAGATGGCGACGCGGTCGCCCTTGCGGACCCCCAGCTCGGTCAGCGCGTTCGCCGCCCGGCTCACCTCGCGCTGCAGGTCGGCATAGGTGATCGCGCGGCTGTCGCCCTCCGGCTCGCCCTCCCAGTAGTAGGCGACCTTGTCACCGTTGCCCGCCTCGACGTGGCGGTCCACACAGTTGTAGGCGACGTTGAGCCGGCCGCCGACGAACCACTTGGCGAAGGGCGGGTTCCACGACAGCGTGGTGTCCCACCGCTTGGACCAGCTCAACCGTTCCGCGGCCCGATCCCAGAACGCGAGCTGGTCGCGCTCGGCCTCGTCGTAGGCACTCGCGGTCACGTTGGCCGCGGCGGCCAGGTCGGCGGGAGGGTCGAACCGCCTCGTCTCCTGAAGCAGGTTCGACAGGGTCTCCTGTGTCCGGTTGCCGCCGTTGGGGCCGTGACCAGGGGTTTCCAGGGCCACTACATACTCCTTCACGAGGGCCTGATCTGTTGCTTGCGATCCCACTTCACCAGCCCACAGGCGTCCACCACAAGAGGTCTAGACAGGTCGGTACCGTGTGGCGAAGTCTTCTGGGGATCCTGACAAATGGCGTGTAGTAGTTGTAATAACGAAATCTTATGAATGCCCATACCCTTGGGGTTCGGCAATGCACCCACCGCTGCGCCCGGCGGTCCCAACGCCTCGCCGAACGGTCCACCGGCCACGACGGCCCGCGGGCCCCGACAACGAGAAAGTCCGCCGGTCAGCCCC
>NZ_POUA01000148.1 GCF_003236385.1 Spongiactinospora gelatinilytica
GCTTTACGGGGGGTTCGTGGTGGTCCACAATCGCTGCGGGGGACACAGGCAACGCGATTCGATAGGGGCATCATGCAACTCCGCAGGCAAGCCCTGGGGGCGGTCCTCCTGACCCTCGGACTCTTCACATTGGCGTTACTCCTCGCCGTCATGGCGATCGGCTCGGGCTGGGGTGCGGCGCGGGCCGCGGTTCCGGTGCGGGAGGCCGTGCAGGTGGCGGCCTCGTCGGAGGGCGGTGGTGTTCCGGGGGTGCCGACGAGGCCTTCTGAGGTACGGCCGTGTCCGGTGCCGTTGGCTCCGGTCGAGAACGGTGTCGAGAACGGTGTCGAGAACGGTGTCGAGAACGGTGCCGAGAACGGTGCCGAGAACGGTGCCGAGAAGGGCGCGCAGAACAGCATCGAGACCGGTTACGCCTCTATCTGCTGGAACGCTTCGTCCGATGACACCGGGGTCGTCGGATACGACATCTATCGCCTGGACGTCGGCGGTTTCGTCCACGCCGCCAGTACCACCAGCACGGTCGGTGGCTTCTCCGGTGAGCTGGGCCGGCTCTACACGATGTACGTCGTGGCCAAGGACGCGGCGGGCAATGTCAGTCCGCCGTCCAGGCTGATCACGGTGGCCGCGACGCTCGGGATGAGCCCGACCTCCACGCCGACCCCGACGCCCGGGGACCGGGAGCCGCCGTCCCAGCCGACCGGGCTGCGGGACGCGTGCCTGATGGACTATGAGGGGGTCACGTTCTGCTGGCAGCGGTCCACTGACAACGTGGCCGTGACGGCGTATGACGTCTACCGCGAGACCGCGACCGGATACGTGAAGGCCGGCACGTTGGACGGTGCGGGCTCCACGAACTTCATGGAACGTGCGGGCCTGGTCATCGGGCAGCGCTACACCTACGTCGTGGTCGCCAGGGACGCGGCGGGCAACCTCAGTGTGCCGTCCGAACCGCTGTCCGCCCTCGCCAGGGAGGGGCTGCCGTCGCCGTCGCCGACGCCGACCATTGATCCGACGTGCGTGGTGTCGTACCGGGCGGCCACCTGGGGGTCGCGGGTCAACGCGGAGATCACGGTGCGCAACGCGGGTACGACGGCGATCGACGGCTGGACGCTGACCGTGGGCTATCCGGCGGCGGCGTCGTCCGTGCGGCTCGTGTCGGGGTGGTCTGCGGACTGGACCCAGAGCGGTACGGAACTCACGGGCGTGAGCAAGCGGTGGAACAAGGTCCTGCACGCGCGGTCGGCGACGCAGATCGGGTTCACCGCGTCGTACAGCGGGTCCGTACCGGCCCCGGCAACCCTCCGCCTCAACGGCCGGACCTGCGCGACTTCGTAACCGGCCGGCCTTTCCGCTCTCCAGGCCTCTGGGCCTCTGGGCCTCTGGGAGATCTTCTGTCCCCGCGGCGGTGATCCCGCCGCGGGGGCGATGTCCGAGACAGCTCTTGCTCTGCCCCGTGCTCGTGCTCCGGATGTTGCTCGCGCAAGCCGTCGCGCGTGATGTCGAGGCGGCGCGGATGCGGGCCGAGCCGGCGGAGGTCATCTGATGCCGATCGCCGTGGACATCGACGTGATGCCGGCCAAGCGGAAGATGTCGGTGGGGGAACTCGCCGAACGTGTCGGGATCACCCCCGCCAAACTGGCGGTGCTGAAGAACGGCCGGGCCGATGCGGTACGGTTCACGACGCTCGCCGAGCTCTGCGAGGTGCTGGAATGCCGGCCGGGAGACCTGTTGCGCTGGGAACCGGAATCCGATCCCCACCCGAGTCCGAACGGACTCCTGAGGTCATACCGCAAAAGTAGCCGAAGGCCGATCGCATATCCGATTTCGCGACTCCACCTCCCTGGACAGCGAATACACAATTTCCCCGACTCTGTGAATTGGTATGTTGTAAAGCGATTCACCGGCCCTTCACCCGCCGAGCCCCGGTCGATGAATTTCGGACCTCGGCACCGCCCGGCGGCCGGTCGCGCCGGTGGCCTCCAGCCCACCGAACAGGGCGTCCACTCGCACGGTGAGCGCTGGGCACCACCAGCGCGGACACCGTCGCCACCTCCCCTGGCATGACCGAAACTTAGCTCCCAGCCGCCCCTCAGGCCCCTTCCGTCGCTCGTCCCGCCAAAAGCGATCTACCGTTCGGCGCACTCAGACGGCCGCTCGGCGCGCCGCGCTGCCGTTCATCGCTGTGTTAACAATCACCTTCTTGGCGGTGTGAGGGCGCTCGCTTACGTTGCGGGCACCGTTGTTCAGCGGGTGTCACCTCTGAGGGTTCGGTACCGGATGTCGGGTCAGGGTGTCGTGTGCCCTGGGCCCGGCCGTCCGGGGCCGATCGCTGTCCCCTGCGTGATTTCCGCTGGCCCGGCCAGCCGTTTAGGAGGGACAGGCATGGGTCGAATAAGCCGGGGGCGCTTCACCGCGGCATCCGTCGTGAGCGTGGCGGCGTTGCTCGCCGTCGCCAGCGCGACGCCCGCGAGTGGCGCGAACCCGACGAATCCAACGAACCCATCGAACTCGGCCGACCGATCACACCATGGCAGAACGATCAAAGTAACGGTGACCGAGGGCACCAACATGGCGGTCACCGCCACCCCCGGCGGAGGGACCATCGTCATGGACCTCCAGGGCCGGCTCCACACCCTGGCGGGTTCGGGCGGTAACGCCCGTCCCTTCGGGGATCCCCTGCTCGATCCCTTCTGGCCGCGTCTGTCACCGGACGGGCGTGATGTCGCCGTCCAGTCGTTCGCGGATGGCATGTTCCACATCTGGACGGTCTCGCTGCGCACGGGGGCCGCCAGGCAGTTGACCCAGGGCGAGTACGACGACCTCCAGCCCGCGTGGTCGCCCGACGGAAGCAAGATCGCGTTTTCCTCCACCCGGGAGGGCAGTGGCGACATCTGGACCGTGGACGTCCGGACCGGGCGGCTCGACCGGATCACCACCGCCGGTGCCCAGGAGACCCAGCCGACGTGGTCGCCGGACGGCAAGAGCATCGCGTACGTCCGCAGCAACGTCATCGAGAGCATCGACCTGGCCACCGGCGCGGTCAAGACGCTCGTCGCCGCGCGGCCCGGCACCGTGGCGGCCCCGTCGTGGTCGCCGGACGGTGGCAAGATCGCCTTCCTGCGCAGCGAGACCGGAGCGCGCCGGCTCAAGGTCGCCTCGACGCCCGACCGGGAACAGGCGGTCGGCGACCTCACCGACGTCTATCCCTTCCCGCCCGCGTGGCTCTCCGCCGAGGAGATCCTTTACGCGGGCAACGGCAAGGTCGTGGTGTCCAAGGCGGCCGATGGCCAGACCCGCCAGGTGCCGTTCTCCGCGACCTTCGTCCTGAATCGTCCGGTTTATGAGCGCAAGGAGTACGACTTCGATTCCAGCCGCCGCCGTCCGGTGCGCGGCATCGTCGGGCCCGCGTTGTCGCCGGACGGACGTACCGTCCTCTACAAGGCGCTCAATGATCTGTGGGTCCAGCCGGTGAGCAGCCATGGTCATGGTCACGGCCACGGTCACGGGCAGGCGCGGAAGCTGACCGACGACCACTTCTACGAGATCGACGCGGTGTGGTCGCGGGACGGCAAGAAGATCGCGTACGCGTCCGACAAGGCCGGCACCATGGACATCTGGGTGCGCGAGGTCGCGAACGGCAAGGAGCGCAGGGTCACCTCGCTGGCCGGCGCGGAGATCGCCCCCGCGTGGTCGCCGGACGGCCGCCGCCTGGCCTTCCAGAACCAGGGCGGCAAGACGTTCGTGGTGAGCGCGGACGGCGGTGACCCGGCCGAAGTGCTCGGTACCCGCAGTGCTCCGGGACGGCCGAGCTGGTCGGCCGACGGCCGCACGCTCGCGCTGTCGGTCTCCTCCGCCTCGCGCAACCAGATCGAGCTGGTGAACGTCGAGGCCAAGACCAGCAAGGTCGTCGAGCCCGCGCCGTGGCGCTCGATCTCGGTGCGCGGCGACGACGGCCCGGCTTGGTCGCCCGACGGCCGGTGGTTCGCGTTCATCATGGAGACCACCCTGTGGGTGCTGCCGGTCAACCCCGACGGCACGCCCGCGGGCAAGGCGCGGCAGCTCACCCACAAGCCGAGCGACGCGCCCTCGTGGAGCGGCGACTCCAAGACCCTGCTCTACCTGGAGAACGGCGAACTGCGCACGATCTCCAGGGACGGCGGGCGGTCGCGTTCCATCGAGACCGGCGTCGACTACTCGCCCGCCCAGCCCAAGGGCCGGGTCGTCATCCACGCGGGCAAGATGTGGGACGGCAAGAGCGAGAGCCTGCGCGAGAACGTGGACATCACCGTGGTGGGCAACCGGATCCAGGACGTCCGCCCGCACCGGCCCGGCCCGCACCCGCGCGGCTGGAAGGTGATCGACGCCTCGGACCGGACCGTCCTGCCCGGCCTGATCGACATCCACTACCACCAGCAGCTCCAGTCCAAGTTCTACGGCGACCGCCAGGGCAGGCTGCTGCTGTCGTACGGGATCACCACCACCCGCTCCACGGGTGACCAGGCGTACCGGGCGGTCGAGGATCGCGAGGCGGCGCAGGCGGGCGCGCGGATCGGCCCGCGGCACTTCCTCACCGGCGAGATGCTCGAAGGCTCCCGGCTCTCCTGGGACTTCGCCCGTCCCGTGATGAACGAACGGCAGCTCGACCTGGAGTTCTCCCGGGCCAAGGCGCTGGACTTCGACCTGATGAAGACCTACATGCGCTTCCCGCACCGGTTGCAGGCCGAGGTCGCCCAGCGCGGGCACCGGCTCGGCATCCCGACGACCTCGCACTACCTGCACCCGGGCATCGCGTTCGGGGTGGACCAGCAGGAGCACCTGTCCGGGCCGACCCGGTGGGGCTTCGGGTTCTCCCGCAACGCCTCCCAGGGCGTCATGTACGAGGACGTGGTCAAGCTGTTCGGCCAGGGCGGCTTCCCGCTCACCACGACGATGTTCGCCTCCAGCGCCCTGCTGGCGGACGACCCGGGCATGGTCGAGGACCCACGGATCAAGTCCCTCTACACCGGCTGGGAGCAGGACATCCTGGTCGGCGAGCTGAAGTGCGCCCAGGGCACCGGCCCGTGCGGGTCGCTTTCGGGCAACGCGGTGGCGGCCGAGCGCGCGGTGGCGCAGCTCAAGAAGGTGCTGGCGGCGGGCGGTACGGTACTGGCCGGTACCGACGGGCCGCTGGACAACCCGGCGGTCAGCCTGCACCTGAACCTGCGGTCCATGGTCAAGTACGGCATCGCGCCCTTCAAGGCGTTGCAGAGCGCGACGGTGCTGAACGCCAGGGCGCTCGGCATCGAGCACGATCTCGGCAGTGTCGAGCGGGGCAAGCTGGCCGACCTGATGTTCGTCGAGGGCGACCCGCTCGCGGACATCGGCACGCTCGCCAACGTGCGCGGCGTGATGACCAACGGCGCCCTGCACGACGTGCCCGACCTGCTCGAACCGTTCTCCGGTGAGCGGCAGGCCCCGGCCTCGCCCACCAAGCTCGTCGCGCCCGAGCCCTCCGAGGCCGACCACACCCACTGAGGAACGCGTCTCCCGGAGGCGGAGGTCGGCGCGGCCTCCGCCCCGGGAGATCCCAAACCCTCCCCTCCGGGAGATCCCAAACCCTCGCCCCGAAGAGATCCCGAACCTGGGACATCCCGCAGCCCATTTAGGGCGGTGTGATCTATACCTTTTTGGGTGCACATTACGTAGACTGCGATCACCCGATGGCCGCCACCCCTTGGCCCCGGTTCTCGCGCAGCGCGACGGCCGCATGTGGCCATGCGCCGCGCCCTCACCGTCCATCCGCGCCGGTCACGCCTCCAACCGGTGCCGATTCCCTGTCCCTGCCGTTATCGGCCAGAGCCACCCCTCGTCACGCCCCGCGCAGCGGGTAGCGAACGAGCCCATGCCCCGAAACTGGAGGTCACGAGCGACATGACCCACGACTTGGAGACGAACCGGAACCTCGGACGGAGGATGCTGCTCGGCGCGGGAGCCGTGCTGGCGGCAGGTAGCGCGGTACCGGCGATGGCCGGCACCGCCGCGGCGGGTACGAACGGGGGCGTGAAGGTCCCCGCCCCCGACAGCCCGCTCCCCATCATCCCGGTCCCGGCGCAGGTCAAGGCGACCGAGGCGCTCGCGCCGCTGCCCGACGCGCGGCTGTGGTACTGGGACACCGGCGGCTCGGGCGCGCCGGTCATCTTCCTGCACCCGGGTACGGGCAGCTCGGAGAGCTGGCCGTACCAGCAGCCGTACTTCGCCAAGAAGGGCTACCGGGTGATCGCGTACTCCCGGCGCGGCCACTTCAAGTCCGACGCCGGACCCGCGGACCGGACGGGCACCGAGGCGGAGGACCTGCGGCTGCTGCTGGACCACCTGCGCGTGGATCGCTTCCACGGGGTGGGCGTGGCGGCCGGCGGCGGGACCCTGCTGGACTTCGCGCTGTCCCACCCTGAGCGGGTGCGCACGATCACGCTCGCCGGCAGCCTCACCGGCCTGGCGGAACCGGCGTACCAAGAGACGCTCAAGCGACTGCGGCCCGAGGGCTTCTACGACATGGGAGCGGACTTCATCGAGCTCGGCCCGACGTACCGGGCGGCGAACCCGGAGGGGGTCCAGCAGTGGCTGGAGATCCACCACCGGGCCAGCCACACCGACGTCTCGCAGCCGTATGAGAACCGCCCGCTGTGGGCGGACCTCGAACGGCTGGACATCCCCACCTTCCTGGCCTGGGGTGACGGCGACCTCTACAGCCCGCCGAGCGTGCAGCGGCTGCTGGCCGCCCACCTGCGCCGCTCGGCGAGCCTGGTCGTCAACGAGTGCGGCCACCAACCGCACTGGGAGCGATCCGACATCTTCAACCCCGCCCTGCTGAACTTCCTCCGCAGGCACTCCCGCTAGGAACCAAGGGCACGACCGTACGCGCGGTCCCGGAGGGGGACCGCGCGTACGGTCATGTTCCCGGTGTTAGGGTGTGCCGCGCGTTCGGGCGTGCGAAGATCGGGGGGGATGGGCGGTGTCCTTGGAAGGTGCGGCCAGGCTCGGGGTACTGCTTCGTGAGCGCGGGCTTTCGATCAGTACGGCCGAATCGCTGACCGGCGGGCTGCTGGGTGCGGTGATCACCGACATCGCGGGGGCGTCCGACTACTACGCCGGTGGCGTCACCACGTACGCCACGGCCTCGAAGGCCGCCGTACTGTCGGTGGACCCGGCGGTCCTCGCCACGCTCGGCCCGGTGAGCGGTACCACGGCGGAGCAGATGGCCGCTGGGGTGCGCGGACTGTTCGCCACCTCGATCGGGCTGTCCACCACCGGCGTCGCCGGCCCGACCGCCCAGGACGGCAAGCCGGTCGGCCTGGTCTTCATCGGCCTCTCCGACGAGTCGGGCACCTTCAGCCGGGAGTTCATGAGCAGCGGCGAATCCCGCGAGGAGGTCCGACACCAGACCGTGGAGTTCGCCCTCGACCTCCTGATCGACCACCTGACCGGCCGAACCCCCGAATGACCACGGCGGGGGAGGACGATGGTGGTCGTTCTCCCCCGCTGTTCTCTAGGTGGGTCAGTGGGAGGTGGTGGCGCTTTCCTGGGCCAGGCGTTCCTCACCGGAGAGGGTGTTGAGCGGCTTTTCCTTGATGAACAGCACCGCGAGCAGGGCCAGGGCGGTCAGGGGGACGCCGATCAGGAAGAGGTCGGCGGTGGCCGTGGCGTAGACGTCCTGGACGATGGCGCGCAGGGGGGCCGGGAGTTGGGCGACGTTCGGTACGGCCTGCGACTCGCCGCCGCCTCCGGTCGCGCCCGCCAGGGCCGGGAGGCGCTCGGTGAGTGACGAGGTGACCTGGTTGGCGAGTACCGCGCCCAGGGCGCTGACGCCGACCGCGCCGCCCATGCTGCGGAAGAAGGTCAGGGCCGAGGTGGCCACGCCGAGGTCGCTGGCGGGGACGTCGTTCTGTGCGGCGAGCACGAGGTTCTGCATGAGCATGCCGACGCCGATGCCGAGCACCGCCATGTAGACCATGAGCACCGGGACGCTGGTCTGCCCGCCGATCGTGCTCAGCAGCACCATCCCGGCGAGCATGATGATCCCGCCGGCCACCAGGAACGCCTTCCAGCGGCCCCACTTGGTGATGAGCTGCCCGGCCACGGTGGAGGAGATCAGCAGGCCGAAGACCATCGGCAGGCTCATCAGCCCGGCCACGGTCGGCGACTTGCCCAACGCGACCTGGAAGTACTGCGACAGGAACACCGTGCCGCCGAACATCGCGACGCCGACCAGCACACTGGCCACCGTGGCCAGGGCGACCGTGCGGTTCCTGAACAGGCTGAGCGGGATGATCGGCTCGGCGGCCCGCGACTCGACCCACAGGGCGAGCGCCAGGACCAGCAGCCCGCCGCCGACCAGGCCGACGGTCCACCACGAGCCCCACTCGAACTTGTTGCCGGCCAGCGAGGACCACACCAGCAGCGTGCTCACGCCGAGCGTGATCAGGAACGCGCCCAGGTAGTCGACCTTGACCTGCTTGCGGACCACCGGCAGGTCGAGGGTGCGCTGCAGCAGTACGATCGCCACGATCGTGAACGGCACGCCGATCAGGAAGCACCAGCGCCAGCCCAGCCAGGAGGTGTCCACGAGGAGGCCGCCGATCAGCGGGCCGATGACCGTGCCGACGCCGAACACCGCGCCGAAGATACCGGCGTAGCGGCCGAGTTCGCGCGGCGGGATCAGGGCGGCCATGACGATCATCGCGAGCGCGCTCATGCCGCCCGCGCCGATGCCCTGCACGACCCGGCTGACGATCAGGATCTCCACATTGGGCGTCAGGCCGGCGATCAGCGATCCCACCACGAAAAGCCCGAGGGAGAGCTGGATCAGCAGTTTCTTGTTGTAGAGGTCGGCCATCTTGCCCCACAGTGGCACCGTGGCGGTCATGGCCAGCAGTTCGGCGGTGACGATCCAGGTGTAGACCGTCTGCGAGCCGCCCAGGTCAGGGACGATGACGGGCAGCGCGTTGGCCACGATGGTGGAGGCCAGGATGGACACGAACATGCCCACCATCAGCCCGGACAGCGCCTGCAACACCTTTCTCCGGGATGTCGGGGCGGCGGGCGCGGTCACGGATTTCGACTCCGCGTCGGTCGTTGTCATGCTTCCTCAGGTTTCTCAGCGGTTTTCGCAGCGCGTACGCAAAGCAAGCGGCAGGTCACAGTGCCCGGCCGGCGTCGTGGGCCGGGCCGGGGCAGGAGGGCCGACATCAGGGTTCGGGGAGGCCGGCGGCCAGGCGGTCGAAGGCGTCGTCGAGCAGGTCGGTCATGGGCACGGACCCCTTCGTCCGGCTCCACCGCAGCATCGCCACGCGGAAGGCGGCCAGGCCGACGGCGGAGAGCAGTTCCGGATAGCCGCCGGCGGCCCGCTCCGGGCCGATCCGCTCGGCCACGGCGGCGGCCAGGGCGCGTTCGTTCGCGAACCCGCCGGACACCAGCCGGGGCAGCAGTGACGGGTTCTCCTCGATCACCTTGATCCGCAGGCGGACCTCTTCGGCGCGTTGCTCCATGCATTCGGCCTGTCCGCGCAGCACCAGGCGGAGCGCCTGGAGGGCGGTGAGGCCGGCGGGCGCGGAGGCCAGCGACTTGGGCCATGCGGTCTCGACGTCGGCGGGGGCGACCAGGAGGGCGTCCTCCTTGGAGGGGAAGTAGTTGAAGAAGGTGCGGGACGAGACGTCGGCCGCCTCGGCGATGTCCTCCACCGTCACGCCCGCCAGGCCGCGCTCGGCGACCAGGCGCAGCGCCGCCTCGGCGAGGGCCGCCCGGGTCTCCAGCTTCTTGCGGTCTCTCCGCCCGAGTTCTTCAACACTGCCCACACTGTCCACATACGGCCAAACGAGCGAGGGAAGCGAAGAATTTCAGACTGAGCAAAGTTTCATGCTCTGAAAGCAGGTGATGTCGGTCACAGTGCCGCTGACCTGGCGTTCAGTGCGGCTCCGAGGTCGCGGACCCGGCGGGCGATCTCCGGTGTGGCCTCCAAGGTGAACTCCGCGCCCAGCGCGGCGATGGCCGCCACGTACTGCACGACGAGCGCGGGGGAGTCGGCGCTCACTCGTACCGCGCACTCGCCGGGGCCGAGGTCCCGGACCTCGCCGGGGATCGCCGCGAACACCCGGGTGCGCAGGTCGGCGGCGGCCAGCCGTACGGTCATCCGGGCGGTGTGCCGGTAGGTGGCGCGGGCGAACGCGCGGGTCACGTACTCGGCCGGGTCGTCCGCGGGTAGTTCGCGTGGGGTGAAGCGCTGGTGCGTGGGACGCGGTCCGGTGATGCGGTCCGCCCGGAACGTCCGCCAGTCCGCGCGCCCGGGGTCGTACGCGAGCAGGTACCACCGGCCGCCGAAGGTGACCAGGTTGTACGGCTCGACCAGGCGGTCCTCCTCGTCGCGGTGGCGAAAGGCCAGCATCCGCCGGTCGTGTGAGGCCGAGGCCAGCACGGCCAGCACCCCGGCGTCCACCCGTGGCACGTTCCGGTACGGCACGGCGGCCGTCACGTCGCCGAGCGTGGCCAGCCGGGGGCGCAGCCGGGCGGGCAGCACCCGTTCCAGCTTGGCCAGCGCCCGCATCGAGCTGTCCTCGATCCCGGCCACGCTGCCGCCCGCCGCGGTCACCAGGCCGAGCGCCACCGCCACGGCCTCCTCGTCGTCGAGCAGCAGCGGCGGCAGGTCGCGGCCGGAGATCAGCCGGTAGCCGCCCGCGATGCCGGTGGTGCCCTCCACCGGGTAGTCCAGCGCGCGCAGCCGTTCGATGTCGCGCCGGATCGTGCGGACCGTGACGCCGAGGCGTTCGGCCAGCTCGGGCCCCGGCCAGTCGGGGCGGCTCTGGAGCAGGGAGAGCAGCTTCAGCAGCCGCCCTGGCATGTTCCCGCGCACGGAAATGGGGTCGGTCACTTTTCCAGGTTGACGTACTTTGCGGACAAGATGTGTCCGCAAGGTTTCCTAGGGTGGCCGTATGACTGAGACACCGGAGAACATCCGCGGGCCGGTCTTCAGGCCCGCAGCGGAGGGTTACGACGACGAGCGGACGGGTTTCCAGCGCCTGGCGACCCACCGGCCCGACCTGATCGTGGGGGCGACCGGCGTGGACGACGTGCGCGCCGCCGTACGGCACGCCGCCGCGCTCGGCGCGCGGGTCGCGGTACAGGCCGCCGGGCACGGCGTCAACGAGCCGATGGACGGCGGAGTGCTGATCAGCACCCGGCGGATGACCGACGTCCGGGCGGATCCGGCCGCGCGTACCGCGTGGGTCGAGGCGGGCGCACCCTGGGCGAAGGTGATCGAGGCGACGGCCCCGCACGGGCTCGCGCCGATGTCGGGCAGCTCGCCGGGGGTCGGCGCGGTGCCGTACACGCTGGGCGGCGGCCTCGGGCTGATGGCCAGGAAGTACGGCTTCGCCGCCGACCACGTGCGGCGGCTGACCATGGTCACCGCGGACGGCCGGGTCGTCGAGGTGACGCCGGACGGCGAGCCGGACCTGTTCTGGGCGCTGCGCGGCGGGGCCGGCGGGCTCGGCGTGGTCACCGGCATGGAGATCGGCCTGCTGCCGGTCACGCAGCTGTACGGCGGTGGCCTGTTCTTCGACGTCGCCGAGGTGCCCGGCGTGCTGGAGGCGTGGCGGCACTGGACCGAGACCGTGCCCGAGGAGATGACCTCGGCGGTGGCGATGCTGCCGTTCCCCGACCTGCCCATGGTGCCGGAGGCGCTGCGCGGGAAGTACGCCGCCCAGGTGCAGATCGCGTTCCTGGGCACCGAGGAGGAGGGCCGGCGGCTGGTCGAGCCGCTGCGCGACGTCGGGCCGCGGCTGCGCGACACACTGCGCGAGATCCGTTACACCGAGTCGGCCGCCGTGTTCGACGAGCCCGACCAGCCGCACGCCTTCCAGTCCCAGAACCGGCTGCTGCGCGATCTCGACCCGGGCCTGCTGGCCACGCTGCCGAAGACCGGCGGGCCGTCCGCGCCGATCATGTGCGTCGTGCAGATGCGGCACTTGGGCGGCGCGCTGGCCCGCCCGCCGCGCGTCCCGAGCGCGGTCGGCCACCGGGCCGCGGCCTACTCGCTGAACGCCCTTTCCATGGTGGGGCCGGGCCAGGAGGAGATCGCGCGCAGGCTCCACCACGACGTGCTGGCCCCGTTCGAGGACCAGGCGCTGGGCCGGGGGATCAACTTCGGCTTCGGGCGGCTGACCGAGCAGGAGGCGCGGACCGCTTTCGACCCGGGCGACTACGACCGGCTCGCCGAACTCAAGGCGCGCCACGACCCGAACGGGATGTTTCACGCCAACTATCCGATCTCCCTGGATAAGCGCGATCAGTGACATCGCTGCCACGCAATGCTGACGAAAGATGCCTGACATACACGGGTGAATACCGACTGTGCAAGGGATGGCTGCGCGCCGTGGGGGCGGTGCGCCTGACCTAGCGGAACATGGGCGAAGACGCTGGACAAACCAGCGTTCTTCGCCCAATATTGCCGGTGCCGGTCCGGTATAGGTCTTGTTGTTGAAGACTGGAGCGGTCTAGCCCGCGGCGCTCTTTCCGGCAGGCCCCGCACTTCGCGCTAAACAGGGGTTTCCGATATCGCGCCGAGAAAGCTAGGATTCTTCACTACTACCTGACTACGCTTTACCCGTGTGTTTTCACACGCCTCCCGCATGTCCCGCACGACCCCCCGTGTGTACGCGAAGGGACGCGATGAAGACGAGCCAGTCCGCCGGCCGGGCGCACTAGCGGGAACCACCATGAAGGCGACCGGCATCATCCTTTGTGGCCCGCCCGCCAGCGGTAAGAGCACCATCACCCGCGCGCTGCACGACCTGGACCCTCGTTTCGTGCCGGTGCGCAACCTCGTCGTCGGGCCCGACGCCGCCGACGACCACGACCAGGTCACCGACGAGCAGGTCGATCGGCTCCGCCGGGCCGGGCGGATCATCTCCGACATCCGGCGCGAGGGCGGGCGGTACGCGATCGACCGCCACCCGATCGAGCACATGGCCCAGGCCGGGCTCGTCCCGGTGATCCACGTGTGCGGCCGGCCCGACGTACGGCGGCTGTCCGCGCTGGGCGAGTGGGTGCGCGTGCTGCTCTGGGCCCCCAGGGAGATCTGTCACGAACGGCTGCGCCGCAGGGACGGCTGCGGCGCGGGCGGCGCGGCGGGCGTCACCGCCGGCCAGGACGTCCTGGACCCCGTCCAGGTCACCGCCGACGACCCGCTGTTCCACCTGCGCATCGCCACCGACGAGACGCCGCCCGACCACGCCGCCCGCGAGATCGCCGACGCGTTCATCGCCGCGACCCGCCCGGCGAAGGCCGTCCGGCCTCAGTCGCGCACGGCGGGCTCCGTGGCCGGGTCCTGACGGCGGCGGATCACCAGCCAGTTGATCACCCACAGCACCAGGCCGATGGCCAAAAGGACGCCCGCCCGGGCGTAGACCTCCACCGGGCGTCCGGTCAGCGGGCTGGCCAGTACCAGCGCCAGCACCGCGCCGAGCACCGGCAGCGCGGTCGGCGCCCGATAGTGCGCGTGCTCCACCTGGTCCCTGCGGAGCACCAGCACCGTGACGTTCACCACCGTGAACACGCACAGCAGCAGGAACGCCGTCGTGTCGCCCAGGCCCTCGATCCCGCCGGTCGAGATCAGCCCGATGGCCAGCAGCGTGGTGAACACGATGCCGATCACCGGAGTGCGGCGGCGCGGATCGACCCACCCCAGCCCCCTGGGCACGACCCGCTCGTTGGCCAGCCCGTACACCAGCCGGGAGGCCATCATCATGTTGATCAACGCGGTGTTGGACAGGGCGAAGATGGCGATGGCCGCGAAGACCTGCGGCGGGAAGCTGATCCCGCCCGCCTTGACCACCTCCAGCAGCGGCCCGCTCGACTCCGCGAGCACCCGGTGGTCCACCAGCAGCGAAGAGGTGATCGCGACCAGGATGTAGACGGTGCTGGTGATCGCCACGCCCAGGAAGATCGCCCGGGGGAAGTTGCGGGAGGGGTCGGTGGTCTCCTCGGCCATGTTGACCGAGTCCTCGAAGCCGACGAACGCGAAGAACGCCAGCGCCGTGCTCCCCAGCAGGGCGAACATCAGCCCGCCCGCCTCCCCCGAGTCGATGTGGACCAGCCGGCTCGGCTCGCCGAGCCCGTTGACCAGCGCGTATACGCCGATGCCGATGATGATCAGCAGCCCGCTCACCTCGACGACGGTGAGCACGATGTTGGTCCGCACCGACTCCGAAACGCCCCGGTAGTTCAGCAGCGCGACCGCGATGATGAAGATCACCCCGACCACGGCGGCCGGGATCGCGATGAACTCCCTCAGGTAGTCGCCGCCGATCGCCAGCGAGGCGGCGCTGGCCGAGGTCAGCCCCGAGCACATGACGGCGAACGCCACCATGAACGTGAAGAACGGGACCTTGAACGCCCGCTGGGTGTAGAGCGCGGCCCCGGCCGCCTGCGGGTACTTGGTCACCAGCTCGACGTAGGACATCGCGGTCAGCACCGCGATGACGAAGCCGACCAGGAACGGCAGCCACAGGGCCCCGCCGACCCGGCCCGCCACCGCGCCGGTCAGCGCGTAGACGCCGGTGCCGAGGATGTCGCCGACGATGAACAGCACGAGTAGTTTGGGGCCGATCGCCCGCTTCAGTGGGACGGGTTCGGCTGCCGCTGTGGGGCTCGCGGGGGGAGTCATGTCTGAGCTCGTTCCCGCCGTCAATGTTCTTGACACTGGCTGGTTGCGAAACACCTTCAGTGTGCCGGACCTGGTCGGGCAGGTGATCGTGATGCCGGTGTCCGGCAGGATCGATGACCGGATCAAGACGATCGGCCGGCGGGGGACCTGCCGGAAATGGGGGGAGGTCTGCCCGATCGGGCTGAAGATCCCGATGAACTATCGCGGGCGCACCGAGGTGACGCTCGGGCGGGCGGCGAGGCCCGGGGAGAAGTACGACGTCATGGCGCCGATCGGCGGCCCCGGGGAGTTGCACTGCGTGCCGTACGTGGGGCGGCGGGTGCGGTCGGTGGGGGAGTTGCTGCGGGAGCGCGGCGTGACGTCCCTGGCGTACTCGACGGGCGGGAAACGGCGGTCTCAGGTGCCCGGCGACTGGTACGTCCACGAGGGGACGCTCACCGCCCCGGACGCCGCGCTGCTCCTCGTCGGGCCGGACAGGACCCCCCGCGATACGGGGCCGAAGACGACCGGCGACTTCTGCTGATCCCTTCCTGACCTGCTGATCAGTTGACCCGCGTCGTGTTCGGCGACGGGTCGTTCCGGCATGCCCGAAAACCAGGGCTGCCGCCTTCTTTCTGCCGATGACGGGGTTTCGCATGCTCGCCGTAGGTTTCGCTCGCTCTGCCCTGCCGTCCGTTCCCTTACGGACCGGGCACCGGATGTTCGCCGTGGTGGTCGCCCTGGCCGCTGCGCTGCGCGTGGTGACCATGCTCGGGTACCGGCCCGCCCGGCTCTACTGGGGCGACTCGAACACGCGGTGCTGTCCGACATGGTGTCGCGCTGTGGGCGCGGACCATGACGTTCGCCGACTGCTCGGTGATCCGCCCGCCCGCCGCCGAGGCCCGGCTGTGCCCCGACGGGACGGTGGTGGACGCCGCCTCGGAGTACATCTGGGCGCCCGGCTCGGCGATCAACCTGCTGCCCGGCGGCCGGGACGGCAACAACGACCTGGCCCGGTCGTTCGCGCTGCGGGCCATCGCCGCCCAGCGCCTGCCACCGACGTTTTCCGGGATTCCGCCCCGCCGGCCGCGCGGATCGGCCCATGCCGGGCCGGCGGCCAGGCAGGCGACCGGAATGACCGGCAGTACGTAGCGGTGGTCGAAGTCCAGTACCGCCACCGGCACGACCAGCAGCGCCACCGCGGTCAGCCACGGCAGCGCCGCCGACCGCCGGACGAGCAGCGCGCCCGCCCCGCCAAGGAGCAGGATCGCGTACGGTTGCCTGCGGGGAGAACCGAGTGAAGAGGAGACGGGGCGATGACGCGGCACGACCAGCCCGGGGGCGGCGCCGGGCGTGGGCCGCTTCGGGGCGATGCCGAGCATGAGCGCAACCTGGCGCTCTTCCGGATCGTCCACGAGGTGGCCACCCACCATGCCGGCCGGCCGGTGCCCGCCGTACTGGCCACGCTTCGCGACCGGGTGCCGCGCGCCCCCGGTCTGGGCCTGGACGAGGGGGCCCTGCTCCGCATCGCGCACGAGATCAGCGTCGGGCACGACCCTTCCGGGCTATGACCGGCGGGGCCTGAGCGACCTCGGGGCACCCTGATATCTCAGGGGTCGGGGATCAGGGGCGGCTCAGGGATACCGCCGGATGCCTCCGGGGGGCGTTCGGCGAGATCCTTCTTGCATGCTGCTCGTGAGAGGGATCTACCCGCTGATCGCCTGCCTGGGGGTCGTCGCGGCGGTGGTCGCGCTGGCCGTCGGCCTGCTCGACACCGACCCGCGGCTCGACGCCTTCGGGATGACGATCGGTGAGTACGCCGTGGTGAGCGAGGGGGTCGCCACGGAGTTCGGGATGCTCTCTCTCGG
>NZ_POUA01000149.1 GCF_003236385.1 Spongiactinospora gelatinilytica
GCCACCCACGCCGCAGGCATCCCCGGTTCTATGCCGTCCACCGTCAGGAAGACGCCGGCCACCTCGCCATCCAGGGCACCGAATTCCAGGGACACCGCCGCAGGCGTCGCACCCCGCTCAGCCGGCGCCGCGAACCCACGCACCGAGAGCCGCGCCGGATCACCACCGTCCAGCCGCTCCACCCGCAGGCCGTCCCCGGCCCACAGCCCGCTCACCGGCTCCCACCACGGGCCCAACGCCCTAGCAGGCAGATTCAGTACACCTTCCCGCTGTGCGTCCTCCAGCAAGGCACGCAGTTCATCCAACGCCAGCACGGTAATCCCTTCCCCATGGCCCGGAACCGCGCGCCCGCAAGCGCAAAGCCGTAGACACCTCAGAGATGTGCCACATGAATGCGGAAGCCGCGGATTTCTTGTTCGTTCAGTACCGTGGCGACTCTCGCCGCGTGATCGCTGATGAAGGTGACGAAGCCGAACCGCTTTGCCGAGCGGGCGCCGAGTGCCCGTCTGAAAATGAATATAGTGCCCGTCCGAAGGTGAAAGAACGCCGATATCAATATATTGTCGTCCGCTCTCGACTCGGGCACACCCCGGCTGCCCTTACTGACACGCCTCGCTGTCACTGACGTATGCCCGAACTGTTCGGGTCGACGACCCGAAGTCGGTGACCACATTGTTTCAGCCGCGCAGCGGCAGCGCAATAGATCAGTTTGGCGGACGAGGGGGCGAAGGGGCGAGGCGGGCAAACCATTTTCCGCAGCGGCCGTCGGCAGATTATGTACTGAACTTAAATGGGTAGTGCCTGGGGGCCGATTACGCCAAGGCCGAGACGGTCAGCGTGCGGCTGCCTTGACCATCCACCGCCGCCCACCCGCCCACACAGGCGCCCGGCGCGGCTCCACGCCCATCGCCCCGTAAACGCGTCGTCCTCGTCGCGCTCGTGACTATTGGCATCAGGGGACACCGGGTCAAGCTCAGCCGTACCGTCACCGCGGCCTGGGCCGCCATCAGCCTCACGCCGGCCAGCCGCCACAGCCGACAACCAACCGGAGGGGCAGACCTCCAGCATCTCTGGCCCTACAGCCACTGGCGCGCCATGGGCGGCGCTGGCACCCTCGCGACATCGCCCTTTATCTCGGCGACATCACCCTGAACACGATGTACCGGCAGCTGTCTCGCGGGGCCGAACGCGGTCTCATCCGCAAGATCGGCCACGGTATCTACACCGCAACCACGACTCCCCTTAACCTCTTGCCGGCAGGCCAGAAACCTCAACTACCCGGCCTTGAGGCTTGCTCCGGTTTGGCGGACATCTGAGATCAGGGGTTCGTCCCCGGGAGGATGTCCATGATGGAGAGCATGGGGAAGAAGAAGCCGCGTCCGCGGCGGTCGTTCACACCGGAGTTCAGGGCGGAGATCGTCGAGTTGTGCCGGCGGGGGGATCGGCCGATCAGTGAGGTGGCCAGAGATTTCGATCTGACCGAGACCTCGGTGCGGCAGTGGGTGCGCCAGGCCGAGATCGACGCGGGTGAGCGGGATGGGCTGACCAGCGGTGAGCGGGAGGAACCGGCGGCGTTGCGGCGGGAGCACCGGCGGCTGCGCGAGGACGTCGAGGTCCTCAAGCGGGCGACGGCTTTCTTCGTGAACCCGACCCGGTGAGCGTGGATCCGTTCATCGAGGCGGAGAAGCAGGGCGGTCACAGCGTCAAGCGGGCGTGTGAGCTGCTGGGAGTCTCCCGTGCCGCCTTCTACGCCCGTCGCGTGGCCGTCCCTGGGCCGCGTGCGGTCCGCGACGTGGAGCTGGCCGGGCGGATCGCCGAGGTGCACGCCCGCTCACGGGGCACTTACGGCGCGCTGCGGGTCCATGCCGCTCTGCGTCACGATGGCCGGCGGTGCGGCCGTCGGCGGGTGGCCCGGCTGATGCGCGTGCTGGGCTTGGCCGGGCGGCATCGGCGGCGCGGGCGGCGGACGACTGTCGCGGACCCGCACGCGCATGTCCGGGCGGATCTGATCGGCCGGGACTTCGCTCCGGATGCCTCGGCGGTCGATGCCCGCTGGTGCGGGGATGTCACCTACATCGCCACCGGGCAGGGGTGGTTGTATCCGGCCACGGTGATCGACATCGCCTCGCGGCGGGTGGTGGGCTGGGCGGCGGCCGATCATCTGCGTACCGATCTGGTGGCCGATGCGTTGCGGCAGGCCTACGTTCGCCGTCGTCCGGCCGGGCCGGTGATCTTTCACTCCGACCGTGGTGCCAGTACACCAGTGCCGCGTTCGCCGCTTTGGCCGATCGGCTGGGGGTGCGGTTGTCGGTCGGGCGGCGGGGGCAGTGCTGGGACAACGCGGTGGCCGAGTCGTTCTTCGCCACGATCAAGGGCGAGCTTTTGGACGGCCGGTTCTGGCCGACCCGGGCCGCGGCCCGTAGTGCGGTCTTCGAGTTCATCGAGGGCTGGTACAACCTGCACCGGCTGCACAGCAGTCTGGGTTACCGTAGCCCTGCCGACTTCGAGGCCGCCCACGCGGCCTGACCACCACATCGTTGGTGTCCGTCAAAGGGGAGCAGGCTCAACCCTGCGGAAGACGGTCAGCCGAGCTGCCGTGTGGTCTCCGCCACCGCCTCGCGAGCGGTGCGCCCTACGCCGATGAGGGTCGCCGAGGCGGGGCCGGTCCAGTCTCCATAGCCGAGGAGATGAAGTCGCGGCTCTCCTGATGCCCTGGTGCCGTCGACGGCGATCCGGCCGTCAGAGCCGCGCAGCCGCAGTGGAGCGAGATGGCTCAAGGCAGATCGGAATCCGGTGCACCAGCAGATGACGTCGCACGCCGATTCGGAGCCATCGGACCAGGCGACGCCGACCGGAATGATGTGACTGAACATTGGTTCGGATTTCAGGGCACCACGATCACGCGCCTGCCGTACGGGCGGAACGGCCACGATGTCGCCCAGGTCGGCGATCGCCGGGACGTCATGACCCTCGCGGGTGGCCTGGTAGTGGCGAGTGGCCAGTTCGAACAGAGCCTTGCCGTCCACCTCGTCTCTGATCAGCCGAGGTGGCCGCCGCGTGACCCAAGTGGTCATCGCGACGGTGGATACCTCGGCGAGGATCTGTGCCGCTGAATTGCCGCCGCCGACGATGACCACTTTCCGTCCGGCCAGGCTCTCCGGACCGCGGTAGTCGGCGGTGTGCAGCTGACGGCCGGCGAATTTCCCGATGCCCGGATAATGAGGAATGTACGGACGCCACCAGGTACCGGTGGCACTGATCACCACCTTCGCCCGCCATATCCCACGGTCGGTCTCGGCGACCAGCCCGACGTCGCCACGCCGTACGGCCGAGACGAGGACTGGGCGGTGCACCGGCAACGCGTAGCGGCGTTCGTAGTCGGCCAGATAGTCAACGGTGTCGGCCGCACTCGGGTAGCCGCCGCCGGGAGGCGGGGGCATCAGCCGCCCAGGAAGGGAGCTGTAAGAGGCCGGCGAGAACAGGCGCAGGGACGGCCAGGTGTGCCGCCACGCGCCGCCGGGATGCGGCTGGGCATCCAAGATCGCGAAGTTGGCCTTGGCCCGCCGCAGGTAGAAGCCAGCGGCGAGCCCCGCTTGTCCCGCTCCGATGACCAGGACGTCCACCGCGCCGGTCATACAGTGGCAGGTTGCGCAAGAGGGGTGAACAGAGTCCCAAGCCGCGCCACGGCCTGCGGGACGATCCAATAGTAAACCCAGGTGCCTCGCCGCTCGCACTCGATCAGACCTGCGGTCCGCAGGACTTTCAGGTGGTGGGAGATGGTGGGAGCAGTGAGGTTGAACGCGCTGGTGAGATCGCATACGCACACCTCACCGGCGGAATGGGAGCCGATCATCGACAGCAGTCGCAGACGGACAGGGTCCGCGACGGCCTTGAGTAGCACGGCGAGCTCGGCAGCGGCGACCTCATCGATCGGCTCGACGGCGATCGGGGCGCAGCACTGGACGGAGGTGGTGGTCACAGCGGGTCCTCCTGAACACGGGCGGACTGCTTTCGCTCCCGTCGAATCATAGCTCGATGGTAGGAGAGCAGCGCGATCGCCGCCACCGCGCAGGCGGCGGCCACCGCCACCATCACCCAGCCGTAATCTGTGACCTGGGCCAGTGCCATTGCGCCCAGCGGGGCCCCCGCCCTGGCAGCGGTGGTGAACATCGCAATACGGCCGGACAGGCTGCCGTAGGCGGTGGTGCCATAACGGGCCGCCAGCAGGTGCGGCCGGATGATCGTGCCCACGCCGAAGCCCAAGCCGAACCCCAGCACACAGCCGATCGCTCCGGCTGGGTGCCGTCCGACAAACGGCAACAGCAGTACGGCGAGGCCCTGAAGTGCGAAGATCGCCACAGCGATAAGTGCCGCCGGCAGGCGGCGTTGCAGGCCGGTGGTGACCAGCCGGCCTGTCACGGACAGCACGCCGAGCAGCCCGGCGACGGTCGCGGCGAAGACCGGACGATGGCCCAGGTGAACGAGGTAGGTGATCAGTAGGACGCCGATGGTCGCAACGGCCGAGCCCTGCGCGGTGAAGGCCGCGGCCAGCAGGCGGAACGGTCGTTCCCGGACGGCGGCGTGCACTAGCGCGGCCCGTTCGGCGGTGTGCGCCCGGGTACCGCGGCCATGGCCCCGCCTGCGGACCACGACGGCGTGCGCCGGGATCGCGATCACCCCGTAGCCCAAGGCGAGCACAACGAGGGCCTCGCGCCAGCCGTACGCCTGGGTGAGCAGACCGGCCAGCGGCAGGAAGACAGAGGAGGCGAAGCCGGCGATTATGGTGACGACCAGTAGCGCGTTCGCCTGGCGTTGGCCGTCGAACCAGGCGACCACCACGGCGAACGCCGGTTCGTACAGCGCCATCGCCGACGCCACACCGATCGCCACGAACACCGCGTAGAGCTGCGGCAGACTCTCCACTCGGGACCATGCCAGCACCGCCGCGGCGCCGAGCACCGACCCGGCCGTCATCAACCCGCACCCACCGCGGGCGTCCAGCCAACGGCCGACCAGCGGCGCGCATCCGGCGGTGACGAGGACGGCGAGTGTGAACGCGGCGGCGACCTGCGTGCCATCGGCGCCCAGATCCCGGCGCATCGGGTCCAGGAACACCGAGAACGCGTAGTAGAGCACGCCGTATCCGATGGTCTGTGTCACCGCCAATACGCCGACCATGCGCCACCCGCGGCGAATCTCGCCCGCCGCCTCGGACCGCTCGGCGCTCGTCGGTCTCACTGACCGGCCCCTCCCGCTCATCGTCCCCCGGGCTCCCCCGGCCGCACAGTTCGGCCGCTCATCAGCACGGCAATGGTCGGTTCGGTAGGTACATCGTAATGTTCACGGATGGCTTCTTCTGGAACCTTTACCACTGGTTTGATATGCATCAAATTAAAATTTGCTTGGCTGACCTGTCAGGACCTCGTCAAATAGGATCGCCGTCCAGATATGGATGCCGTGTGTGTAGGCGGCAAGGGCGCCAACGACATGCTCGGATGAGCGGGATCGAGTCCCGTGGCGACGGACCAGTGGTGGATGCCGCGCCCACCAGCGACACTGCTCACGAACAGTGGCCGACGCCGAGAGGCCGGCATGATGGTGGCGACCTCGGCGACTTCGTAGCCGATCTTCACCAGTTTTGCCCGCCCCGACGATGACCGCCGCTTGCCTACGTACGGCTTCATGTTGCGGTAGGCGGCCGTACGGGCGAGCCCGCCGGTGAAAGTGTCCACGCCGGGCCGTGCCAGGAGATAGGGACGCCCCTCGGATGTCGCCACCACGGCCGAAGCGTGGATTCGTTCGCCGTCGGCTGGAATGGGGCTGGCGCACCTCGCCAAATATCGTACTCTTCATTGCACGCAACAACGGGCAACGATTCGTCGAGGCCGACCGACTGACTCGCGAAACCGCATGACACAGCTTATGCCGATCCGTCACAGCACTCCTTCCACCTAAAGGTGACTCGCACCCCTTTCTCCTATTCACTTACCAGAGAATGATGCCCATACCGAAGATCGGTCGTGGTGCGTAGGCACCGGCAGGCTATGGCCGAGTTGGGAGTTGCGCACGCGTTATCGCGGTCGCGAGGCGAGGGACATCGAACTGCGGCTCGCTTCGTGGTGGTGCCCTAGCGACTCAGCTTGTAGACGGAGTGGCAGCCTTCCTCCCTGTTGAAGGCAGGTTGGCGGGTCTGCGGTGATCATAGCCCGTCACAACATAAAACCCACCATTACTCCTGATTTATCACATTTTTTCCCGATTTGGGGTGAGTATAGCCAACCCTGAACACGGAGGCCGGCCGGCTTCATGGTCTCGAATCGCTCGCGGTCATGCAAAAGCCTTCACGTTTGACCAGAGTGGACCGTACTAGCGAGTGGATGAGCCAGGGATTCGCGGCTTGTGTCAGACCTTCGGTGGATTTGATGGTTGACAGCAGCGTTCGATGCTGCGCTAACTGTTGGTAGCGCTTCATGCGTGTGGCGAAAAGGCCTCATTCGGCGCGACGACGTCTGTTGCCTTGGTGTCGCCTGTGTCGCAATGATCCCCAAATCGGAAATATCGCGTACATGGACATATGTCGACACCTGAGCCATGACCCCCTAGCCGCTGAACGACTCTGCAGGCCAGGCAAACAGGACGTAGGTCTTTGGCCAGGCATGCAGGAAGTAGGAACATAGTGACCATCACCGCCGACCCGAGGGTTTCGCTGAATGAGTTAGAGATCACGCCAATCGGGGAGGCCGGCGCCGCCATAGAGGTGCACGGCTCGAAGAGCTGCACAAACCGCTTCATCACCAGAACTGTCGAGCCGCTCGGGCACGTCGAGGCGGCCTCGGGCGGGGCGGCGAGCACCATCGAAATGGAACCGTCTGGACGTGCGATGTGGACGCCCGACGGCGAGGTCCACACGGGCAACGCTGGGACGGGTCCATGGCTTCTGACCACCATGTCCGCTCTTGCCGTAGGTCGGACCATCATCTCAGGCGATCAGCGGATCCGGGAGCGACTGATGGGACACTTGCTCCAGGCATTGGATCGGCTGAGTCTGTGCGTGGTGGCACTATGTGGCAACGGCTCGACGCGATGTCACCGGCGGGCGCGCCGTTCCGAAATCCGAGCTGTGTGTCCAAACCCATCCTGGCGTTCTGGCGACTCGAGGCCCTCCGCGAGAATGCGTAATGGCGGCTTGGTAGGCATCCACGGGCATCCTGCTGATCTTCGACGGCCGGGAAGAGTTCGATCCTGGAGCGGGCGATGCCATCGCGCAGGCGAGTACTCCCGTCCATGACGAGCTGTAGGCGAAGCAGCAGAAGATCCACTCTCCCGCCGCCATTCGCGACCCCCTCGCTGTAGTGTCACCAAAGCCCACTACCTGACGGCTGAGCACAGCTTCCCACTGAAGCTCGCTGTCCTACCCGATCCCTTCGATTTCGCGCGGACACTCCAACACGTACGCGCAGGTTCAGGTCGGCAGCATTCACTGCCATTCCTTGATCGCAGTGCAGCGGGTCCTTCTTTCGGCCGATTACGGGGCCGGCGGAGAAGGGTTCCCCTGATGATGTCGGCCGCTCGTATCACGGAAGGTAAATCAATGAACCAACCGCATCTGTGGCAGGCCGGAAGAGGCCTGACCAGGCTCGCCGCGCTCGGCGCCGCCCTCCTGCTGTGCCTCGCAAGCGCGGCCTGTACCGGGAAAGACGGCAAGCGCAGAAACGTTCTTCGGGTCAGCGGCTCCACGACAGTCAACCCCGTCGCGGCCGATGTCGCCGACGTGCTGCGTAGCCAGGGAATGGAGGTCACGATCGACACGCAGGGCGGGTCGGCCGGGGGAATTTCTCAGCTCGGCGCAGGCCAGATCGATATCGCCATGAGCTCGAAGCCTCTCGCAGATGCCGATAGAAAGCGGTTCCCGGGTATCAACTTGGTGGCCACCGAGATCGGCCGGGATGCGGTCGGCATCGTCGTGCGTAAGAGCGTCCACGACAGTGGGGTGACTTCGCTCACTCGGACTCAGCTCGCGCGGATCTTCGAGGGGAAGGCGGCGAGCTGGAAGGAGTTCGGTGGCCCTGATCTGCCAGTTTATGTGTACGACAAAGAGCCGGGGCGTGGGACTCGCGAGGTCCTCGACAAGTACCTCTATGAGGAAGCCGCTACCCCGCCTCCGGTCCAGCCCAACGGCCGCTACGCGATCGTCGGCGGAAACGAGGAGACCCGCACCAAGCTCCGTACCACCGAAGGGTCGGTGGCGCCACTTTCGGCTGCCTTCGTGGAAGGTTCCAAGGAACTGGCCCTCGTCGCGGTAGACGATGTGCCGCTCACCCCGCAGAACATCGTGAGCGGCAAGTATCCCCTGGCTCGGCCACTGTTCCTGATCACGAATGGCAGCCCGCAGGGGAACGCTCGCACCTTCATCGACCGTGTGCTGTCGGCCGAGGGGCAGAAGGTGGTCACGCAGCATGGCTATCTGAACCTGGCTCAGCTCGGTAAGCGATGATCACGTCGACACACAAAGAGGGTCAGTGCCCTGGACTTCGCCCTCTGTCCGCATTGCGGGGCGTCAGGCCACGGCGATCGGGCTGGGTGCCGATCGTGGTGGGTGGCGGTGCGGCGCTCGTGGGAGCGAGTGGCGCCATGCTTTGCGCGTTCCTGATCAGCGGTGTGACATCCGGCCCGGTCGACTGGTGGGCATTGGTCACCTCCGGCGTCTGGAGCCCGCAGCAGTCGCTGTTCGGCGTGTTGCCCATGATCTGGGGCACCGCCGTGGTCAGCCTTCTTGCGCTTGCGGTCGCGGTGCCGATCGGGTGGGCAGCGGCGCTGGGCTTACACGAGCTGACACCTGCGCGGCATCGCCGGACGCTGCGCATGGCGGTGGAGATGCTCGCCGCGGTCCCGTCCATCGTCTACGGGCTCCTGGGCGTCGTGTTGCTGCGCGGCCTGATGAGCCGGCTGTTCGGGGTGACCGGCGGAGACAGCCTGCTGGCCGCCGCTCTGGTGCTGAGCGTAATGGTCCTCCCGACAGTGGTGTCGGTGTCGGTGGACGCGCTCGCCGACGTACCCGACTCGGTTCGCGAGACCGGGGCGGCGCTGGGGCTATCCCGCGTCGAGGTGATCGGTTCTGCGGTGTTTCCGCAGGCACGGGGCGGGATGTTGGCAGGGGCGGTACTGGGCCTGGCGCGTGCGCTGGGCGAGACGGTGGCGGTCTTCCTGGTCATCGGGCGTGCGGACGGGCCACTGGCGAGCACGGTGAACGGCCTGCTGCGCTCTATACTGCAGCCGGGACAGACCCTCACCACCAAACTCGGGGGTCCCGAGCCCCTGCTCGCCGGGACGAGCGGCACCCATTGGGCGACACTGTGCGCGCTGGGCGCCGTGCTGATGTGCGTCATCGCCGGGTTGACCCTGCTGGCACAGTCAAGACGGCTCGATCGGCGAGGCGGGAGGACACGGTTCCCGCCCCGCGCGCGGCGGCATCGCGGCGCGCGTGATCGACTGGGCGTCGCGTCGCTTCGCACGGCCCTGGCCCTGCCGATCCTGCTGGCCGTGGGCATCGCGGTGGTCGTCCTGGAGCGAGGCACTCCGGCCCTCGACCCGGGCTTCTGGGCGACGCCCGCAGCGGGCGCGAGTGGTGGCGGGGTGCGCGATCAGATCATCGGCACACTCCTTCTGGTCGCAACCGCGGGTGTCATGGCGGCGGCCGCCGGGCTCACGCTCGCGCTGTTGATAGGCGAGTACGCGACCCCCAGGGTGGCCGGCTGGATGCGCACGGCCACGTTGACACTCGGCGGTATCCCTTCGATCGTGCTCGGCCTGGCCGGGTTCTGGTTCTTCGGATCGGCACTCGGATGGGGGAAGAGCTGGTTGGCCGGGACGTTTCTGCTCGGGCTCGTCGCCACCCCCATCGTGGCGCTGGCCGTCACCGCGCAGATCGGCCGACTGCCCAGGGAACGGCTGGAGACGGCGCGTGCGCTCGGATTGCGCCGCTCGCAGGTGGTCCGTTCGGTGTTGCTTCCCTACACTCGCCCGGCGCTGGTCACCGGCCTCCTACTCGGGCTGGCCCGCGCGGCGGGCGAGACCGCGCCGCTGCTGTTCGCCGCGACCGTTTTCAGCGGTGCCGGCGGAATGCCGGCGGGCGTCGTCGACGCTCCCGTGGTGAGTCTCCCGACGCACGTCTTCAACCTGGCGCAGGATGCCGCGGATCCCGCGGCCATCCGCGCCGCCTGGGGCGCAGCCACCGTCCTGATCATCATCATCGCCCTGCTGCTCATCGTGAGCATGCCGATCCGTCGGCGTCTGGAGAAGGAGCGCGTGTGAATGCCATCGCGATCCGGGATCTCACCGTCTCAAAGAGAAGCCCGAAGAGGACAAAGGACAACAAGGGGCGGCATCCGCTGGTCGGCCCGGCGTCGTTCGCCGTACCGCATGGCGAGGTCATCGGCCTGTACGGCCCGTCGGGCGTGGGCAAGTCGACGATGCTACGCGCTCTCGTCGGCCTGCTGCCCGATGGGTTGGACGCCGAGGGTGTGATTCGCGTTCTCGGAGTCGACGTACTGCGGCAGCGGCCGTCAGCACTCGCCGAACTCCGCACGCGGGCGGTGCTCGTGCCGCAGATCGCCGTGATGTTCCCCGACGGCATCATCGGTAACACGCTGTTCGGGCTGCGGCATGTCGTCAGGGCTCCCGCCAATCAGCTACGCAAGCGCGCCGAGGAGGCACTGGCCGAGGTCGGACTATGGGACGAGGTCCGCGACCGGCTGAACGCACCGGCCGCCGAACTCTCGGTCGGGCAACGCCAGCGACTCGCGCTGGCCCGCGCGCTGGCGCTCGATCCCGAAGTGATTCTGCTGGACGAACCGACCAGCGCCCTTGACGAGGCATCGGCCGCCGAAGTCGAGGAGACGCTTCAGAGCCTACGCGGCCACCGTACGCTGCTTGTCGTCTCGCACGACATCGAGCAGTTGAAGCGGCTGTGTGACTCGCTGGTTCCGTTGCATCGCCCTACCAGCACGTCCAATTAGAGCCTGGGAGCCACTTCCGGCTTCCAGCCAGACGATCGGGCTCGGTTCGAGGCCGTGCCTTCAGCCTTGAACCGGGTCCGATACCCGCTGTGCGCTCTCAGTCCGCCTTTCGGATCCGGCAGGCGAAGCACTTGTACGCCTGCTGGCCGGACAGGTTGTCATAGAACGCGTCATCGACCAGGGCGTTGGCGGGCTCATACCGCGGATCACCGAACACGTCCCCCACCTGCTGCGCGGGTCCGAAGGTGTTGGGCAGGAAGATCGTGTCCGTCCGGATACCCCGATCCAGCGACGCGGTCGCACGGACCGACCCCCGCGGGCTTTCCACCACGATCGTGTCGCCGTCCGCGATGCCGTAGCGGCGCGCCGTGTCGGGGTGGATCTGCGCCAGGCGGACGCCGTTCAGTCGCATGCCGGTGAACGTCCAGTGCGTGACACTGGCGAAGTGCGCCACACTCGGGCGGCCGGTCATGCCCATCAGCGGAAAACGCTTGTGCACCTCGCCATCACCCGGAACACCGATGCGCACCGGGTGGGTGAGCGCCTGGGGGTAGACCGGGTTGGTGATGAAGGTGTCCTGGTAGGCGATGGTGGGGTGGGCTCCGGTGACCTCGGGATGGGTGAAGAAGACCGGCAGCGCGCCATGCCCGCTGGGTTCGAGGCGGGCGTGCAGGGCGGGCGTGTAGATCTCCACCTTGCCGCTGGGGGTCAGGAACCGCTTGCCGGCGTTGGCCGGGTCCAGCGCGGCGGCGGCCTGGTACCAGGAGGGGTGGTCCAGGTACAGGGTGCTCACCCCGGGGTGGCTCGTGCTCGGGCACGGCCAGCGCAGCGGTTCGGCGCGGCGGCGCATCCGCTCGCGGGTCATGCCCGCGGCGCTGGGGGTGTGCGCGATAAAAGCGGCCCACAGATTCTTATAGTCCAGCCATGCCTCGGGGAAGGCGTCCCGCCAGTACGAGGCCGGTTTGACGCGGTCACGGCGGGCCAGAGCGTGCGCCAGGCCGATCCACACCTCAGGGTCAGGCCGGGAGTGACCGACCCTGGGCGCGGCGGCGTCCTGCCAGCGGATGGCCCGGTCGTCGCGGCGCATGTAGACGCCCTCGAACTCCAGGCCGCTGCACACCGGCAGGATCACATCGGCGTAATAGGCGGCCTCCTCCATGAACAGGCCGGTGTAGACGTAGAAGTCGAGCTCGGCGAACGCTCGGCGGACCTTGGCTGTGTTGGCCGATGCCAGCAGCGGGTTGCCCTCGGTGACCACCGCGCGCAGTTTGTAGGGGCGGCCGGTGAGGATGGCCTCAGCGAAGGCGTCCGGGCCGACCGGCAGCGCGGGCCCCGGAGTGGGGGTGTCCACCGTGAGCGGGGGCAGGCCCAGGCCGCCGGGCCAGGTGTTGTGCATGAAATTGCAGCCCCCGCCGGGGACGCCGATGTTGCCGGTCACCGCGGCCAGCATGGCGATGGCCCGGTAGGTGTCGAAGGCGCCGAGCTGGTGGGAGATCCCGGCGTTGCAGAAGATCGCGGCCGGTTCGGCCGTGGCGTACTCGACCGCGAGGCGACGGATGGTGGCGGCCGGGACACCGGTGACCCCGGCGGCCCACGTCGCGGTGTACCGCTTGGCGATCAGGTGCTCGCGCAGCTCTTGGAAGCCGAGGACCCAGCGGGTCACGAACGCCTTGTCGTACAGGTTCCTGGTAATGATCTCGTGCAGCATGCCGAGGACGAGGGCGAAGTCGGTGTGCGGCTTGGGAGCGACCCATTCGTCGGCGAAGGCGCTGGTCGGGGTCTGCCGCGGGTCGACCACCACCAGGCGGGCGCCGGTACGGCGGCGCGCACGCAGCAGGTGGGCGTAGGTCACCGGATGGGTCTCGGCCTGGTTGGTGCCCAGCAACAGCAGGTAGCGGGCCGCACCAAGATCCTCCTTACCGGTGGCGCCGTCGATGCCGTAGCCGTTGGTGAAATATCCCAGCCCGAAGGTGGCGGCCAGGGCGTTGCCGCCGCCGTCGTTGCAGACTGGGCCCACGTCGGAGTCGTTGGGGCTGCCCAGCAGCGTGAACAGCCGGTGTACCAGGGACCCGGTGCCCCGAGGCTGGCGGCCGGTGGTGCGGTTGGCGATGGCGCGGGCCTCGCCTTGGTCGCGCAGGCGCAGGAACCGGTCCGCGATCAAATCCAGCGCCTGGTCCCAGGACACGGACTCGAACCTGGAGGCGGGGTCGCCTTTGGCCCCTCCGACCCGGCGCAGCGGGGTGGTCAGCCGCAGCGGGTTGTACAGCAGCTCGGTCATCATCGGCCCCTTGACGCACAGGTTGCCATCTTGGACCGGATCATCGGTGCGGCCGGAGATGCCGATGACCCGCCCGGCCTTCAGTTGCACGGTGAGCCCGCAGGCGCTGTTGCAGAACTGGCATGCGCTGGTGACGGTCTTGTCGGGCGTGAGTGCCGCCGAGCCGCGGGTGAAGTCCGGCAGCGAGCCATCGTCCACACCCCCGCTCTCGGGCGGCGGAGTGAAGGACGCGGCGGCGTGCGCCGACCGGGGTAACAGCATGGGCTGCGACAGCGGTAACGTTCCGGCGGTCGCCAGCCCCGCGCCCGACCAAAGCGCGCTACCGAGCAGAGACCGTCGCGATGGAGGCCCCTGCTCAGGCTGCGGCGGGTCGTCCGAGCCGGCGTCATTCGAGGTCGGCATGCATGCTCCCGTCCACGTGCAATTGCGATCGGGCGCCCGGCGGATGGTCCGGGCGAAGTGCGATGCTAGACGCGCGACTATGGTGCGGGTACCGTCACGATCAGCGCTCGCCGCGTTGATATGTAGCGGTATAGAAGCACGCCTGCATAGATCGTCTTCTATGCAAGCTCCATAGTGCACAGGGCCTCAATGGCCGTCAATGACCACGCCGATCACGTTACGGTCACCGGCCCGTCACTTTGGGCCACTATCGGATGCGGTGCGGGTGAGGCAGTGAACGATCCTGGCATCTGTCAAGCCGACGCCCTTCTCTCCCCAGGCGGCACGCGGTCGTCGTCGCTTGTAGATCGGGTAGCTCCAAGGTGATCCCCGAGATGGCGGCGCAGTCATGAACGGCCATCCGCTCAGGCGTGCGGTGGGCAGGCCACGGTCACGCAGGGTCGCTAGGCGCATTGAGCCAGCGGTAAGAGCGATGGCCGACATGACGGGCGCGTTTGAGCCAAGCTATCAACAAAGCCGCGAGGCCTGCTGGGTAGCTCGCGACGGCGGTTGTTGACTGCACCGTGGCGACCGCCCGCGCTCCCCCACCGGAGCCACGGATCTAGCGCGGATGGATTCATCCCGCAGCCCGATGGCTGTGCCGCCTGCCCGGCGCACTGTCCACCGACAAAGCCGTGAGGCCTTGTACACATCCCGATCACGAGGCGCTGCAATAGGCCCGATCATGTAGCAGGTCCGCGCCGAACGGCTACCAGAGGACGACATCTCCTGCGCGATCGGGCAGTCCGCGGCGCGCAGCCTTCGCCCGCCACAACCCCGGCAGCACGGCGCGTAAGGTCAGCACTGAAGTTGAGAAGCACCTCGGTCTGCGGCCTCGCTGCTCGGCGAGGTCCTACGAGGACTTGCACCAGCCGATCGAAGGGCAGTCCAGCACCGCAGGGATCAAGAAATAGAAGCAAAGGGGAAGGGGCTGCCTGCCGGATCACTATGTCCAGATGATCCTCTACCGATCCTGCGAAGGCTCGGGCACTTAGCCCTTGGCTGGAGTATTCCTCCACTACGCCGCTGAGGTTCGCGTAAAGTGCTTGATCTTTCTCCACGAAAAACCCGAAAACATTTCGAGAGTTCTGGAAGCTGCGCATGGCTCTCAAGATCAGTTCCGCCGACCCGGGGCTACCGTCTGGATAACGACCACGTCCAGCGAATCCATCAAGCACTACGACCTGCTTGCCTACTGCCGTGCTCCCAGGCATGGCAATGAATGGCGGCAGGTATTGTCGAAGGATCTCATGCTTGAAGACCGACTGAGCGTGAGGGTCATCCAGGAGGCCTCCCGCCGTACCTGTCGCCATGGATTCCTCCCCGCTAGGTGACCAACCCCTATATGGAGCTTGTACGCGCAGGTAGGGCAAAGGTCAAGGCAAACATACGTGCGATAGGCCTATGCGTGGATGGATGGGTCCGTTTAGCCCAGCAGCACAGTTGCTCCAGTCGCCGTTTCAGCAGGATTCATGTGCGCAGCCGTGTCGTGGCACGGGCGAGGCGTGGGGCTCGTGAGCCGGTTAGGCGAGCGCTGGGGAAATGTGCCTGCTGCATGCACGAGTGAGCCATGC
Organism: Spongiactinospora gelatinilytica; assembly: GCF_003236385.1. Classification (GTDB taxonomy): domain Bacteria; phylum Actinomycetota; class Actinomycetes; order Streptosporangiales; family Streptosporangiaceae; genus Spongiactinospora; species Spongiactinospora gelatinilytica. The sequence goes on from NZ_POUA01000149.1 coordinate 15,309, forward strand.
CTCCTCAGCGTTCCGATGAGTGAGCGGGGTTGGAATGCCGGCGGGCAGGCGGGAGGTCCGCGTCGAACGGATGGTGGCGATGGCGACTCTGATACGGCGGTGGTGCTGGGCCCGGCGTGCTCTGTTGTAGGCAAAATGCCTGGTGATCCGGTCCTGATGGTGGTTGCCGCGTACGCCCCAGCGGTTGATGTCAATAGAACTGGTAGTCAGGGCTTGGGCTGGGGGCAGTGCTCATTCGGCTGAGCAGGTCGCGTGTTTCCGGCGAACATTCCAGGCCAAGGGTGTCGAGGCGGGTTTTGAGGTGGCGGGCGCGGAGGCGGGCTTCGTCGGTGCGGCCGAGGGTCGTGAGGCCGGTCCACAACTGGTCCAGAACCAGTGATTCACAACGAGAACGGGCGGGACTCCGTGGGACTGGAGGCCCGCCCGTACCTGTGCTGTCCGTCCTGGTCAGCGGCCAAGACCGCCGGTCAGATCGTGTGCCCCCTGTAGGATTCGAACCTACGCACCCGGCTCCGGAGGCCGGTGCTCTATCCCCTGAGCTAAGGGGGCGCGTTGCGGAACCAGGCTACCAGTACCTGGGCGGCGCTCGGCACCATGATATCTCCGGGGTCAGAAGTCCCTTGAAAAACGCACAGGGTGGCCTGGGGAGGGGCTAGTGTCGCCGCCGTGGGCGAGCATCTTGGGCGGGTACTGGTGGTGGATGATGATGAGGTCATCCGGCAGCTCATAGCGGTCAATCTGACGCTGGAGGGGTTCGAGGTCGAGACGGCGAGTGATGGGCAGGATTGCCTGGATCGGGTGCTCGATGTGCGGCCCGATGTGGTGACTTTGGATGTGATGATGCCGCGGCTGGACGGGTGGGCGACGGCGGCGCGGTTGCGGGGGGATGAGGGGACGAGTGGGATCAAGGTGGTGATGATCACTGCTCGGGCGCAGGACGACGATCGGCGGCGGAGCAGGGGGATCGGGGTGGACGCCTATCTCACCAAGCCGTTCGATCCGGCGGAGCTGATCGAGTTGGTGCGGGGGTTGGCGCTTTCGGAGCGTGCCCGGTAGGAGCGTGCCCGGTAGGAACCCGGGTAGGAGCGTGCTGGGGTGGTAGCGGGGGGTTGGG
>NZ_POUA01000014.1 GCF_003236385.1 Spongiactinospora gelatinilytica
GTGCTGGGGCTTGGTCCTCGGGGCAGGGGGAAAGGGCCTGGGCCGGGAGGCGGCCAGGAGGTCTCTGGGATCGGGGGTTAGGAGGAGAAGCCCTCCTTGGGCATTTCGAGGTCGGGCTTGGCGAGTTCTTCGACGTTGACGTCCTTGAAGGTGACGACACGGACGTTCTTCACGAACCTCGCCGGGCGGTACATGTCCCAGACCCAGGCGTCCTGCATCTTCACGTCGAAGAAGACGTCGCCGTTCTCGGCCGTGCGCACATCCAGGTCCACGGAGTTGGTGAGATAGAACCGTCGCTCGGTCTCCACGACGTAGGTGAACAGCCCCACGACGTCGCGGTACTCACGGTAGAGCTGCAGCTCCATCTCGGTCTCATACTTTTCGAGATCTTCTGCGCTCATCCCGTCCTCCTGTCACGTGCCTCCCGGGCCGCCCCTTCAGACGACACCGGCCCCCACTTCATTCTCACCCATCTCGCTACCCAGCCCGGAACGCGCCACCGTGACGAAGGAGAAACGATGTTGCGGACAAGGGCCGTGGTTGGCGAGGGCAAGTCGGTGACCCGGGGTGACATACCCCTTGTGTACGGCAAAACCGTATTCGGGATGTTGCTCGTCCAGTGCCGTCATGATGCGGTCCCTCGTCACCTTGGCCACGATGGAGGCGGCCGCGACGCAGGCCGCGACCTGGTCGCCCTTCCAGATGGCCAGGGCGGGGGCGGGCAGTCCGGGCACCGGGAAGCCGTCGGTGAGGATGTAGCCCGGGTCGCAGGCGAGCCGGGCGACCGCGCGGCGCATGCCGGCGATGTTGCACTTGTGCAGGCCGCGCGTGTCGATCTCCTCCGGCGAGATGATCACCGTGGCGACGCCCTTGGCGGTGGCGAGGATGCGGTCGTAGAGGGACTCGCGTACGGCCGGCGTCACCAGTTTGGAGTCGCACAGCCCGTCGATCTGTCTTCCGAGGACCACGGAGGCCACCACCAGCGGCCCGGCGCAGGCCCCACGGCCCGCCTCGTCCACCCCGGCGATGGGGGTGAAGCCCCGCCGCGCCAGCGCCCTTTCGTAGGCGTAGAGGCCCGAATCCCGCCGTACGACGCTCGGCCTCGGGCGGTACGCCGGCGCGGAGATGCGCGACACAACAGTCATGACAGCATCGAGGTTACGCGCACTGGATCACCGAAAGCTATCGGACCCGTGCGAAAGTCTCGGGCCGCGACAGAATGGTCGCCCGGGAGAACGGCCAGACGATCGCGAAGGCGCGGCCGATCACGTCGTCCTCGTCGACCGGGCCGTTGTACTCCTCGCGCGAGTCCGACGACGCCGTACGGTGGTCGCCCATCACCCACAGCTTGCCCGCCGCCAGCTTGGTCTTGAACTTCCGCTTGGAGGGGTAGTCGTCGGGGTGGATGTAGGTCTCGTCCAGCGGCACCCCGTTGACCGAGATGCGGCGCTTGGCGTCGCAGCACTCGACGGTGTCGCCGCCCACCGCGATCACCCGCTTGATCGTGTCGCTGCCGTCCCAGCCGCGGAACACGATGATGTCGCCGCGGTCGGCCGAACCGTGCAGTTTGTTGACGATGACCCGGTCGCCGATCTGGAGGGTGTTCTGCATCGACTCGGAGGGGATCCAGAACTGCCCGATCACGAACGCCTGCAGCAGCAGCGCGATGACCACGCCGATGGCGATCAGGCCGACCGTCTCGCGCAGGGTCCCGCGCTTCTTGCCGGCCCGCTCGCCCTTCGGCTGCTTCTTCTCGTCCTTGGTCACGGTCATCGGCTGCCGGCGCGCCTTCGCAACAGGCGGCGGCGTACCAGGATCAGGGGCACCGCTCCGGCGAAGCCGAGCACCAGCGGGGTGGCGCCGCCGACCGCGGCGGCGGCGTGCAGCGCGGGCTGGGCGAAGGTCTCCGGGATGGGCAGGGTCGCGGCGCGGGAGAACGGCCAGACGATGACGAAGGCGCGGCCGACGACGTGGTCGGCGGGGATCGTGCCGCCGCCGGGGTCGCCCATGTGCGAACGCGAGTCGAGGGACACCGAACGGTGGTCGCCCATCACCCACAGCCTGCCGGGCTCGACGGTGACCTCGAAGTACTTCTGCGAGGGCACATCGCCCGGATAGAGGTAACCGTCCTCTTCGATGGGCGTGCCGTTGACCGTGATCCGGCCCTTGGAGTCGCAGCACTTCACCTTGTCACCGGGGACGCCGATGACGCGCTTGATGTAGTCCTTCTCGCCGGGCACCATGCCGAAGGCGGTACCGATCCAGCGGAAGAAGGCCGAGACCGGGTTGGACGGCTCCTCGAACTGCACCTCGCCGTCCCAGGAGTCGACCCCCGAGAACACCACGACGTCGCCGCGCTCGATGTCGCGGGTGTGGTAGACGAGCTTGTTGACGAGGACCCGGTCATTGGTGAGCAGGGTGTTCTCCATCGACTCCGACGGGATGTAGAACGCCTGAATAACGAACGTCTTGATGATGAATGCCAAGACGAGCGCCACAACTACCAGGACGGGCAGCTCGCGCCAGAACGAACCCTTTTTCTCCTTGCCGCGTTTTGCGGCCTTATCGGTGTCTTCCGCGACCACGTGCACCTCGTCCTCGGCGGGGGTGTGCGCGGCCGCGCCAGACCCCGGGTCCTCGTTAGCCATTGGTGACGAGCCTAGATGATGCGCGGTGCCAGAGGGTGGGCAGACCGCCTCGGAAAACCCGCGCGTCGCCTTCCGCACGGGCGTCACAGCCGTTCACGGACACGTTTACCCCTTTACGTCCCGGGACCTGGGAATGTCTCCGGCTTTGCGAAACCGAATGGCCCGCGCCCACCGGGGCACGGGCCAATCGGACGACCGGCGGCGCGGGGTCACTGCGCGGCGGTCACTTGCCGGAGGGGGCCGCCTCACGCTTCTCGCGGATGCGGGCCGCCTTACCGCGCAGGTCGCGCATGTAGTAGAGCTTGGCGCGGCGGACGTCGCCGCGGGTCACGAGCTGGATCTTCTCGATGACCGGGCTGTGCACCGGGAAGGTGCGCTCCACGCCGACGCTGTAGCTGACCTTGCGGACGGTGAAGGTCTCCCGCGCGCCACCGCCCTGGCGGCGCAGCACGAAGCCCTTGAAGACCTGGATGCGGGACCGGTTGCCCTCGACGACGCGGACGTGCACCTCCAGCGTGTCGCCCGGGCGGAAGTCCGGGACGTCGGTGCGCATCGAGGCTTTCTCAAGCTCCTGGATCTGCGTGTGCATGGCTACGGTCCCTACATAGACGCGAGCCCGCGGAGGTCCGTCCGGCCGCGCGGTGAGGCGCGGCGTCGCGGCGGACACGCGAGCTGACTGGTTTGACGTGCGGTGTCGATGAGGCCGGCTTGGCGAGCCCGGCCACGACTCACCGACCGATGGACAGTCGGCGACAGCGATTCAGTCTGCCACATCTTCGCGCCACATCGAAATCGGCCTATGCGAAGAAGGCGCCCGTCAGGGCCGCGGCTCCTCGCCGAACTCGGAAAGGACCTCCCGGTCGCGCTTGTCGAGCGTGTCCGGGTCCAGCCGCGTCACCAGGTCCGGCCGGTTGCGGACGGTACGGCGCAGTGCCTCGTCCCGCCGCCACCTGGCGACCTTCCCGTGGTGACCGGACAGCAGGATCTCCGGCACCCGCCGCCCCCGCCACTCCGGGGGCTTGGTGTAGACCGGCCCTTCCAGCAGGTTGCGCATCGCGCCCGGCGCGAAGGAGTCGTCGGCGGCCGACAGCTCGTTGCCGAGCACCCCGGGCAGCAGCCGCCCGATCGCCTCCACCATCACCAGCACGGCCACCTCTCCCCCGGCCAGGACGTAGTCGCCGATGCCGACCTCGTCCACCCGGGTCCTGGTGGCGTACTCGTCGATCACGCGGGCGTCGATGCCCTCGTAGCGCCCGCAGGCGAAAACCAGCCACGGCTCGGCGGAGAGTTCCAAAGCGAGTTCCTGGGTGAACGGCCGCCCGCTCGGCGTGGGGACCACCAGGCGCGGCGGGGCCGAAGGGGAACGCGCCGCGACGGCGTCCAGGGCCTCACCCCAGGGTTCGGGTTTCATCACCATTCCGGGACCGCCGCCGTAGGGGCTGTCGTCCACGGTGCGGTGCACGTCGTGGGTCCAGTCGCGGAGCTGGTGGAGGGTGATGTCCAGAATGCCGCGTTCGCGGGCCTTGCCGATCAGCGAGACGTCGAGCGGCGCGAAGTACTCGGGGAAGATGGAGATGATGTCGATGCGCATGGGGTCTCAGACGGACTCGTCCGGGTCGAGCAGGCCGGGAGGCGCGTCCACGACCAGCAGCCCGGCCTCCAGGTCGATCTCCGGCACCAGGGCGCGTACGAACGGCACGTAGACCTCGCGCCCGTCGGTACGGCGCACGACCAGCAGGTCCTGGCCATGGTGCAGCACGTCGGCGACCCGGCCGACGGGCTCGGCGCCCGGCGCGGCCACCGACAGGCCGATGAGCTGGTGGTCGTAGAACTCGTCAGGGTCGTCGAGCGGCGGGGAGTCGTCGGACTCCACGAGCAGCAGTACGCCCCGTAGCTCCCCCGCGGCGTCGCGGTCGTGCACGCCGGCGAACCGCACCAGCAAGAACCCCGAGTGCGGGCGGACCTGCTCGATGACCAACGGTCCCGCGGACGCCGGATCGGTGGCGAGGGACGCGCCCGGGACGAACCGCAGCGCCGGGTCGTCGGTCCGCACGTCCACGCTGACCTCGCCCCGCACGCCGTGCGGCCGGCCGATGCGTCCCACGACGAGCTGCACGAGAACTGACCTCCATGAGCGCATGTCCGCGCGCCCGGCGAAGAACGGAAGCGGCACCCCACCTGCACGGTGCCTCGGTACCCGAGGAATGTGAAAGGCGCCCCGGCGAAGCCGGAACACGGCCGGCCCACGACACGATGGAACGTGGGCCGGCCGGAAAGGCTCGCGAGGTCAGCGGGCTTCGCTCAGGTCGAGCAGGTCGACGCGAACGAACTTGCCGTCGGCCAGCGCGTTCACGACGGTGCGCAGCGCCTTGGCGGTGCGCCCGCCACGGCCGATGACCTTGCCGAGGTCGTCTGGGTGAACCCGGACCTCCAGCACGCGCCCGGTGCGAATGCGCCGGCCGCGGACACGGACCTCGTCAGGATGCTCGACGATGCCCTTGACAAGGTGTTCAAGGGCCTCTTCAAGCACCTCAGGCCCCGCCTTCCGAGGACTCCTCGGCCGCAGCGGCGGGGGCGGCTTCGGCAGCGGGCTCCTCGGCCTTCTGCGACTTCCTGGACTTGCGCTGCGTGGTGGCGGCACCGCCGGTGTCGCCGGACAGCGCCTCCTTGGCCGCGGCCTCGTAGATGGCGTGGCGGTCCGGCTTGGGCTCGGCCACCTTCAGCGGCGGCGGGGCGGGCTCACCCTTGAACTTCTGCCAGTCGCCGGTGAGCTTGAGCAGCTTGAGCACGGGCTCGGTCGGCTGCGCGCCGACGCCCAGCCAGTACTGAGCGCGCTCGGACTTGACCTCGATACGCGAAGGGTTCTCCTTCGGGTGGTACAGACCGATCTCCTCGATCGCCCGGCCGTCCCGCTTGGTGCGGCTGTCGGCGACGACGATGCGGTACTGCGCGTTGCGGATCATCCCGAGCCGCTTGAGCTTGATCTTGACTGCCACGGGTGTGGTCTCTCCTGGACATTCGAGCGTGGGTGAACGGCGTCTCATCGAGTGGGGCACGACGGGAAGTCCGTCCGAGGGACAGACGGCCGGCGAGGATGAGAGGGCACCCGCGTGGCCGTGTTGTTCCAACATGCCATTGTGCCAGATCGAACGGCATGCGGCGCAATCACACGACGATCGTGACCTGATTGGCCCGAATCGGCCGTCGACGGCACCGATTCAGCACCGTCATTTGGTTCAGTTCTGGCCGGGCAGCTTGAGCTTGGAGGGGTCGAAACCGGGCGGCAGCTCCAGGCCGGGGGGCAGCTTGCCGCCCAGGCCCGGCGGCAACTGCTGTGCCGGGATGTCGTCCCCACCGGGCTTCCTGCCCAGCGCCGCCTTGCGCGGGTCGCCGCTGACCCTGCGCCCCTTCTTGCCCTTTTTGGCGGCCTTGGCGGACTTGCGCCCGCCTCCGCCGCCGGGCATGCCCGGAATGCCCAGGCCGCCCGCCATCCGCTTCATCATTTTCTGGGCGTCGAAGAAGCGGGTCACGAGGCTGCTCACCTCGGTGACGCTCACACCGGACCCGCGGGCGATGCGCGCCCGCCGGGAGCCGTTGATGATCTTGGGTTCGGCGCGCTCGCCGGGGGTCATGGAGCGGATGATGGCGGCGATGCGGTCCAGATCACGGTCGTCGATCTGGTTGAGCTGGTCGCGCATCTGCCCCATGCCGGGCATCATGCCGAGCAGATTCTTGATCGGGCCCATCTTCTGGACCATCGCCATCTGCTCGAGGAAGTCGTCGAGGGTGAAGCCGTCGCCCGAGGTGAGCTTGCCGGCCATCTTCTTGGCCTGCTCTTCGTCGAACGTCTTCTGGGCCTGCTCGATCAGGGTGAGCACGTCGCCCATGTCGAGGATCCGCGAGGCCATCCGGTCGGGGTGGAAGGCGTCGAAGTCGCCCAGCTTCTCCCCGGTGGAGGCGAACATGATCGGCTTGCCGGTGATGTGCCGCACCGAAAGGGCCGCGCCGCCCCTGGCGTCGCCGTCGAGCTTGGTGAGCACGACGCCGTCGAAGCCGACGCCCTCCATGAACGCCTGCGCCGTCGTGACGGCGTCCTGGCCGATCATGGCGTCGACCACGAACAGGATCTCGTCGGGCTGGACGGCGTCGCGGATGTCGGCCGCCTGCCGCATCAGCTCCTGGTCGATGCCCAGGCGGCCCGCGGTGTCGATGATGACGACGTCGTGCTGCTGCCGCTTGGCGTGGTCGATGGACCGGCGGGCCACGTCGACCGGATCGCCCACGCCGTTGCCCGGCTCGGGGGCGAAGACCGCCACCTCGGCGCGCTCGCCCACGACGGCGAGCTGCTGGACGGCGTTGGGCCGCTGCAGGTCGGCGGCCACCAGCATGGGCGCGTGGCCCTGCTCGCGCAGCCAGCGGGCCAGCTTGCCGGCCAGCGTGGTCTTGCCCGCGCCTTGCAGGCCCGCCAGCATGATGATCGTCGGCGGGGTCTTGGCCAGGCGCAGCCGCCGCGTCTCGCCGCCCAGGATCTCGACCAGCTCGTCGTTGACGATCTTCACGACCTGCTGGGCCGGATTGAGCGCCTGGGAGACCTCGGATCCCCGCGCCCGCTCCTTGACGTGGGCGACGAAGGCCCGTACCACGGGCAAGGCGACGTCGGCCTCCAGCAACGCGATGCGGATCTCGCGGCAGGTCGCGTCGATGTCGGCGTCGGAGAGCCGTCCCTTGGCACGAAGGGAGGAAAAGACCGATGTCAGGCGGTCGGAAAGCGTCTCGAACACGTGATGGCCAGCCTCTGCGCGTCAGGTCCTGCGTCAGGTCGTGCGGTCGTGCGACGGAGTCGTGCGCCGCCTGGGAGCGTCTCGCATAGCGTGCTGCACACGTTCCCGGGCGACTCAGCCTCCCAGCCTAACCTCTGACGGGCGTTCAGCGTCCCCCACCGGGTACGGCCATGCGAATCGTCAGCGCGTGCTCCACCAAAGTGATCAATGTTGATTTGACCGACTCGCGCACCCGCGCGTCGGTCTGGACGATGGGAATCTGCGGGGACAGGGTCAGCGCCTCGCGCAATTCCTCCTCGGTGTGGGAGTAGTGGCCGTCGAAGCCGTTGACCGCCACGATGAACGGCAGATTGGCCTCCTCGAAATAGTCCACGGCGGGAAAACTGTCTGCAAGCCTGCGGGTGTCGATCAGCACCACCGCGCCGATCGCACCGCGCACCAGGTCGTCCCACATGAACCAGAAACGGTGCTGACCGGGTGTCCCGAACAGGTAAAGGATCAAATCCCGGTCCAGCGACACCCGGCCGAAGTCCATCGCCACGGTGGTCGTCGTCTTGAGCGGCGTAAGGGCCGTGTCGTCGATGGCCGCGCTCGCGTTCGTCATCATCGCTTCCGTGGTCAGCGGCAAGATCTCTGAAACCGCCCCGACGAAAGTCGTCTTCCCAACGCCGAAACCGCCCGCCACGACGATCTTCGTCGAGGTCAGGCCGCCACTCCGATTAGAGTCTGCGAAGTCCACTGAGCACCCTTTCCAACAGATTGCGATCCGGCTTGCCCGCCTCCAAGGTCGTCTGGTGCACCTGGACCAGCCCCTCGGCCGCCATGTCGGCGACGAGGATCCTGGTGACGCCGAGCGGGATACGCAGCAGCGCGGAGATCTCGGCGACCGACCGCACCTGCCGGCACAGCGCACTGATCGCCTGGTACTCGGGGGTCCGGTGGGTCAGATCGTGCTGCAGGGAGGTCAGCGAGGAGACCAGCGCCTCCACTGCGAGCTGCGTACGGGGGGCGGTACGCCCGCCCGTCACGGCGTACGGCCGGACCAGGGAGCTCTGCTCCCCGGCCGGAGGCGGCGAGAGGTGATGCGCCCCGCCGGTGTTCCGGTGGGGATCGTCCACGGGGTCGTACAGGGGGTTGTATGGCATTCCGCCCCCTAGCGGACGGCCATCATGAAAGCCATGTCCTGTCACGGCGACCTCCTAGGGTCCCGCCCATCACCGTGGATGGGCGGCCTGGAGCTCCGCGCGTACGGCGGGCGTGAGCACCTGCCCGGCCCGCTCCACGAGAAGCGTCATCTGATAGGCCACCAGACCCATGTCGCAGTCGGGCGCCGCCAGCACCGCCAGGCAGGACCCGTCGCTGATCGACATGATCAGGAGCAGCCCGCGCTGCATCTCCACCACCGTCTGGGTGACCGCCCCGCCCTCGAAGACCCGGGAGGCGCCCTGGGTCAGGCTGATCAGCCCGGCCGCCACGGCGGCGAGCTGGTCGGCCCGGTCTCTGGGGAAGCCCTCCGAGAAGGCCAGCGGCAGACCGTCGGACGACACCACGACGGTGTGCGCCACCCCCGGCACGTTGTGCACGAAGTCCGTGATCAGCCAGTTGATACCGCGTGCCGCCTGGCTCAGTTCTCGCACTGCCCCTCCTCGATCGCGTGCGCCCGGGCGCTCGCGCCATGCATATGAACCCGCTTGATCACGAGTCCTCCTTGCTGTGTTCGATATTCCAGGTGAAGTCGGTGGGGGCCGGTTCCCCGGCCGGTTCGCCGCGCGCGGCGGCGCGGGCCTGCCGTACGCCCTGCTGGAAGCCCGCCAGGCGGTCGCGCACGGCCTCCGGCGACGCGGGAGGCCTGTGGGGCACGGGCGCGGGCAGCGCGGCGGGCACCGGCCCGCCCTGGGGCCGGGCGGCGACCGCGCCGGGCAGCAGGTTGGCCTTGGGCACGCGCTTGGGCAGTCCGGCGTGGGTGATGCCGCCGAGCGTGGGCCCGCCGGCGACCTGCGCGGCGGCCTTGTAGCCGGGGTCGGCGGGTGAGGTCCATTGGCGGGGGTCCGGCGGCGGGGCGTCCTCGCCCGCCCGGCCGGTCTCCTCCCGCGGGCTCGCCGCGCGGAACCAGTCGGACTCGACCGCCGCGAAGATCGGCAGGTAGTCGTCGGGATCGCGGTGGATGCCGGAGCCGTTGGCCCGCGCGACGGTTTCGGCGAGCCCCTGGTCCCGCGCACCGCCGGTGACCCGGTCGATGGGGCCGGTCGCCTCCGCGGCCGAGTCATGGAGAGCGGGGGGCTCTGGGGGGATGTGCACGTCCCAGGCTCCGGAATCCCCGCCGTGCGGTCTGTCGCTCCACAGATCCTCGCGGGGCGCGGACGCCTGAGGTGTGAACATGGGAGCGGGCGCGGGAACACCGAACGCGCCGCCCGACGCGAGCGCGGCCTGCCGTTCGTGCGCCGCCCGCGACACCCCGTTCCACGGTTCGGCTTCGGCCAGCAGCGTGTCCGGCACCAGGACCATGGCGGTGAGCCCGCCGGTCTCCTGCTGGCGGAGCTGGACCCTGATCCCGTGCCGTAGCGCCAGCCGCCCGACCACGAACAGGCCCATCCGCCGCGACACCGACACGTCCACCACCGGCGGGTTGGCCAGCCGCCAGTTCGCCTGGGACAGCTCCGCCGCGGTCATCCCTATCCCGACGTCGCTGACCGCGATCATCATGCCGCCGCCGTCGATCCGGTTGGTGGACACGGTCACCGCCGTCTCGCTCGGCGAGAAGGAGATGGCGTTCTCCACCAGCTCGGCGATCAGGTGGACGAGGTCGTTGACACCGGAACCGACCACGGCGGGGCCGGTCGGGATGCGCAGGGCGACCCTCTCGTAGTTCTCGACCTCCGACAGCGCGGCGCGGGCCACGTCGATCAGCGGCACCGGCCGGCTCCACCGGCGGGCGGGCTCCTGTCCGGCGAGCACCAGCAGGTTCTCGCTGTTGCGCCGCATGCGGGTGGCCAGGTGGTCGAGCCGGAACAGGTTGCCCAGCCGGCCCTCGTCCTGTTCGCCCTGTTCCAGTGACTCGATGAGGGTGAGCTGCCGTTCGACGAGGGTCTGGGAGCGTCTGGACAGGTTGACGAACATCGCGTTGACGTTGTTGCGCAGGGTGGCCTCCTGGCCGGCCAGCCGTACGGCCTCGCGGTGCACCTCGTCGAACGCCCGCGCGACCTCGCCGATCTCGTCGCGGGTGGTCACGCCGATCGGCTGGAGGGCCTCGGACGCGGCCGCCTCGCCGCCCTCGCGCAGAGCGTTGACCGTCTCGGGCAGGCGGCGTCCGGCGACCTCCAGCGCGGCGTCGCGCAACCGGCGCAGCGGGGCGGCCAGCGAGCGCGCCATGACGGCGGTGATGCCGAGGACCATGAGCAGCAGCAGGCCCACCGCGACGGTGACGGACACCGCGCCGCGGCGTTCGCGGTCGCGGAGTTCGAGGCTGGTCGTCACGATCCAGGCGCCCACGCGGCGTTCCACGACGCGCATCCGCTCGATGGTGTCGCTCGCGGCGTCGAACCAGCGGTCGAGTTCGTGGGCGGCGAGCGGCACCGTGGGGACCGGGCGCTCGGCGGGCCGGGAGACGGGGCCGCCGGTGGCCGCGATGACGGCCCGCAGCCGCATGTACTCCGCCCGGTCCACCTTCTGGCCGGTGACGGTGTCGTCGTAGAACTGGCGCTGGGCGAGCGTCGCCTCGGACTTGAACGTGGCGAGCGCGCTCTCCCGCTCGGCGCGGGCGGCGGCCAGCTCGTCCACCAGGGTCGCGCTGAAGCCGCCGGAGGCAATGGCCACCGACAGCAGGGCCCGTTCGCTGGAGGCGTGCTCCTTGGCCTCGGCCAGCGCCTGGAACGCGGTGACCCCGTTGGCCAGCGTCTCGCCGCCGGACAGCCCCTGGCCGATCTCGTCGTGTACGGCCAGCAGGTCGCCCACGATCCCGTTGTAGCGGTAGAGCACCGGCTCGGCGCCCAGTTCGGTCCGTACCACGGCCGCCCGCACACCGTCGAGCTGTTTCAGCCGGGTGCGGATCTGGGTGATCTCCCCGGCCACCCGCGGGGAGCCGCTGTCGGCGAGCGCGGCGTCGAGCGCGCGGTTCACCTCACGGCGCAGGTCATCGACGGTCTGCTGTTCCTGGACCCGCAGGCGCTCCAGGTCCTCGGCCCGCCGCCCGGCCGCGACGAACCGGGCCGCGAGGTCGCGTTCCAGTTCCAGCTCGTGGGCGAGGTCGCCGAGCGTGATGGCGAACGACGCGAGCGCGCGCGCCCGCTCGTACTCTTCCGCCTCGGCCACGGAGTCGGCGATGCGGAACCCGCCGAGCACGACTCCCGCCATCGTCGGGATGAGCACGAGCACGATCAGCCGGGACCGTACCCGCCAGTTGCGCACGGACGGCCACCCGCCGCCGGGCGTCGCGTGGGAGGCGGCGGACGGCAGGGCGCCCTTGGGGGCCCGGCCTGACTCACCGCCCGGTGCAACGCCCGAGCGGTGGCCTCGTCTCCCGCCCCGCTCCCCCTGCGTGGCGGTGGCCGCCAGAGGGGCCTCCCAGTTGCCGCGGTCGCCGCCCGCCTTGTCCGGATACGTCCCCTGCGCGCCCGGATGCGGACCTGCGTGCGCGGGTAAGGCACCCGGGCCGCGGTCGCGGCCCGTGGGGGGTGTTGCAGTCATCAGCGTGCGAAACCTCTCCTCGGACGCGTGGCGGCGAGAACCAGGGGGCGCCGAGCTCGTGGGGGGTCACTGTGGGGGTCACTGTGTACGTGTGGCGAGGGTTCATTTGAGCACAAGTGGTCACACTGGGCCAATGCCTCAAAGGCACCAATTTTCATTTCAATCGCAATTGTGAGCAATCGAATCACGCCTACTTAAACTACGTTTACAACCTGTCCGAAACTAAGGGACGCCCCATGAAGGACGCTCCATGAAGGACGCTCGTTGAGCGTCCGGACGTCCATATCCGTGATCCGCTTCTGGACGGCCGCCATATCCGCCAGCTCGGCGGGGGTGAGCACGTTCGCGATATCGGTGAAGCCGTGCGGCGCACGTTCGAGCACCTTGCCGATCGTCTCCTCCATCGGCAGTTCCCGGTGGGCGAGGACCAGCCTGGCGGTGGCCTCCCGCCGCTCGTCCTCGTAGTCGGCGAGGGCCGCGGGCACGTCGGGCGCGCGCAGCGCCAGCGCCCGGGCGAGCACCCGCGCGTCCAGTACGGCCTGCGACCCGCCGTTCGACCCGATGGGATACATCGGGTGAGCCGCGTCGCCCAGGAGGGTCACCCGACCCTCGCTCCAGAAGGGCAGCGGGTCCCTGTCCGCCATGGGGTACTCCAGTATTCGGTCACTGGCCCGAATCAATTCCGGCACGTCCAAATAGGGCAACCGCCAATCCTCGTAGTGGGCCAGAACATCGTGCAGGCGTCCCGCTCTGGACCAGTCCGCGGCAGGGGCCGGGCCCGGCTCGCCGACCTTGACCTCGGCCACCCAGTTGACCAGCGCCCTGCCGCGCGCCCGCTCCCGCGCCGAGATCGGGTAGGCGACGATCTTCGCCGCCCGGTTGGACCCGGCGACCAGCAGCGTCATGCCGTCCAGGAACTCCTCCCGGCCGGACGCCGTCCCGCGCCATATCCGGATCCCGTTCCACAGCAGCGGGTCCTCCGAAGGGTGCAGCCGAGCCCTTACCGTGGAGTTGACGCCGTCCGCGCCGACCAGCAGGTCCGCGTCCTCCTCCACCAGGCGGCCGGAACACGCCTCGCGCAACCGCGCGGTGACCCGGGCCGCGCCCTGAACGAAGTCCTCGAAGACCAGCCCGGTCCGCACGCGGTCCGGGCCGAGGCGCTCGCGCACCGCCTCCAGCATCAGCATCTGGAGTTCGCCCCGGTGGATCGAGTACTGCGGCCAGTGGTAGCCGGCCCTGCGCCCGCGCGGCAGAGAAAGGATCTCCCCGCCGTACCTGTCGGTGTAGGATAGGTAGCTGGTGGGCACCCCGACCTCGGCCAGCGCCTCGCCCAGCCCCAGTTCGGTCAGCTCGCGCACGGCGTGCGGCTGCAGGTTGATGCCGACGCCGAGCGGGCGCAACTCCGCCACCGACTCCGCGATGACGCAGTCCAGGCCGGCGGCGTGCAGGCTGAGCGCGGTGGCGAGCCCGCCGATCCCGGCGCCGATGATCAGGACACGCATCGGTCACTCCCTCCTCAGGTGGCCGCGCGGGCCAGGTGGTGCCGGTGCGGCCCGCGGCGTTCGACGAGTGTGAAGGCGGCGTTGAGCAGGTAGCCGAGCACGCCGACGAACACGATGCCCGCCCACATCGCGGCCGGCTCGAAGTCGCGCTGGCTGTCCACCAGGTGCGCGCCGATCCCGTGCTTGCTGCCGAACATCTCCGACAGCACCATGAGGATCAGCGCGAGGCCGATGCTGATCCGCAGACCGGCGATGATCTTGGGGGCGGCGGCGGGCAGCACGATCATGCGCAACCGGCGCAGCCCGCGCACGCCGAAGACCTCGGCGCTGTCCAGGTGCAGCCCGTCCACCGTGCGCACGCCGTCCATGGTGTTCAGCACCACCGGCCAGATGACGCCGAACACGATGGTCGCCACCTGCATCGACGTACCGAGCGCGAACACGCTCAGGAACACCGAGATCAGCGTGGGCGGCGGGATCGCCCGCCCGAAATGCACGATGGGCTCGACGTACCGGGCGAACGTGCGCGACAGCCCCAGCGCCACCCCGAGGGCGACGCCGGCCAGGCCGGTCAGCAGCCACCCCGCGAACAGGTTGAGCAGGCTCGGCCCGAAGTCCTCGACGGCCTCCTCGGTCAGGAAGAACCGGTCCGCCGGGCCGGAGAACCAGAGTTCGCGCCCGGTGGCGACGATCTCCGACGGCGGCGGGAAGTACGCCTCCCCGACCTGGGTGGTGACCCGTTCCCAGAGCCACACCAGCAGGACCGCGAGCCACAGCCGGCCCGCCGTCCACGTCACGGCCCCGGCCACTCGCCCCCTCACCGCAGGTCTCCCGTCCGTACGGCATGCCACCGGAACGCCGTCCGCGAGAGGCGTTGCAGCAGGGTGTTCACCGCCAGCCCGAAGACGCCCGCCCACAGCGCCACGGCGAGCATCACCTCATCGGAGCCGCCGCCGCTGCGCGCCTGGATCAGCACGACGCCGATGCCCCGCTCGCCGCCGCCGTACAGTTCCGCGCCGATGACCACGACCAGCCCGATCGCGGCCGAGACGCGCACCCCGGTGGCCACGAACGGCGCCGCGCTCGGCAGGGAGACCCGCCACAGCACGGCGAGCCGCCCGAACCCGAAGCTGCGCAGCGCCTCCTTGGCCAGCGGGTCCACGTCCCGCAGCGCGTAGATCGTGTTGAGCAGGATCGGCCAGGCCGCCGCGTAGCAGATCAGCGCGATCTTCATCTGGGTCTCCGCGCCGAACAACAGGATGGCCAGCGGGATCAGCGCCACCGAGGGGATCGGCCGCAGGAACTCCACCACCACGCCCGCGGCGGTGTTCAGGAACGGCACCGAGCCGAGCAGCACCCCGGTCAGCACCGCGGCCACCGTCGCGAGGGCCAGGCCCGCCGCCCAGGCGGCCACGGTGTCGGCCGCGTTCAGCAGGAACCCGCCGTCGGCGGCGAGGGTGAAGAACCGCACGACGACCTCGCTGAAGGGCGCCAGCCCCAGGACGCCGGTCCGGGTCAGCACCTCGGCCGTCGCGGCCGGCAGGAGGGCGCCGATCGTGCCGCGGATGATCCCCCCGGTGTTCACCGGGACGCGGAGAAGAGCAGGTCCGAGACGTTCAGGTCCTCGGCGAGCAGGCCGTACTCACGCATGCTGTCGGCCACCCGCTGCAACCGGGTCGCGTTGAGCGAGGTGGGGAATCCGCCGATGGCCAGGCTGCCCGCCACCCCGGACTGGATCGAGGTGTACTTCGGGATGATCTCCACCACCTTGGCGCGGTCGGCCGCGGCGGCCTGGGCCTTGACCATGGCCCGCTGGAAGGCGGCGAGCGTCTTCGGGTTCTCCTTGGCGAAACCGCCGGTGGTGGCGTAGCCGGCGATCGGGAAATCGGCGGTGGGGCCCTGGGCGGTGTCCCAGATCATCTTGGCCCCGATGGACTGGCTGAGCAGCGTGCCGAACGGCTCGACCACCAGCGCGGCGTCCACCTTCTTCCCCTTGAGCACCGCCTCCATCTCCGGGAAGGGGAACTCCACGAAATTGTCGTCCTCGTCGAGTTTCACGCCGTGCGCGTCGGCGGCGACCCTGACCAGCATGGTGCCGACGTTCCTGCGCGTGTTGACCGCGATGGTCTTGCCGGCGAGGTCGGCGGGCGAGGCGATCGGGCTGTCCTTCGGGACCATGATGACGTGCGTCTTGGGCGCGCTCTGAAAGCCGTCGGCGACGACCTTCAGGTCGAGCACGTTCTTGGCCGAGGCGCTGAAGAAGGAGACGTAGTTGCCGAAACTGACGTCCAGCGCGCCGCTCTTCAGCTTCGGAATGGCCTCCGCACCTCCCGCGAGGGGCTGGAGCTTCACCTGCAGGCCCTCCTGGCCGAACAACCCGTCGCGCACCGCGAGTTGCAGCGGCGCGACGTCCACGACCGGCATCGTGCCGACCGTTATCTCGGTCTTCTCAAGGCCGGATCCGGACGTCGGGCGCGCGGATGTGTCACCGCCTCCGCTACTGCATGCGGCGGTGAGCGCGAACGCGATGAGAACGGTGAGGGATGTGCGGAGTTTCATGGATCCTCCGGGCTGCGCTGGCGCGCCGAAAACAAACTCTGGGGGGGAACGGAGTGGATCGTAGCGCACAATTTTCACTAACAGCGCATTTTATCACTCCGATATCAAATTGCTCTCTCATCTCCCGCTAATAGCCACATTCAATGACATATAGCAGCGAATCGGACAGGGTATAGCCACCCGGCCGACCCCTCCGCTAGAGTGCGCTGGTCTCTCCCAAGGGACAGATCATGCCCGGTGACGAAACGGCGTGAGGATTCGGATTTGTTAGAGATCGCCGGACTGACCCACACCTATCGTGGTGCCCGTGGCGCGCACACGGCCGTGCAATCGATCGATCTGAGTGTCGCGGCCGGCGAACTGGTGTGCATCGTGGGACCATCCGGGTGCGGAAAGTCGACATTGTTGCGTTCCATCGCCGGACTGATCCGGCCCACTGCCGGGCGCGTGTTGATCCAAGGGGTTCAGGTCGACCGCACACCTGACAATCTGGCCGTGGTGTTCCAGGATTACAGCCGATCTCTTTTCCCCTGGATGACAGTGGCCGAAAACGTTTCGCTGCCACTTCGCCGCAGGAGCGTGAAACGCGCCGCGCGGCGGCGGGTGGCGCTCGCCGCCCTGGAGCAGGTCGGCCTGGCAGGGGTCGGCGGGAAATACCCGTGGGAGCTTTCCGGCGGAATGCAGCAGCGCACCGCGATCGCCAGGGCCATCGCCTACCGGCCGGCGCTGATGCTGATGGACGAGCCGTTCGGGTCGGTGGACGCGCAGACCCGTGAAGATCTGGAGGACCTGGTCCTGGCCGTCCGCCGGGCGCACGGCATGACGATCCTGCTGATCACCCACGACATCGACGAGAGCGTCTATGTGGGCGACCGGGTCGTGGTGCTGTCGAAGTCGCCCGGCACGGTGGTCGCCGACCTGCCGGTGGAGTTGCCGGGGCCGCGCGAGCAGATCGCCACCCGCGAGCACCCGGAGTTCGTACGGCTGCGCGCCGAGGCGGGCCGGTTGGTACGCGGCCGGTCCGCCCCGCCCGAGCCCGCGGGGCAGGGCCGGCGGATCTCGGCCGGCCCTCAGACGCCGTAGGCGGCGCGCATCGTGAGCGCGTGTTCCACCAGTGTGATCAGGGTGTTCTTCACCGACTGCCGGTCACGCGCGTCGGTGCGCACGATGGGGATGTGCGGGGCCAGCGTCAGCGCCTCCCGCACCTCCTCCTCACCGTGCGGGTAGGCCCCGTTGAAGCCGTTCAGGCCCACCACGAACGGCAGGCGGGCCTCTTCGAAGTAGTCGACCGCCGGGAAGCTGTCCGCGAGCCTGCGGGTGTCGATCAGCACCACCGCGCCGATCGCGCCGCGCACCAGGTCGTCCCACATGAACCAGAAACGGTGCTGGCCGGGGGTCCCGAACAGGTAGAGGATCAGGTCCCGGTCCAGCGACACCCGGCCGAAGTCCATCGCCACGGTGGTCGTCGTCTTCTCAGGGGTCAGCCCGAGGTCGTCGATGCCCGTGCTGGCGTCCGTCATCACCGCTTCCGTGGTCAGCGGCAGGATCTCCGAGACCGCGCCCACGAAGGTGGTCTTGCCCACGCCGAACCCGCCCGCGACAACGATCTTCGTCGAGGTCAGGCCGCCACCACTCCGGCTAGAGCCTGCGATGTCCACTTAACACCCTTTCCAGCAAGCCGACCCCCGGCTTGCCGGCCTCATGCCTCCGCCACCGAACGGAGTGCGCGGCACAGCTCCTTGATGGCACGTTACTCCCTGGTGAACGACATTATGAGGTGGTTGGACATCTCCGGGGGTGATCGGCCGTCACACCTGTGCGCCGTACGACGCGCGGACCTGCACGACGTACTCCACCAAGGTGATCAGAGTCGACTTGACCGAATCCCTCGACCGCGCGTCGCAGCGGACGATCGGAATGTGCGGAGCCAGTGCGAGCGCCTCGCGCACGTCGTCCTCTACGTGCGGGAACTGCCCCTCCCAGCCGTTCACTCCGACGATGAAGGGAAGCCCCGCCTCCTCGAAGTAGTCGATCGCCGGGAAGCCGTCGGCGAGCCTGCGGGTGTCGATCAGCACGACGGCGCCGATCGCGCCGCGCACCAGGTCGTCCCACATGAACCAGAAACGGTGCTGACCGGGTGTCCCGAACAGGTAAAGGATCAAATCCCGGTCCAGCGACACCCGGCCGAAGTCCATCGCCACGGTGGTCGTCGACTTGCTGGGCGTGAGCGCCAGGTCGTCGATGCCCGTGCTGGCGTCCGTCATCACGGCCTCGGTCGTGAGCGGCAGGATCTCCGAAACCGCTCCGACGAAGGTGGTCTTGCCGACGCCGAACCCGCCCGCGACAACGATCTTCGTGGAGGTTAGACCGCCGCCGCTAGAGCCTGCGTAGTCCACTGAGCACCCTTTCCAGCATGTGCAGATCTGGCTGACCCTCGTTGAGACGCGGCTGGTGGAGACGGACCAGGTTCTCATCGGCCATGTCGGCCACCAGCACCCGCGCCACGCCCAGCGGGACTCGCAGGAGCGCGGATATCTCGGCCACGGACCGGACCGAGCGACACAGTACGACGATGCTCTCCTGTTCGGGGGTGAGCAGCGCGAGGTCGCTGTCCGGCATGGCGTAGGAGGAGACCAGCGTTTCCATCGCCAGGTGGTAGCGCGGCTCGACGCGACCACCGGTCATCGCGTAGGGACGGAACAGGGGCTCGTCGTCCCCGGTTCCGTCAGCGCCGCGCACAGCCCTCTCCATTCATCATGATCATCGCGTCCTGGAAGTCTGGAGTTCGGCGCGCAGCGCCGGGGTCAGGACCTGCCCCGCCCGGTCCACCAGCAGGGTCATCTGGTAGGCCACAAGGCCCATGTCGCAGTCGGGGGCGGCGAGCACCGCGAGCACGGAGCCGTCGCTGATCGCCATGACCAGCAGCAGGCCGCGCTCCATCTCGACCACCGTCTGCGTCACCGCGCCACCCTCGAACACTCGCGAGGCGCCCACGGTCAAGCTGAGCAGCCCGGCCGCCACGGCGGCGAGCTGGTCGGCCCGGTCCGGGGGGAAACCCTCGGAGTTCGCCAGGCACAGCCCGTCGGCCGACACGACGACCGCGTGCGCGACACCGGGTGTGCCGCGGACGAACTCGGTGATCAGCCAGTCGAACCTACGAGCGTCGTGGCTCAGCGTGGTCACGCCTCCTCCTTCGCCGGCCGTGTGACCGAGACGCCCTCATGGTCGTATCGCTCACTCACTGGCCCTCCTTCTTGTCCGATCTGTTGGGACCGGACTCGTCACGAACTTCCGCGCGCCCTCGGCGCACGCCCTGCTGCAGGCTCGCCATCCGGGTGCGGACCCGCTCAGCCGAGACGGGGGGCATGGGCGTGGGCGCGGCGACGGGCGTCTGCGCGGCGGCGGACACCCTGCCCGGCACGAGGTTCGCCTTGGGCGTGCGCTTGGGCAGCCCGGCGGCGGTGATGCCGCCCAGGGAGGGCTCGGCCGCGGCGGCGGCGGCCCGCCAGCCCTCGTCGGCGGCGGTCTGCCAGACGTCCTGACCCTGCTTCTGGGCGGGCTTGGCGGCCGGCTTCTGTACCGGTTCCGGCGGCGTGTCCACGGCCGCCCTGGCCGACTCCCACTCCGCGAGGCGGTCCTGTTCCTCGCGCCTGGCCCGTTCGGCCTGCTCCGCCGCCGTCTCGGCGGCGATCTCCTCCGGCGCGGCGTCCGGCTTGCGGAACCAGGCGGACTCCACCGAGGCGAAGATCGGCAGGTACTCCTCCCCCAAATCCAGGGCGGAGACGTCGACGGCGGGCATCGCCGCGGTCGATGGGTCGTCGTCCTGGGGAGTCCAGGAATAGGACGATGTCGAGGACGTGGACGGCGCACCGGTGCGGGCGTCGTTCGACGGTACGGCGGGCGCGAACGGATCGGACCGGGGCGCGCCGACCGGCGGCTCCTGACGCTCCGGCCGCGTGAAGGCCCCGCTGTCCCCCGGCGAGCGGGTGAACGCGCCGCTGTCACCGGGCGAGGCGCGGAACGCGCCGGAGTCGCCGCCGGTACGGCCGAAGGGATCGGCGTCGATGGACGGCCTGCCGAAGGCGCCGGTGTCGGTGGGCGAGCCGGTCCGGCCGAACGGGCCGGGCTCGGGGCGCGAGTCGCCGCCGGTGAACTCGTGGGTCGGGAAGCCGCCCGACGCGCCTCCCCTGCCGAACGGGTCGCTGCGCCCGCCGAAGGGATCGGCGTCCGGCCGGCTCTGACCGCCGGCCGGGGAGTCGGCCGTGGTCTGGCCGAAGTTCCACTCTCCGCCCGCGGGCGGCCGGGACGGCGCCTCGAAGGTACGGTCGCCCGGCTGCCTGCCGAAGCCGTCGTCCCCGCCGGGCATGTTGCCGAACTCGTTCTTGGCCACGCCCGCCGAGTCGCGGCGGGCCAGGGTGTCCGCGCCGAACAGGGTGCCCGCGGTGGAGCCCGTGCCGCCCGGCTGGAAGGGCCCGAAACTCTGCGGGCCGGTGCCCATCCCGTTCGCGGCCGCCGGCCAGCCGGCCGGGGCGGCCGGCGTGGCGCCGGAGTCGGCGATCAGCGCGGGCGGGATCAGCACCATCGCGATGAGGCCGTTGCCCTCGGCCAGGCGGAGCTGGGCGCGGATGCCGTGGCGCAGCGCCAGACGGCCGACGACGAAAAGACCCATTCGCCGGGACACCGACACGTCCACGACCGGCGGCTCGGCCAGCCGGCGGTTGGCCTCGGCGATCTCCTCCTCGGTCATGCCGATGCCGGAGTCGATCACCGACAGCAGCGCCCCGCCGCCCTCGATGAGACTGCTCGACACGGTGACCTGGGTGTTGCGGGGGGAGAACTGGATGGCGTTCTCCACCAGCTCGGCGACCAGGTGGACGAGGTCGTTGGCGGCGCTGCCGACCACGGAGATGGCCCGGTGCACCTTGACCTGGACGCGCTCGTAGTCCTCGACCTCCGACAGGGAGGCGCGCACCACGTCCACCAGTTTGGCGGGCTGGCTGCGCCTGCGGGTCGGTTCGTGGCCGGCGAGGACCAGCAGGTTCTCACTGTTGCGGCGCATGCGGGTGGCGAGGTGGTCCAGCGAGAACAGGTCGCCCAGCCGCTTGGCGTCCTCCTCGCCCTTCTCCAGACCGTCGATCAGCGAAATCTGCCGCTCCACCAGCGTCTGGGTGCGCCGGGAGAGGTTGACGAACATGGCGCTGATGTTGCCGCGCAGCTCGGCCTCCTCGGCGGCGAGGCGTACGGCCTGGCGGTGGACCTCGTCGAAGGAGGTGGCCACCTCCCCGATCTCGTCTCGGGAGTCGACCGAGATGGGCTGGACGGGCGGCGGCGTGGCGTCGCCGCTGAGCCGCATCTCGCGGACGACGTTGGGGAGGCGGAAACCGGCGATCTCCAGGGCCTCGGTGCGCAGCCGGCGCAGCGGCGAGGTCATCGAGCGGGCGATGAACACGGTCAGGACCAGGACCAGAACCAGGAGGGCGAGGATCGAGGCGGCGGCGATGGCCGCGTTGCGCTGCTCGATGTCGGCGAGTTCCCGGTTGCGGGTGATCACGCCGTCGGCGACCTGCTTCTCGACCTTGCCGATCAGCTCGATGGTGGCCGCGCTCTGCTCGAACCACTCGCCTCGCTTGTAGGGCTCGAGCAGCGCGCCCTGGGCCAGCGTCTCGCCGGTGCTCTGGATCTTGATGGCCTGCGACTTGGTGATCTCGGCGTTGGTGCGCCGCTCGTCGGCGATGGTCCGGTAGAGGAGCTGCGCGAAGGCGGCGCCGGCCTCGGTGGCGAACTCCGCGAGGTACTTGCCCTGCTGGTCCCGGGAGGCGATGAAGTCCTCCATCTCCTGGGAGCTGACCAGCTTGGGGTCGAAGGAGCCGATCAGCAGCCGGTCGCGCTGCTTGGACGCCTCCTCCTTGGCGTGCGCGAGGGCGCTCAGGCCACGGAAGTTACTGACCGTCTCGGGGTCGCGGCTGACGGTGGCGAGCTCGTCGTGAACGCGCAGCAGCGCGGTAGTGAGCGCGGTGTAGGGGGCGGACTGGATCACCCGGCCCCTCTCCTCCTTGCGGTAGGCGGGCAGCGCGGCGATCTGCTGCTGGGCCTGGCGTACCGCTTCGGGGGCGAGGGCGCCGTAGGAGGCGTCGATGATCGCGAAGTCCTTGGTGACGCCAGCGAGCAGGACGTTCACCTTGTCCTGGCGCTTCTTGTACAGATCGTGCAGGCTGTTCGCGGTCACGCGGCTGCCGTCGTACATGATGCGCTGCTGCTGGCGGCGGTTGGCGTTATCGCGGCGGCTGGCGTCGACGGTGAAGGACCACCAGGTGGCGAAGTCGCGTTCCTCTCCGAGGGCTTCGGCGAGGGCTCGGATCCGGCCGGCGGCCTCGGCCGCCGTGGCGGCGCGCTCATGGATGGTGATGCTCTCGATCGAGGCGACCACACGGGCACCGGACAGGAAGACCGCGACGGTGGTCGGAACCAGGATCAGCGCGGCCATGCGGGTACGCACCCGCCAGTTGCGCAGGGCGAAGACGCGCTTCGCGAATGAGGGCCGCCCACGATCGTCCTTGGCGGTACGGTCGGCCTCGTTAGTACCCGTCGCCACGCTCTCGCTACCCCCAACCGTCGCAACCAAACCAGCCATATCAGACCACAAGGTCGCGAGACATATTGGAAAGACCGGCAAACCCGGTTTAATCGTTACAAAGGTGACAGAATGCTGAGCACTGCCGCATTACCGTAGCGCAGCGAGCACATGGTAGCGAACCTGGCTGCGTCGATCTTCATCAGCGAGCAGGCGTCCGGCACTGTCGACGACATAGAAGACGTCCACTGCCTCTGCGCCGAGAGTCTCCACGCACGCGGCCCTGACGTCAAGACCGCATTCCCCGAATGCCCGCCCAATTCGCCACAATAGCCCCGGACGATCATGAACCCGGACTTCTACCACCGTAGCGGTCGCCGAGGCGTCGTCCAGAAGCGTCACCCTCGGCGGAGCCGCGGGCACCCGCGCGGGACGCGCCGCACGTGCCCGGCGAGCGAGCCGCCGCTCGATGTCGAGCCGCCCGGCGAGCACGAGCCGCAGGTCGGCCTCGATCGTGGCGGGATCGGGCGGCGAGCCGTACTCCGGGACCACCGAGAACTCGATCACCGCCGTCGCTCCCGCCGACGCCGCCGTGGCCGAGCAAACCACCAGCCGGTGCGCGGCCAGCACCCCCGCGGCGCGCCAGAGCAGCCCGGGGCGATCCGGCGCGGCCACGGTCACCGCCCCGCCGTGAACGCGCACCGCGCCACCGCCATGGCGGGCGAGCGCCGCCTGCTCCGGGCGCAGCGCCGGAGCGGGCGGCGGCGGCGTGCCGGCGAGCACCGAACGCACCCGGCGCACCAGGTCCGACACCAGCGCGGCCTTCCAGCCGTTCCAGGCCGCCGGGCCGGTCGCCCTGCCGTCCGCGACCGCCAGCGCGGCCAGCAGGTCCAGCACCTCGCGGGTGCCGACCGCCTCGGCCACCCGGCCGATCGTCACCGGGTCGGCGAGGTCCCTGCGGGTCGCGGCCTCGGGCAGCAGCAGATGGTGGCGGACCACGGCCGCCAGCACGTCCACGTCGGCGGACGGCAGGCCGATGTGCGCGCCGATGTCCCTGGCCACGATCTCGCCGGTGACCGAGTGGTCGCCGGGCCAGCCCTTGCCGACGTCGTGCAGCAGCGCGGCGATCAGCAGCAGGTCGGGGCGAGGCACCTCGCGGGTGAGCGCCGCGGCCCCGGCGGCCGTCTCGATCAGGTGGCGGTCCACGGTGAAGCGGTGGATCGGGTTGCGCTGCGGGCGGTGGCGGACCCGCTCCCAGTCGGGCAGCAGCCGTACCACCAGCCCGGCCTGGTCGAGGTCCTCCCAGACGGGCACCGCGGCGCGGCCCGCGCCGAGCAGCGCGACCAGCGCGTCGCGCGCCGCGTCGGGCCAGGGCACCGGCATCGGTGCGGAACGGCCGGCCAGGGCGGCGACCGTGGCCGGCGCGAGCGGCAGCCCGGCCTCCGCGGCGGCGGCAGCGGCGCGCAGTACCAGCGCCGGGTCCCTCGCCGGGTCCGCGCAACGGGCCAGCGCGACCTCGCCGCCGTGCTCCACGACGCCGTCGGCCAGCGGCCTGCGCCCCCGCTGGCCGGGCCGGGAGACCGGCCGGTCCACCGCGCGCCAGGTGCCGTCCAGCGCGTGTGCCACGGTACGGCCGGCCTCGGCCACCCGGCGCATCAACGTTTCGGCGTCCAGCAGGCCGAGCGCCCCGGCCACCGCGTCCTGTTCCTGGAACACCAGCCGGTCGGCGCCCCGGCCGGTCACCAGGTGCAGCCCGTGGCGTACGTCCAGCAGCAGTTCGTGCGCCTCGCGGACGCGCGGCCCCGGCCCCCCGGCGACCCAGGCCGCGGCCACCGCGCGCATCGCCTGGACATCGCGCAGGCCGCCGCGCGCGTCGCGCAGGTCCGGTTCGAGGAGGAAGGCCAGCTCACCGGAGGTCCGCGCGCGCAGGTCGGCCGCCTCGCGCAGTTCGGCCAGCCGCCGCGCCGAACCGGCCCGCCACTCGGCGAGCACCGCCTCCCGTACCGACCTGGTCAGGTCGGCGTCACCGGCGACGTGCCTGGCCTGGATGAGCCCGAGCACCGCCTTGAGGTCGTCCCTGGCGACCTTGACGGCCTCCTCCGGGGTGCGCACCGAGTGGTCCAGGGCGAGGCCGCTGTCCCAGACGGGGTACCACAGGCGGTCGGCGATCCCGGCGATGTCGTCCCTGTCGTCGTGGACGAGTACAAGGTCCAGGTCGCTGCCCGGTGCGAGTTCGCCCCTGCCCAGACTGCCGACCGCGACCAACGCCACCCCCTGCGGGCCCGTGCCGCGCTCCCACGCATACGGCCCGGCACACGCGGCTCGCAGCAGCCCATCCAGCCACCGATCCACAGAGGCCACCCGCTGCCTGCGCTCAGTCACAAAGCACTGTGTTTCCATGCCGCTCGCTCCGCTCGCTCGGGGCCCGGGCGCCTGCAAGGTCGCGTCCTCCGCTCCTCGCTCCGGACACGACCGCGCCCGGTCCCGTGCGTGGTCACGGTGAGCGCATCCCAGGACAATCCACATCCCTTGCGACGCTGACGCGTCGCCTCACGGCTCGGGCGCTGGTAACCGGTGCGCCCCTCGGCGGCGTGGTGGCGGTCGTGTGCTAGAGGGCTTCGGGGCCGCGTTCGCCGGTGCGGACGCGGACGGCGGTGTCGACCGGGACGGACCAGACCTTGCCGTCGCCGATCTTGCCGGTGCGGGCCGCCTTGACGATGACCTCGATCACCTCGTCGGCGTCGTCCTCCTCGGTCAGCACCTCCAGGCGGATCTTGGGGACCAGGTCCACCTGGTACTCCGCGCCGCGGTAGACCTCGGTGTGGCCGCGCTGCCTGCCGTACCCGCTGGCCTCGCCGACCGTCATCCCGGTGACACCGTGCGCTTCGAGCGCGGCCTTGACGTCGTCGAGCTTGAACGGCTTGATGACGGCGGTGATGAGTCTCATGTGCCCACCTTCCTGGTGCTCTGCCCGGCCGGTATGGCCGGGCGGACGGCCGCGGAGACCCCGGCGGCGTGTACGGTGCCGAGGTCGTAGCCGGTCTCGGCGTGTGTGGTGATGTCGATGCCGGTGACCTCGTCGTCGTGCGGTACCCGCAGGCCCATGAAGCGGTCCACGGCCTTGGCCAGGCCCCAGGAGACGGCGAAGGAGTACAGGCCGACCGCGACCGGGCCGAGGATCTGGACGCCGAGTTGCGAGAGCGGCCCGCCGTAGAACAGCCCATGGCTCTGGGCGGTCCCCGCGACCGGGTAGGCGGCCACGAAGCCCAGTGCGACCGCGCCGATCACGCCGCCGACCAGGTGGACGCCCACCACGTCGAGCGAGTCGTCGAATCCGAGCCGGTACTTCCAGCTCACCGCGTACGAGCAGACCGCGCCCGCGAGCGCGCCGATCAGGAAGGCCGCCCATGGATCGACGAACCCGCACGCGGGGGTGATCGCGACAAGTCCGGACACCGCGCCGGAGGCGACGCCGAGCGTGGTGGAATGCCCGTCGCGAAGCTTTTCGACCAGGAGCCACGAACCGGCCGCGACGGCGGCGGCGACCTGGGTGTTCATGAACGCCAGCCCGGCCGTGCCGTCCACCGCCAGCTCCGAGCCGGCGTTGAAGCCGAACCAGCCGAACCACAACAGCCCCGCGCCGAGCAGCACCAGCGTGAGGTTGTGCGGACGCATCGGGTCCCTGCGCCAGCCGGCCCGTTTGCCGAGTACCAGGACCACGGCCAGCGCCGCGGCCCCCGCGTTGATGTGGACGACCGTGCCGCCGGCGAAGTCCTCGATGCCGAGCCCGCTCAGCCAGCCGCCACCCCAGACCCAGTGCGCGACCGGGAAGTAGACGACGCTCACCCACGCCAGCGCGAACACCACCCACACCCCGAACCTGGCCCGGTCGGCGAGCGCGCCGCTGATCAGCGCGACGGTGATGACCGCGAACGTCATCTGGAACGCGGAGAACACCAGGCTGGGCATCCCGGTGCCGTCGGCCTTGGTCGCCGTGTCGACGAGCCCGGACAGCCCGAGGTGGTCGAGGCCACCGATGATCTTGTGCAGCGGGCCGGTGCCGTCGCCCACGGCGTCGAAGGCCAGCGAGTGCCCGTACAGCACCCAGGCCACGGTCACCACGATGATGCTCACCCAGGACATCATCATCATGTTGAGCACGCTCTTGGCCCTGGTCATGCCCCCATAGAAGAACGCGAGGCCGGGAGTCATGAGCAGGACGAGTGCGGTGCTCGCGAGCATCCAGGCGGTCGAGCCGCTGTCGATCTCCATTTCGACGCGACCCTCCTTCCGATCGGCGGGTACCGGTGGTTCCCCCCACGGTGGCCGCCTCCAGGGCTTCGCCGATCGGCCGCGCACCACGGGTTCAGTGAGCCATCAGCGTCGTCTTGCGCCGTTTCGAGTCCCGGCAAGGTGTGTTTCACCTGGGTGAATCTCTGACATCTGGGGTTTCCGCAATGTTTCGGATGGACCGAAATCAAATGTTTTGGTAACTGTGGATTAGCCGTTTCTTCAGGGCACGGTCACCACCGCGCCGGTCAGCCGGGAACGTTCCGCCGCCCAGGCGACCTGGTGACTGTGCAGGCTCTCGCGGGGATCGGACAGGATCAGGCCGGGATCGTCCTGGGCGATGGCGTCCAGGAACGCCCTGACCAGCCCGCCGTCACCGCCGCCGTGGCCGTCGGCCGCCGACGGGCCGCCCTCGGCCACGTCGATCTCCTCGGTGGCCCCGGTGAGGAAGTCGGTCACCGCCAGGACATGGCCGTCGCCCTCGATGGAGCCGCGAGTGCCGAAGATCCGGGTCTTGCGGAACGCGAGCGGGGTGAACGCGGTCATGGTGAAGGACGCGCTGGCCCCGCCCTCGAACTCGAGGTTGACCACCTGGTGGTCGACCACATCGTTGTCACAGTCGTACACGCACCTGCCGTACGGACCCTCGCGCAGCGCGCGGAGCACACCCTGTTCGGTGACGTCGGGCGTGAGTACGGAAAGCGGCCATGACTCACGGCGGGGGTCGCCGACGAAGGAGAGATAGGTCCGTTTCGCGGAGTAGGGACAGGTGGTCTCGACCGCGCAGTCCAGGCAGCGGTCCGCCGCACCCGCCGGGCGGTTCTCCGGCCGGAAGTGGTGCAGGCCGCCGAAGGAGGAGGCCCGCACCACCCTGCGCCCCACGATGTGGTGCAGCCAGTCGAGGTCGTGGCAGGACTTGGCGAGCAGCATGAACGTCGACTCGTCCGAGCGCCGCCAGTTGCCGCGTACGAAGGAGTGCGCGTGGTGCCACCAGCCGACCGGCTCCAGGTGCTGCACGCTGACGATCTCACCGATCCGGCCGGAGCCGACCAGGGCCCTGGTGGCGCGGGTGTAGGGGGTGTAGCGCAGTACGTGGCACACAGCGAAGATCACTCCGGCCCGTTCGGCCGCTGTCACGATGGTGGCGCAGTCCTCCTCGCGGACGGCCATCGGCTTTTCGAGCAGGATGTGGTACCCGAGTCCGGCCAGGCGGACGGCGGGTTCGACGTGGCCGGCGTCCTGGGTGGCGATGATCACGGCGTCGGCGAGCCGGGGGCGCTCGGCCAGGTGCCGCCAGTCGGTGAACGCCTCGGCTCCCGGGTGCTCGGCGGCGGCCTTCGCCCGCCGTACGTCGTCGGGCTCGGCCACGGCGACGACCCTGGCGCCGTGCCGTACGGCGTGCCCTGCGTAGGTCGTTCCCCGGGAGCCCGCGCCTACCACCGCGAGTGTGATCATGGAGCATCCTCGATTATGTGATGGGTTAACATATTTGCTCGGATGCTAGATTGCCGATCGGTTAGGGTTAATGTTTGCTGACGAGGTCAGATATGCAGAAGACTGACGTAACCCTGGTGCGGCAGGTGAACATCCGGGCGACGCTGCGCGCCCTGCGCGCGGGCGGCGCGCCGACGCTGACCGAGCTGGCCAGGGCCACCGGCCTGTCCAGGCAGACGGTGGAAACGGTGCTCGCTGAGCTGGCCGGGCGCGGGCTGGCCCGGGAGGTACCGCCGAGCGAGGGCGGCCCCGGGCGTCCGGCCCGCCGCTTCCGGTTCCGCGCCGACGCGAGGTACGCGCTGGGGCTGGACGTGGGCGCGCACCGGGTGCTCGCGCTGATCACCGACCTGGACGGCACGGTGGTCGGCACCGAACGCGCCGCCGTCGCGGCCGACGCCCCGGCGGCCGAACGGCTCACCGCGCTCCGGGCGGTGGCCGAGGCGTGCCTGACCCGGGCGGGCATCGTCCGCACCCGGCTGGGCGCGGTGGCGGCGGGCACGCCGGGCGTCGTCGATCGCAGCGGCCGGGTCACCGTCGCCGGAGCGCTGCCCGGGTGGAGCGGCCTCGACCTGGCCGGTGTGACCGGCGGGTGGTTCGGCCGGCCTGGGTTCGTCGGCAACGACGCCAACCTCGCCGCCGTCGCCGAACACTGGCGTGGGGCGGCCCGGCACGCGGGCGACGTGGTCTACATCCTGGCCGGTCATCGCCTCGGTTCGGGAATCCTCATCGGGGGGCGTCCCCACCTCGGGCGTACCGGCGCGGCGGCCGAGATCGGCACCCTGCGCCTGCTGGGCTGGGAAGACGCCCCCGCCGAACTCACCGGCGAGGCGACCGCCGACCAGATCTTCGCCGCCGCCGCCCAGGGCGACCCCACCGCCCTCAAGGCCATCGACCGCTACGCCCACCGCGTCGCCCAGGGTGCCTCCGCCCTGATCCTGACCATCGACCCCGAACTCGTCGTCCTAGGCGGCGGCTTCTCCCACGCCGGCGACCTTCTCCTCACTCCCCTCCGAGCCCACCTCACCCCGCTCTGCCTCACTCCCCCGGAAATCACCGCCTCCACCCTCGGCGACGAAGCAGTCGCCCTGGGCGCCACCCGCCTCGCACTCGACCACATCCACCAAGACCTCCACATCTAGACCAATGCCCGCAAGCGAGGGCTGAGGGTGCCAGTGGCGTTACCGGGGAGGAAAGGGGTGAGGGCGCACCAGCGCTCTGGACGAAGAAGCCATGGACGAAGACCGATTCCCAGCGGCCGAGCAGCCACGCGCAGCGTCGCGATGTTGGCCGACGCGGCACGTCGCGCCGTGGGAGGCAGTTTGTCGTGGGATGCACTCAGCGCATCCACCCACGGGCCCGGGTGCGGTCGTGTCCGGAGCGACGAGCGATGGAGTGAGGGAGCGAGGAACGAGCGAGTGAGCGACTGAGCGAGGAGAGGAGGGCGCGGCCTTGAGGGCGCCCGGGCCCCGCGCGAGCGAAGCGAGCGCCATGAGCACAGCGCGAGCGCCAGTATTACGCTGCGGCTAGTTTGCGGAGGCGGGCCAAGGCGTCGCGTTCGATGCGGCGGGCGCGGTCGCGGCCGATGCCGTAGCGTTCGCCGACCTCGGTGAGGGTGTGCTCGCGGCCGTCGACCAGGCCGTAGCGCCAGCGCAGCATCTCGCGGGTGTTGTTCTCCAGGCCGGTCAGCCACTCTTCGAGGCGCTCGCGTTCGAGCACGTCGATGGCCTGCTGCTCGGGGTCGGCCCAGGTCTCGGCGGCGATCATGTCGCCCAGCTCGGTCTCGTCCTCGTCGCCCACGCCGAGCTGGAGGGAGACCGGGTCGGAGGCCCAGCGGCGCAGCTCGCGGACGCGTTCGATGGGCAGGTCGAGGACCTTCGCGAGGTCGTCGTCGGTGGGCTCGGCGTCGAACTCGGCCAGCATGTCCCTGCGCACCCGCATCAGCCGGGTCAT
Source organism: Spongiactinospora gelatinilytica (assembly GCF_003236385.1). GTDB lineage: Bacteria > Actinomycetota > Actinomycetes > Streptosporangiales > Streptosporangiaceae > Spongiactinospora > Spongiactinospora gelatinilytica. The sequence goes on from NZ_POUA01000014.1 coordinate 30,479, forward strand.
CTGCTCCCCGGCGTGGGTGGGCAGCCGCACCGGGCGGGCCTGCTCGTGGATGGCGCGGCCGACCGACTGCCGGATCCACCAGGTCGCGTAGGTGGAGAACTTGTACCCCCGCCGGTAGTCGAACTTCTCCACTGCCCGGACCAGCCCCAGGTTGCCCTCCTGGACCAGGTCGATCAGCGGCATCCCCCGCCCGGAGTACTTCCGGGCCACCGCCACCACCAGCCGCAGGTTGGCCTGGATGAACTCGTCCTTCGCGCGCCGGCCGGAGATCGCCAGCCGTTCGAGCTCCTCGTCGGTGGCGTCACCGACGCGGGGCTCGGCCATGGCCGCGTCGAGCAGCTGCTCCGCATACAACCCCGCCTCGATGCGCTTGGCCAGCTCGACCTCCTCCTCGGCCGTCAACAGGGGCACTCGCCCGATTTCCGCCAGGTAAGTGCCGAGCAGGTCTCTATCCGAAACCTGCTGTTCCTGTGCGCGATTCCCCGTGGGCCTTGCCATCCCCTGGCACCTCGTTCCCGCCGCTGCCCAAGATTGCGTCTATTTGCGTATGCGTGTTCTTGAGTGGTTAGTCCTGACTGCGCCGTCTGCTTCGACCAACGACTCGATCAGGGCAAAGATTCCCTCAATGCATACGCCCGCAGGACGGTTTTCGTTTCCTCCTCACGGAGGATGCAGGGGCACTTCACGAACTTCGCTGCGGGACTCGGGCCGGACGGGGGTCACGCCACCTTGCGACCACCCCGCCAGACCTGGTGGACGAGCGGTACTCCCGGCCGGTAGGCCAGGTGGACGTAGGAGGGCGCGTCCAGGACCACCAGGTCGGCGCGCGCGCCGGGGCGCAGGACCCCGATGTCGTCGCGGCGCAGCGCGCGCGCTCCGCCGTAAGTCGCGGCCCGGACGGCCTCGAGCGGGGTCATCCGCATCTCGCGGACGGCCAGCGCGATGCAGAACGGCATCGAGGAGGTGTAGGACGAGCCCGGGTTGCAGTCGGTGGCCAGCGCGACCGTGACGCCCGCGGCCAGCAGCCGCCGCGCGTCCGGGTACGGCGAGCGGGTGGAGAACTCCGCTCCCGGCAGCAGCGTGGCCACCACGCCGGAGGTGGCCAGCGCCGTGACGTCGTCGTCGCTCAGGTGGGTGCAGTGGTCGGCCGAGGCCGCGCCCAGCTCGCAGGCGATCTCCACTCCAGGCCCCACCCCGAACTGCGCCGCGTGGACCCGCACGCCCAGTCCGGCCGCGATCCCGGCGGAGAGGATCTCCCTGGACTGGTCGCCGTCGAACGCCCCCCGCTCGCAGAAGACGTCGATCCACCTGGCCAGCGGCGCGCAGGCGGCCAGCATCGGCCCGGCCACCTGCCGGACGTAGTCGTCGGTGCTCACCCCGGCGGGCACCACGTGCGCGCCCAGGAAGGTGGTCTCCTCGGTGAACGCGCCGGCGATCTCCAGTGACCGGCGTTCGTCCTCCTCGGTCAGGCCGTACCCGCTCTTGATCTCCACGGTCGTGGTGCCCTGGGCGAGCATCTCGGTGACCAGCGCGGCCGTGCGCGCGGCCAGCACCGAGTCGGCCGCCTCCCTGGTCGCGGCGACGGTCGTGCGGATGCCGCCCGCGCGGTACTGCTCGCCGGACATCCGCGCGACGAACTCCGCCGTACGGTCGCCCGCGAACACCAGGTGGGCGTGGCTGTCCACGAACCCGGGGAGCACGCAGCGCCCGCCGACGTCCACCCGCCGGTCGGCCTGCGGCGCGCTCGCGGCGGGCCCCACCCAGGCCACGGTCTCGTCTTCGACGACGAGCGCCGCCGAGGCGATCTCCTCCCCGCCCGTCTGGTCGCCGGTGTAGAGGAGCCCGATCTCATCGAACAGAATTGATGCCACTTAAATGCCCTTTGTTAACATCGGCCGGCCGCATGGGAATTGCGCCCGGCGCTCAAATCGAATTGATCGCGGCGGACAGGAGCGGTCCGATCTCGCCGAGCGCGTGCCGTCCTTCGGAGACGACGCGCCGGCCGCCGGACACCACCGAATGCACATCGGCCGCGGTGGCGGCGAACACGACGGACTCGGCGGCGGTGGCCGGGCTCGCGCCCGCGGTACGGACCGAGTCGAGCCGGACGGACACCAGGTCGGCCCAGGCCCCGGGCAGCAGCGTGCCCGCGTCGGGGAAGCCGAGGGACGCCTGGCCCGCGGAGGTGGCGGCGGTCAGCAGTTCGGCGGCGGTCCAGTGGCCCCGCCGCTCGGTGGCCAGCCGTTCGTCCAGTTCCACCGCGCGGGCCTCCTCGAACATGTCGATCATCGCGTGGCTGTCGGTGCCGAGCGTGATCGGCGAGCCGGCGTCGTGCGCCGCGCGGGCCTTGCCCACGCCGTCGGCCAGGTCGCGTTCGGTGGTGGGGCACATGCACACGTGCGTGCCCGACTGGCCGAGCAGGGCCAGATCGACATCGGACAGGTGCGTGGCGTGTACGGCGCTGGAGCGGGGGCCGAGTACGCCGTGCTCGTGCAGCACCTGCATCGGGCTGGCCGCGTACATCTCCACGCAGGCGGCGTTCTCCGCACGCTGCTCGGAGACGTGTACGTGCAGCGGCACGGCGTGGTGGTGGGAGTATTCGGCCACGATCGGCATCTGCTCGGGCGGCACCGCGCGCACCGAGTGGACGGCCGCGCCCACCACGACATCATCAGCCCCCGCGTAGTCGCCGGCCAGCCGTTCGGCGCGTACCGCCCAGCGCTCGGCGTCGCCGTCGCCGAACCGCACCTGCGGTCCGGCCAGCGGCTTCCCGACGCCGCCTGCGAGGTAGCAGGTGTCCAGCAGGGCGATCCGCAGCCCGGCCTCGCGCGCCGCGCTGACCAGCGCGTGCCCCATCGCGTTGGGGTCGTCGTACGGCGTGCCGCCCGGCTGGTGGTGCAGGTAGTGGAACTCGCCGACGCAGGTGACGCCCGCCAGGACCATCTCGGCGTAGACGGCCTTGGCGAGGGTGTAGTAGGAGTCGGGGTCGAGCGATCCGGCGAAGCCGTACATCTGCTCGCGCCAGGTCCAGAAGCTGCCCTTCTCCGCCTGCGTCGAGCCGCGCAGCGCCCGGTGGAAGGCGTGCGAGTGGGCGTTCGCGAAGCCGGGCAGTGTCAGCCCGGCCAGCCGTACGGCTCCCGCCGGCGGCTCGCCCACCCCGGGCACCACCTCGGCGATCCGCTGCCCGTCCACCCGGACCAGCACCCCCTGGACCACCTCGCCCGGAGGCAGCCAGGCGAGCTCACACCAGTAGTTCATCGGCAAGCTCCTTGATGGCGTCGGCGAGCGCGGCGACACCAGCGTGGCAGTCGGCAGGCTCCGCATGTTCCTCCGGGGAATGGGAGATTCCCGTTGGGTTACGGACGAACACCATCGCGGTGGGCACGCCCGCCGCGGCGAGGATCCCCGCGTCGTGGCCCGCGCCCGTGCCGATCAGCGGTGCGCCGCCGAGGGCGGCGGCCAGGCGGGCGGCCAGCGCCGGGTCGAACTCCACCCGCGGGCTCCAGGACTCGCAGCCCACCCGCGCGCCCGCGCCGACCTCGGCGACCAGATCACGTACCGCGTGTTCGTCCTCGCCCCTGACGTCCAGCCAGGCGGTGACGTGCCCGGGGATCGCGTTGGCGCTGCCCGGCGAGACCCGGACCTTGCCCACGGTGGCGACCACCCCGCGCCGCTCGGCGGCCGTCCTGGCCGAAAGGACCGCCTCGGCGAACGGGATCATCGGGTCGTCCCGGTCGGCCAGCCGCGTGGTGCCCGCGTGGTCGGCCCGGCCGGCGAAGTCCAGCCGCCAGCGGCCGTGCGGCCAGATGGAGGTGGCCACGCCGATGGGCGCGTCCATGTCGACCAGGGCCCGGCCCTGTTCGACGTGCAGTTCCACGAAGGCCCCGATGTGGCGGCGCGTCTCGGGGTCGGCGCCGAGCGCGGCCGGGTCGCGGCCCGCCCGGCGCAGTACGTCGGCCATGGTGTCGCCGTCATCGTCGGTCAGCCCGCGCGCCCGGTCCGGCTCGACCACGCCGGTGAGCAGCCGCGACCCCATGCACGGGACGCCGAACCTGGCGCCCTCCTCGTCGGTGAAGCATGCCACCCCGAGCGGTACGCCGGGCCGCACCCCCTGCTCCCTCAGCAGGTCGATCGCCGCGAACGCGGACACGACCCCGAGCGGCCCGTCATAGGCGCCGCCCTGCCGTACCGAGTCCAGGTGGCTCCCGGTCACCACCCCCGGCCGCGCCTCCGGGTCACCCCACCACGCCCACAGATTCCCGTTGCGGTCCTCCCGCAGGTCGAGGCCGCGCCGCCCGGCCTCCTGCCGGAACCACTCGCGCAGTTCGAGATCGGCCGCCGACCAGGCGTCCCGCAGGTAACCTCCCCGCGCGTCCCGTCCCACATCGGCCACCGCCACCCACATACCGTCGAACTCCATCGCCGATCCCCTCAATCGCCTCGCGGCGGTGTCCCGATCATGCGCCCAAGGGTAGACCGCGCCCATCTGAGAGGACAGAACACCCCATGAGGTACATCACATCCGTAGAGCGGACCTTCACCCCAAACCGGAAACCGGACTCTCCCTTCCCCTGCGGCGGGCGCGTCATGCCTCGCCGGGCGGGCGCGTGTTCGTAGGGTCGGAAGGGTGAGTGACACGGACGGGCAGCTCAGGCTGCCGGCCGCCTTCGCCTGGTCGCCGAAGGGGTGGCCGTCGGAACGGGCCTTCGCCGAACCGGGGGCGGCGGAGGTCTGGTGTTACACCGACAAGTTCGCCTACCTTCCCGGCGAAACGGTCCGGTTCCACCTCAGCGCGAGCGTCCCGTCCTTCGACCTGGAGGTGGTCAGGGACGGCCTCGCGCCACAGGTGGTGTGGGCACGCCGAAGACTCACCGCGGGGCGCTTCGAGGCGCCGGCCGACGCCTACGCCGCGGGCTGCGGCTGGCCCGCCGGGGCGGAACTGGAGATCCCCGCCGACTGGCGCAGCGGCTTCTACATCGTCACCGTCCGGGCGACCACTCCGGGCGGTGAGCTGTGGGAACGCGAGCACTTCTTCGTGGTCAAGGCCCCGCCGCAGCGGCGGGCGCGGGCCGTGCTGGTGCTGACCACCGGCACGATGCTGGCCTACAACGACTGGGGCGGGGCCAACCACTACCGGGGCCTCGGCGACGACCCTCGGCACGACGCCGGATCGCCGCTCGCCTCCACCCTGCGGCCGATCGCCCGCGGCATGATCCGCAAGCCGCCCGGCGCGCCCCGGGAGGCCGCCACCGGATCACTGCCGATGTACGGCGCGCCGCGCTACCCCTCCTATGAGTGGGCGCGGCTGACCGGCTACAGCCGTCACCACGCCGACGCGTTCTGGGCCACCTACGAGCGGCACTTCGCGCTGTGGGCCGAGCGCAACGGCTACGAACTCGACTACCTCACCCAGCACGACCTGCACTTCGACCCCGCCGCCCTGGACGGATACGCCTGCGCGGTGATCGTCGGCCATGACGAGTACTGGTCCTGGCGGATGCGCGACACCGTCGACGCGTTCGTGGACGCCGGGGGCGGGCTGGCCAGGTTCGCCGGGAACTACCAGTGGCAGGTACGGCTCAGCGACGACGGCAACACCCAGTACTGCTACCGCCTGCCCTCCGCCGACCCCGCCGCCCGGGAGACGCCGCACCTGGCCACGACCGTGTGGGAGGCCAGGTCGGTCGGCAGGCCCGGCGCGACGACGATGGGGCTCAACGGCCTCGGCGGGATCTACAACCGGTACGGAGTGGCGGCCCCCCGCTCCTCCGGCGGCTTCACCGTCTACCGGCCGGGGCACTGGGCCATGGCGGGCACCGACCTGTACTACGGCGACCTGCTCGGCGGCCCGCCGTCGTTCCTGGCGGCTTTCGAGCTGGACTCGGTGGAGTACACCTTCCGGCGCGGGCTGCCGTACCCGACGTTCGAGGACGGCGCGCCGGAGACGTTGGAGATCCTGGCCCTCGCGCCCGCCGTGCGCGGGGAGGAGGACCGCTTCGGCGGGCGGGTGCCGATCGGCGGGCCCGAGGAGGAGGTCTACAACTACAACGCCGACCTCGGCGACGACCTGCCCGCGTACGTCCACGAGGGCGAGATGCGCGGCGCCGGGATGATCGCCGCGTTCACCCGCGGCGCGGGCGAGGTCTTCAACGGCGGGTCCACCGAGTGGCCGCACGTGCTGGGCCTCGGCGACCCGTTCGCCGAACGCATCGCGCACAACGTGCTGCGCCGGTTCGGTGCGACAGGGCCGGGAAAGGGGCTCTGACCTGCGGGTACTGTACCTAGCACAGGGAGGAGCGAACAGATGCCGAATCCCGTGATCGAGCCGAAATCCGCGAACGCCCTGGCGGGCGACGCCATGGGCACCAAGGACCTCGTGTTCACCGTCCTGGCGGCCCTGGCGCCCCTGACGCTCATCGTCGCCGTCGCCCCGCTGCACTTCCTCAAGGGCGGGGTGGCCGTCCCCGGCGGGTACCTGGTGGCGGGCGTGGTGATGGCGCTGTTCGCCGTCGGTTTCATGACCATGAGCCGCTATGTCCGAAACGCCGGGGCGTTCTATGCGACCATTTCCCGCGGGCTCGGCCGCCCGGCGGGCTCCGGCGCGGCCATGCTGGCGGTGGTCGCCTACAACGGCCTGCAGATCAGCACGTACGGCGCGCTCGGCGTCTACGCCGGCACCACGTTCACCGAGTACACCGGTCTTTCCGCGCCGTGGTACGTGTTCGCGCTGGTCGCCCTCGCCCTCGTCGCCTGGCTCGGCTACCGGGGCATCCACACCAACGCCCGGGTCCTCGGCGTCCTGTTGATCCTGGAGATCGCCGTCCTGGTGATCCTCGTGGTGTCCGTCCTGGCCAGGGGCGGCATCACCGACTGGTCGGCCACGTCGTTCTCCCCCGCGACCGTGTTCGCCTCCGCCAACGCGGCGATGTTCGCGCTGGTCGCCGGGGCCTTCATGGGGTTTGAGGCGACCGCCATCTTCAGTGAGGAGGCGCGCGGCGGCATCAGGACCGTACGGCGGGCCACCTACCTCGCCGTCGGCTTCATCGCCGTCTTCTACGCGTTCGTCACCTGGATCGTGGTCATCGACTACGGCTCCGCGAACATCGCCGCCGCGGCCGAGGCCGACCCCGTCGGCCTGGTGGTCGCGGTCTTCACCGCCAACGTGCCGGGCCCGATCGTCGAGGTGATGAACGTCCTGCTGCTGACCAGCGCGTTCGCCGCCCTGCTGGCGCTGCACAACGCGGCCAACCGCTACTTCTACGCGCTCGGCCGCGAAGGTCTGCTGCCGCGCGGGCTGGGCCGTACCGACCGGCGGACCAAGGCCCCCTGGGCGGCCGGCCTGCTCCAGACCGCCATCGCGGCGGCGGTCGTCGGCGCGTTCGCGATCTTCGGGCTGGACCCCTACCTGGGCCTGCTGCTGTGGGGCAGCGCCCTCGGTTTCCTCGGCATCATCACCCTGTGGGCGCTGTGCAGCCTCGCGGTGATCCGGTTCCTGCGCGCGAACGCCCCGGAGGCGGGGATCTTCCGGACGACCGTCGCGCCGGGCCTCAGCTTCGCGGCCCTGGCCGTGGTGCTGGTACTGGTCCTGGTGAACCTGCCGCTGCTGACGGGGGCGGGCGCGGCGGCCAACATCGTGATCGTCGGCATCGGCGTGGTCGCCGTCGTCGCGGGGGTCGCCCGGGCGCTGTACCTGCGCTCCCGTTCGCCCGCCCGCTACCTGGGGCTGGCGCAGACGTCGGTCGCGGAGGGGCGGTGAGCGGCGATGCCCGAGCGGGAGGTACGCGGTTACCGGACGGTCGCCCTCCCCCGCAACGCCCCCCGCTCGATCCTGGACGACGGCGAGTCCTGCCCGCTCGGTGAGCGGACCCTGCATGGCATCCCCTTCGACTTCGGCGAGGAGCGCGGTGACGCGGCGCTGCTGCGGGTGGAGTCCGAGGCGGTCACGATCCCGCTGGGACGCTCCTTCCGGTCGAGGTGGACCGCGGCTCGGCGACCTACGTCTACCGCCGGGCCGGTGGCCCCGGCGCGGACCTGCCCGGGTGGGGAGCGCCGATCGAGGAGGAGCACCGCGCGTACGTACGGGTGGCCGCGACCCCGTCGGCCCGGCTGACGCTCCGGCGCGGCCCTGCCGTGCTCGCCGCCTGCACCTGGGGAGCCCTGCTGGCCGCCGGGCGGCACTCGGCGGACGGGGTGACCTGGCGGGTGCCGGACGCGGGCCGGGCGTGGGTGCGCACGGTGGTCCGCGACTCCGCCGCCGGGCGCGCGGAGCCTAGTCCACGAAGAACTCGCCGGTCTCCTCGGCCATCCGGTCGAGTTCGGAAAGCCGCGCGCCGGTGCGCAGCGGGGCCGCCTCGGCCATCGCCTCCACCAGCGCCATCGCCAGGGCCATCGGCGCGGCGTGCGACCCGGCGGCCGAGCGGTCGGCCACCGGCGCGTCGAGCACGACCTCGGCCGGGAAGGGCACCGCGGGCCGGTCGGTGATGGCGGCGATCCGCAGGCCCAGCCGATCGCCGTAGGCCAGCGCCCGGACCGCCTCGGCCGGGTAGCGGGGCAGCATCACCGCGAGCACCCATTCGGCGCCCGCCCGGCGGGCCGAATGCAGGCCCTCGGCCAGCTCCGAGCCGCCGTGGGTGAGCATCCGCACGTCGGGATGGACCCGTCTGGCGTAGTGGCAGAACGTGGTGGCCAGCCCAGCCGACGCGCGCAGCCCGAGGACCGGCAGCGGCTCGCCCGCCGCCAGCGCCCCGCCGAGGTCGCCGATCCGCTTTCCCAGGCCGTCGCCCTCCTCCGCGCACAGCCGCTCGTGGACGGCGGAGAGATTGCGCAGCTCCGCCTCCACTCCCGCGCAGTGGCGCGCTTCACCGTGCGCCGGCTGGGCGGCGGGGCCGGTGGCCTCCTCGCCGCCCAGCGCCAGCGGACGCAGTGCCTGCCGCAGCTCGGGATAGCCGGCGAAGCCGAGCACCATGGCGAACCTCGTCACCGACGGCTGGCTCACCCCGGCCCGCTCGGCCAGCTCCACGCTGGACAGAAAGACCGCCTCGGTCAGGTGACTCGTGAGGTACCGCGCGATACGCCGCTGAACGGGCGACATTTTCCTGCCGTTGAAAAGCTTCTGCAGTCCCTCGCCCACGTAACAGCGAACACGCGAGGCTCACCGGTCATTCCTGACCACCCAGAATCATTCGCTCATCGGCACCCTGACCTGGCGCTCCCTGGCCACCTCGGCGGCGGAGTCGTAGCCGGCGTCCACGTGGCGGATCACGCCCATGCCGGGGTCGTTGGTCAGCACCCTGGTCAGCTTCTCCCTGCCCAGCGCGGTGCCGTCGGCCACGGTGACCTGCCCGGCGTGGATGGAGCGGCCGATGCCGACCCCGCCGCCGTGGTGGATGGACACCCACGAGGCCCCGGAGGCCACGTTGATCATGGCGTTCAGCAGCGGCCAGTCGGCGATGGCGTCGGAGCCGTCGAGCATTCCCTCGGTCTCCCGGTAGGGGGAGGCCACCGAACCGCAGTCGAGGTGGTCCCGGCCGATCACCACAGGGGCCTGAAGTTCGCCGGAGGCGACCATGTCGTTGAAGCGTTCCCCGGCCAGGTGCCGCTCGCCGTACCCGAGCCAGCAGATGCGCGCGGGCAGGCCCTGGAAATGGACCTTCTCCTGGGCCATCCGGATCCACCGGGCCAGCGGCTCGTTGTCGGGGAACAGCTCCAGCACGGCCCGGTCGGTGGCGGCGATGTCCTTGGGGTCACCGGACAGCGCGGCCCACCGGAACGGGCCCTTGCCCTCGCAGAACAGCGGCCGGATGTAGGCGGGCACGAACCCGGGGAAGTCGAAGGCGCGGGTGTAGCCCGCGAGCTGCGCCTCGCCCCTGATCGAGTTGCCGTAGTCGAAGACCTCGGCCCCGGCGTCCTGGAAGCCGACCATCGCCTCGACGTGGCGGGCCATCGACTCGCGGGCCCTGGCGGTGAACCCGGCCGGGTCCTTGTCCCGCTCCCTGGCCATGTCCTCGAACGCGACGCCGAGCGGGAGGTACATCAGCGGGTCGTGCGCGCTGGTCTGGTCGGTGACGATGTCGATCTGCGCGCCCCCGGCCAGCAGCTCGGGGACCGCCTCGGCGGCGTTGGCGGCCACGCCGATCGACAGCGGGCGGCGCTCGGCGCGCGCCTCCTCGGCCAGCCGCATCGCCTCGGCCAGCGAGGAGGCCCGTACGTCGAGGTAGCCGTGCTCGATCCGGCGCTCGATCGAACGCGGGTCGCAGTCGATGCAGACGGCCACGCCGCCGTTCATGGTCACGGCGAGCGGCTGCGCGCCGCCCATTCCGCCGAGGCCCGCGGTGAGCGTGATCGTGCCCGCCAGCGATCCGCCGAACCGCTTGGCGGCGACGGCGGCGAAGGTCTCGTAGGTGCCCTGGAGGATGCCCTGCGTGCCGATGTAGATCCACGAGCCCGCGGTCATCTGACCGTACATGGTCAGCCCGGCCGCCTCCAGCCGCCGGAACTCCTCCCAGTTGGCCCAGTCGGGGACGAGGTTGGAGTTGGCGATGAGGACCCTCGGGGCCCATTCGTGGGTGCGCATCACGCCGACCGGCCGACCGGACTGCACCAGCAGCGTCTCGTCGTCGCCGAGTGTGGTCAGGGTGCGCAGGATGGCCTCGAAGGAGGCGCGGTCGCGGGCCGCCTTGCCCGAACCGCCGTAGACGACGAGCTGTTCGGGGTGCTCGGCCACCTCCGGGTCCAAGTTGTTCTGGATCATGCGCAGGGCGGCCTCCTGGGGCCAACTCTTCGCGGTGAGCGTGGTGCCGCGCGGGGCGCGCACCGTCGTACTGCCGGTCGTCATGGTTGGGTCCTCTCCGTCGAGGAGTCGGGGCTCCGTATCCGGATCTTACGTAAGTGTCCGAATTGGACTACGGGGGGGCATCCCCGGTCGGGGTCTCCGGCGGGGATGCCCCTCACGGCCGCCTGCCCGGGCGCACGCCCCGGGGCATGGCCCCGTCTCGCGAAGGAGAGGCTTCGCAACCACCGCCGTTCCCGGTTTGCCGGCCGGCCAATCGCCGACATCACCCACCCCGCCTCATACTTTGGGCTGACTCGCCCCCGACTTTGTAACGAACTTCCCGCGGTCGCGGAACGCCACCGATGATGGGGCCCGTTGACCGATTTGTGAACGGCACCCTCGCGGAACCCGCCCCCGCCGCCCCGATCGCCAAAGGGTCGTGGCGGCTTCTACTCACCCACATCAAACCGCGCAAATGGCCTCTTGTCGCCGGTGGTCTGCTCGGCTTCGTCGGCGGCATCGCCGGGCTCGCCGAGCCGCTGGTGGCCAAGTCGGTGATCGACGCGTTCGGCTCGGGGGCCTCGCTCACCGGTCCCATCCTCATGCTCACCGTGCTGGTGCTCTTCGGGGCCACGCTCTCGGCGGCGGGGACGTTCGTCCTGGAACGCACCGCGGAGTCGATCGTGCTCAGCGCCCGGCTGGGGCTGGTCGGCCGGATGCTGCGGCTGCGCGTCCCCGACGTGGACCGGCTCAAGCCCGGCGACCTGATCTCCAGGGTCACCGCCGACACCACCCTGCTGCGCGCGGTCTGCACCGGAGGCGTCACCAACGGGATCACCGCGCTGTTCATGCTGGCCGGATGCGTCGTGCTGATGGGGTTCATGGACGTCGTGCTGCTCGGCGTCACGCTTGGCGTGCTGGCGGTGGTCGCCACGATGGCGCTGTTCGTCTTCCCGCGCATCGGCAGGGCCACCACCCAGGCGCAGGAGGCGCTGGGCGAGATGGGCGCCGTGCTGGACCGGGCGCTGCAGGCGTTCCGCACGGTCAAGGCCGCCGGGGCCGAGGAGCGTGAGACCGAGGCCGTGCGCGGGGCCGCGCAGCGCGCCTGGCGCAAGGGCGTCACCGCGGCCGGCTGGAACTCCATCGCCGGCACCGCCACCTGGCTCGGCGTCCAGCTCTCCTTCCTGGCCGTCCTCGGGGTCGGCGGGCTGCGAGTGGCGTCGGGCACGCTGGAGGTCTCGGCGCTGATCGCGTTCCTGCTGTACCTGTTCTACCTGACCGGGCCGATCTCGATGCTGGTGGAGGGCGCCACCCAGTTGCAGACCGGACTCGCCGCGGTGACCCGGCTGCGGCAGGTGGAGGAGCTGGAGGTGGAGTCGCTCACGCCGGGCGAACCGGCCGCGCCCGGAGGTACCGCTCCCGCCGCGCTGACCTTCACCGACGTGCGCTTCCACTACACCAAGGACCGCTCCCCCGCGCTGGACGGGGTGTCCTTCGAGGTGCCCGCGGGCAGCATGACCGCGCTCGTCGGGCCTTCCGGGGCGGGGAAGTCCACGATGTTCGCGCTGCTGGAACGCTTCTATGAGCCGGACGCCGGGTCGATCACGCTCGACGGCAGGGAACTGCGCGACATCCCGTTGCCCGGGCTGCGGGCCGCGCTCGGCTACGTCGAGCAGGACACGCCGGTGCTGGCCGGGTCGCTGCGGGAGAACCTGCTGTTCGGCGCGCCCGAGGTGACCGAGGATGAGGTGGCCGCGGTGATCGCCCGCACCCAGCTCACCGACCTGGTCAACCGCCTGCCCGAGGGCCTGGAAACGCAGGTCGGCCACCGCGGCCAGATGCTGTCCGGCGGCGAGCGGCAGCGGGTCGCCATCGCCAGGGCGCTGCTGCGCAGGCCCCGGGTGCTGCTGCTGGACGAGGCCACCTCCCAGTTGGACGCGGTCAACGAACTGCGGCTGCGCGAGGTGATCGAGGAGGTCGCGGCCACCACCACCGTGCTGGTGATCGCCCACCGGCTGTCCACCGTGACCAGCGCCCGGCAGATCGTGGTCCTGGAGGCGGGCCGGGTCCGCGCCGTGGGCAGCCACGCCGAACTGGTGGCCGCCGACGACCTGTACCGCGAGCTGGCCACCACGCAGTTCGTGGCGAGCGGGGAGGCGATGGCGGGCAACGCCGGGTAGCCGGGCCGCGGAACAAAACATGATCGGTTCGATCCACGGGATTCGGAGCGCCGAATAGCCGATCGAGGACCCGGCCGGACCTCGTCGCAAGTCCGGCGGCCGGCTGCGGCCGGTCGCATTCTGGTCGAAGGGACCGAACCGACATGCGTTTACGGATCGATCGGCGCGCCCTCATCGGGCTGGGCCTGGCGGGGGCGCTGGCCGTCTCCTCCGGCGATGCCGGGGGCCTCGCGGTGTGAGGACGCGGTGCCGGTGTCGGCGCGGAGCAGGCCGAAAGCTCTACACCCTCAAGCGGATCACCGAGTCGGGCACCAAGACCCTCGTGTCGGACGGAGTGGTCGCGCCGAGCAACGTCGGCCCGGCCTCCATGCCCGACTACGGCACCCTGCGCGCGCAGGCGATCACCGGGCTGCCGGGCGGCGGGAAGACCTTCGCCGGCCAGTCCGACGAGGCGTTCTTCCTGGACCTGCGGATCTTCGACCTGCTCTACGGAGGCGACCTTTCGGAGGTCGGGCAGGACACCACCAAGGGCTACAACGTCCAGACGCTGGCCCTCCAGGTGCCCGCCGACGAACTCGCGCTGAAGGGCGACGCCACCCGCAACCCGGTCATCGGCGTCTGGTCCACCACCGACAAGAAGGGCAGCGACGGCTTCGTCCAGGTGTCCCGGCTCGGCAACCCGCTGGTCAACGAGGTCGTGGTGCCCGCCGGGCTGAAGGACGCCTTCAACGCCCTGCCCCCGGCCAAGGACGCCGGCGTGCCCGCGCTGGTCAAGCGGGTCACCGACCCCGAGGTACCGCGGCTCATCGAGGCCATCTACGGCAGCAAGGCCCCGGCCACCCCGCGCGATGACCTCGTGCAGATCTTCCTGACCGGGATCGCCAAGCGGAACGGCCCGATCAAGGCCGACCTCAACTCGCAGATCCTCAACAAGGACGCGGACCCGGACAAGTTCCGCCCCTCGGAGATGCTGCGGCTGAACACCTCGATCCCGCCGAGCAAGGACCCCGACCGGCTCGGCGTGCTGGCCGGCGCCGCCTACGGGCTCGGCATGGCCGCCACGCTCACCGCCGCGGCCTGCTGCTGGTCAAGGTCTCCCACCGGCTGCTGACCACACCAGGGGCCTGGTGGTCACGGTTCGCCCCGCTGGGGACCGCCGCGATGGTGTTCCTGCTCGGCGCGGGCCTGGCGGTGCGCAGCCTGATGGGGGCGGCCTGAGTCAGTCGTCCACGGCGGGCAGGTCGAAGTCGGTCGCGGGGTCGAGGTCGCCGTCCTCGGCCCTGCGCAACTTGATGTCATCGGCCCACGCGTACGCGAACCGCCTGATCTCGTCCACCCGCTCCTCCGGGACGCCGAGAGCCATGAAGCCGGTGTCGGCCACCAGATCGACGCCTTCCAGGCGCATGACGAGGTCCTCCAGGGAGAAGTCCTCGTCGTGCAGGCGGGCCAGATGCTCCAGCTCGCGGAACGGGTAGAGCCGGCCCGCCTCCGCCGCGTCGCGGAAGTCGCGGGCCAGCCCCCGCCCGTGGAGATCGCGCAGCCGCAGGCCGATCGCGTCGGGAAGCGCCACGACGGCGACATCGCCGCACCTGACGGGGGCGGCCTGAAGGGCCTCGCGCAGCAGTGCGAGGCGGCAGGTCTGCCCGGTGACCGGCTCGGTGACCAGCAGCAGGGACGCCCTCGGCCCCGACTCCAGATCGCCCACCTCGAACCCCGCCGCCCGGCACGCCTCGGCGACCGCCCAGGCCACGCCGGCCGGCTGCTCCTCCCCCGTCACCGCGAACCGCAGGCTCTCCCCCGGCCGCTCGGCGAGCCCGTGCGCCATCATGGCGTGCCCCCCGGCCAGGGCCAGGCCATGTCGCTCGGCGATGGGCGACAACACCGACACCAGCCGCTCATGGAATTCCGGAAGCCTCAGTTCATCCATCCGGCCCGATCCCCCGCATCATGGTCTCCCACGCGTTCCGGTAGCCCGGCCCGAGGCCCATCCGAAGCAAGGGCCGGTCCGCGGCGAGCAGGCCGGCGTTGAGGTAGGGCTCCGCGTCCTGTCTGACGCCGCCGGTGATCACCGTACGGTACACGCCCATGCGGTCCGTGCAGGGCGTCCGGGGAGGGCGGGACCCGCCTCGTGAGTCCGCTGGTGCGGGGTGGGAGCGCGTCTGGCATGGTCACAGTATGCCCACTG
>NZ_POUA01000150.1 GCF_003236385.1 Spongiactinospora gelatinilytica
TGGCCGCGCCCGAGGACATCGAGGCGGCCATCACGCCGTTGAACGCGGCGGCCGTCGAGAGCGGGCTGCCCGGCAGCGTCACCGCGTAGCCGGGCTTGAGCAGGTCGGCGAACGACGCGGGCGCCGGTCACCAGGTTGCCCGCCTCCTTGAGGCGGGCGAAGAACCGCACCCCGCGCTCGGCCTTGGCCGCGCCCGAGGACATCGAGGCGGCCATCACGCCGTTGAACGCGGCGGCCGTCGAGAGCGGGCTGCCCGGCAGCGTCACCGCGTAGCCGGGCTTGAGCAGGTCGGCGAACGACGCGGGCGCCGGTCACCAGGTTGCCCGCCTCCTTGAGGCGGGCGAAGAACCGCACCCCGCGCTCGGCCTTGGCCGCGCCCGAGGACATCGAGGCGGCCATCACGCCGTTGAACGCGGCGGCCGTCGAGAGCGGGCTGCCCGGCAGCGTCACCGCGTAGCCGGGCTTGAGCAGGTCGGCGAACGACGCGGGCGCCGGGACCTTGCGCGGGTCGTACCCGATCGACATGTAGCCGCCGTAGCCCGCGTACCAGGCGCCCTCGTGGTCCTTCAGCTCGTCAGGGATGTCCTGCCAGGTCTGCACCCGGTAGCGGGCGAACCGCCCCGCGTTGGCCACCGCCACGTCGAGACCGAGGTCGAACACGT
This sequence comes from Spongiactinospora gelatinilytica, assembly GCF_003236385.1. Classification (GTDB taxonomy): domain Bacteria; phylum Actinomycetota; class Actinomycetes; order Streptosporangiales; family Streptosporangiaceae; genus Spongiactinospora; species Spongiactinospora gelatinilytica. The sequence goes on from NZ_POUA01000150.1 coordinate 663, forward strand.
CGGGCACCGCCGCGGTCTTGCCCTCCCTGGCCGCCTGCGCGGCGGCGTCGATCTCGCGCCGGCTGCTGGCCCGCGGCTCCAGTTCGGTCACCTTGATGCCGTACTTGTCGCTGAACGCGCCGATCACGCCGCCGTAGTTGACCCAGTCGTGGGGCAGCCCGATGACGGTCAGCGAGCCTTCCTTCTTCGCGGCCTCGATCAGGCGGTCCATAGTGGTGAACCCCTCGCGCAGCGAGGCGGCCTGCGCGTTCACCGGAGGCAGCGGCTTGCCGCCCGCCCTGGGCGCGCTCTCGCCGCCGCATCCGGCGAGCGTGGCGACTGCGGCGGTGGCGGAAACGAGCACGGCAGCGGTACGTACGGTCACAACACGAATACTTACCGCTACAATCGTCGGCGTCGAGGAGGCGCGGCGGTGTTCTTCCGAAGTCCCCGCGAAACCCCGGCGGAAACTCCGGGAAACCCCCGGCTCAACGACTGCGGCGCTCCGGAGGCGGCGGCACCACCTTGCCCGCCGCCAGGGTGTCTTCGGCGATCTCGACCAGCTCGCCGTCCCGCCTGCGCACGGCCAGGACCCCGCCGTGCCAGGAGACCAGATCGCCCACCACGTCGCGGAAGCCACCGGTCACGTGGCGGCGTATGCTCACGCGTCGTCCCACGTCGGCGGGGCTGATCGCGATCACGAGCCGGCCGCCGAACCTGGCCGTCACCGACTTTGCCCCCCTCCGTTTCAGAGAATCACCGGGCACGGCAATACTAGGGCGTAGCAACCCGCGGTCGAAGACCCGCGCCCAGGTGCGGAACGAAGAAGGAGCCCGAGGTGACCTACGTCATCGCGCAGCCTTGCGTGGATGTCCTGGACAAGGCGTGCATCGAGGAGTGCCCCGTCGATTGCATCTACGAGGGCCAGCGCATGCTCTACATCCACCCGGATGAGTGCGTGGACTGCGGCGCGTGTGAACCTGTGTGCCCGGTAGAGGCGATCTTCTATGAAGACGACACGCCCGAGCAGTGGAAGGACTACTACAAGGCCAATGTGGAGTTCTTCGACGACCTGGGCTCGCCGGGCGGCGCGTCGAAGGTCGGCAAGATAGACAAGGACCATCCCGTCGTGGCCGCCCTCCCGCCGCAGGCCGAGGACTGACCACCTGCGGTAGAGAGTTTTGGGGGACACGCTGTGAAGGCGCTGCCGGACTTCCCGTGGGATCGTCTCGCACCGTACAAAGAGCGCGCCTCGGCGCACCCCGGCGGGATCACGGACCTTTCGGTGGGCACGCCCGTCGATCCGGTTCCCGAGTCGGTACGGCAGGCGCTCGCCGCCGCCTCGGACAGCCCGGGCTATCCGCTGACCTATGGGACCGCCCGGCTTCGTGAGGCGGCGGCGAACCGGCTGCGGCGCAACCACGGCGTCGCCGCCGATCCCGCGGCCGTGCTGCCGACGATCGGTTCCAAGGAGCTGGTCGCCTGGCTGCCCACCCTGCTCGGGGTGCGCCCGGGGCAGCGCGTGATCTTTCCCGAGCTGGCCTATCCGACCTACGACGTCGGGGCCAGGCTGGCGGGGGCCGAGCCGTACGCGACGGACGGCCTGCTCGCGCTCGGACCCGAGCCGGTGCCGCTGGTGTGGGTCAACTCGCCGTCCAACCCCACCGGCCGGGTGCTGCCCGCCGAGCACCTGCGCAAGGTCGTCTCGTGGGCGCGCGAACGCGGCGCGGTGGTCGCCTCCGACGAGTGCTACATCGATCTGGGCTGGGAAGAGTCGCCGATCTCGATCCTGCACCCCGACGTCTGCGGCGGCTCGCACGAGGGGCTGCTCGCGGTCCACTCGCTGTCCAAGCGGTCCAACCTGGCCGGTTACCGGGCGGCGTTCGTGGCGGGCGATCCGGCGCTGATCAAGGCGCTGCTGGAGGTGCGCAAGCACGCCGGGATGATCATGCCCGCGCCGGTCCAGGCCGCCATGACCGCGGCCCTCGACGACGACGCCCACGTGGTAGAGCAGCGCGAGCGTTACGCGGCCCGGCGGGCGGCGCTGCGCCCGGCGCTGACCGCGGCGGGCTGGGAGATCGAGCACTCCGAGGCGGGGCTGTACCTCTGGGCGTCCAACGGCGCCGACTGCTGGGAGCAGGTGGCGGAGCTCGCGGCGAAGGGGATTTTGGTGACGCCGGGTGACATTTACGGGCCTACCGGTAGTCGTCACATCCGTGTTGCTATCACCGCCTCTGATGAGCGTATCGATGCGGCGGTGAGCCGCCTCCAGTAAGATCCCGCGGCATGACCTCTGCGGTCGTACTCGGATTGAGCATCGCCATGCTCGCCCTTCTGCTTGTCGCGTATCTCGCCACGACGCGGCAGGACAGAAAGGGCAAGTCCATGCGTTCCGCCGGGTCGCCCCCCCAGCCGCAGCCCGCTCCCGTACAGGAGCCGGCCTCGTCGTCGCGCGCGTCCGGTACCGGACGCGCCGGCAGCGACTACCCTGACCCCCGCACCATCAGGGTGGGCGACACCGTCGGATACCAGGGCGTGCGGGCCCGTGTGCAGGGCGCGCTGTACCTGTCCTCGCAGGGCAAGGAATGGACGCACTACCTGCTCGACGACGGCACCCGCCGTACGCAGTGGCTCTCGGTGGTGGAACAGGGCGGCACGCCCGGCGGCGATCCAAGCCATCTTGAGGTCGAGCTGTGGACGGCGGTGCCGACCCAGGGCATGGTCCCGGCCAAGAGCATGCTGATCATGGAGGGCGTGGAGTTCTTCCCGATCGAACGGGGCACCGCCGCCTTCCGCTCTGAGGGCGTGACCGAGCGTCCGGAGCGCGGGCTGCTCGACTTCGCCGACTACCGCGCGGACGACGGGCGGCTGCTGTCCTTCGAGCGGGTCCAGGGGCAGGCGTGGACCGCCTCCTACGCGAGCCCGCTGCCGCCGGGGTCCATCGAGATCGAGCGCCCGAAGAACTGACCGCCGGAGCGGCGGGGCCTCAGGTCAGTTCGACGTGGCGGGCGGGGGCCTTGGTGTCGTCGCGCCAGCCGGTCTGCCCGTCGTCGGCCGACCAGGCGAGCCGGTCGAACCTGATCTTGCGCAGGCCGTACCGCTGGGCGTGCGCGACCGACCAGGCGGCGATCAGCCAGCCGCGCCGCGAGCTGGACGCGCTGATCCGGGTGCCCTGGGCATCGAGGGTGGCCGAGGCCGCCGCCGCGCCCAGCGCCCTGACCAGCTCCTTGCGCGCGGCGTCGGGCGCGGCCTTGGGAGCGGGACCCTCGCTGGGCTTGGGAAACCAGCAGTTCAACGCCTTCGGCACGCGCCCGGTGAAGGCGGCGGCGAGGATCTTGGCGTCCTCCTCGTGCTGGGCGTATGCGGTGCCGTCCGCCGAGCGCTGCACCTCCTGGGCCGCCTCGTGCAGCGGCTTCTTGCGGTAGTCGGGCACCTTGACCAGCGCCGCGAAGAACCGTGTCGTGGCGTAGACCGGGTCCTGGAGCTGCGCCGCGCTGCCCCAGCCCTGGGAGGGGCGCTGCTGGAAGACGCCGACGGAGTCGCGGTCGCCGAACGGCAGGTTGTACAGCTTGGACTCCTGGAGGCCGGTCGCGTACGCGATCACCACGGCCCGCTCGGGCAGCTTGCGCCGCGCGGCCACCGCCGCGATGGTCGAGGCCACCGACGCCTGCTCGATCTCCAGATCGAGCTGCCCACGCGGTGTGGTGATGTGGCAGCGCTCGGTGAGCACCAACGGCCGGGTGCGGTTGAGCATCCACAGCACAGCACCGGTGATCGCGACGGCGAGCACGACGACGATGACGCCGATCGCGACAACCCCATGAGAGAAGCCTTTCCGCACGTTGAAAACCTATACGCAGCGGGGTGCCGACGGTGCGCGGTCGCGCGGGGTGCGGAGCGTATTCACAGTGTCGGCGGGGCGACCCACTAAGCTCCCCTCTCATGACGCAGAGCTTTTCCAGTCCGCTGCCGCCTGCCGTAGACGAGCTGTGGGAGCGCAGGGCGGAACTGAGCCCCGACGACGCCGAGGCGCGCGGCGTGGTCGTCGGCGCGGTTGACCTCCTCGACACCGGCAAGGCCCGGGTCGCCTTCGTGGACGACGCGAGCGGCGAGGTCGTGGTGGACGAGCGCGCCAAGCGCGCGATCCTGCTGAGCTTCCGGGTGCTCGGCATGTCGCGCTCGCAGGTCGGTGACTTCCAGCACAACGACCGCATCCCGCTGAAGACGACGTTCGACGGTGTCCGCGTGGTACCCGGCGGGATCGCCCGGTGGGGGGCGTTCCTGGCGCCCGGCGTGGTGATGATGCCGTCGTTCGTCAACATCGGCGCGTACGTCGACGCCGGCACGATGGTCGACACCTGGGCCACGGTCGGTTCGTGCGCCCAGATCGGCGCCAACGTCCACCTGTCCGGCGGGGTGGGCATCGGCGGCGTCCTTGAGCCGCCCAACGCCGTCCCGGTGATCGTCGAGGACGAGGCGTTCATCGGCTCGCGCTGCATGGTCGTGGACGGCGCGCGGGTGCGCAGGGGCGCCAAGCTCGGCGCGGGCACCGTGCTCACCGCCACCACCCGCGTGTACGACGTGGAGACCGGCGAGGAACTGCCCCAGGGCGAGGCTCCCGCCTGGTCCGTCTGCGTCGAGGGCACCCGCGTCAAGAGCTTCCCCGGCGGCGACTTCGGCATGCGCTGCATGCTGGTGCTCAAGCGCCTGGCCGAGGGCGAGCAGCACGACAAGCTCAAGCTCAACGAGATCCTGCGCGAGCACGGCGCCAACGCTTGAGCGGCCGGGCTTCCGACATGCGTTTGGACCTCACCCAGGAGGCGTGGCGGCTCGCCGCGCGGATCGTCGACATCGAGTCGGTCAGCGGCGGCGAGCGTGCCCTCGCCGACGCGATCGAGCAGGCCCTGCTGCCGTTGCCGCACCTCACCGTGCTGCGCGACGGCAACGCCGTGGTGGCCCGCACCCACCTCGGACACCCCGAGCGGGTCGTCATCGCCGGGCACATCGACACCGTGCCGGTCGCCGACAACCTGCCGAGCAAGGTCAGCGGCGACCGCCTGTACGGCTGCGGCACCTCCGACATGAAGAGCTCGGTGGCGGTGGTGCTGCGGATGGCCGCCCGGCTCACCCGCCCCAACCGGGACATCACCTACATCTTCTACGACTGCGAGGAGATCGAGGCCGAGCGCAACGGCCTGCGCCGGCTCAGCCTGGCCCACCCCGACTGGCTGAGCGCCGACTTCGCGGTGCTGATGGAGCCGACCGACGGGCTGATCGAGGGCGGCTGCCAGGGCACCCTGCGCGCGGAGGTGGCGGCCCGGGGCATCCGGGCGCACAGCGCGCGGTCGTGGTTCGGGGTCAACGCCATCCACGGCATCCTGCCGATCCTCACCACCCTGGACTCCTACGAGGCCAGGCGGCCGGTGGTGGACGGGCTGGAGTACCACGAAGGGCTCAACGCGGTCCGCGTGCGCGGCGGCGTGGCGGGCAACGTGATCCCGGACGAGTGCGTGGTCACGGTCAACTACCGCTTCGCCCCCGACCTGGACCTCGCGCTGGCCAGGCAGCACGTCAGGGACGTCTTCGCCGGGTTCGACGTGCGGTTCACCGACGGCGCTCCGGGGGCGCGGCCCGGGCTCACCCATCCGGCCGCGGCGGCGTTCGCCTCGGCGGTGGGCGGCGCCCCGCGGGCCAAGCTGGGCTGGACGGACGTCGCGTTGTTCTCCACGCTGGGCGTGCCCGCGGTCAACTACGGGCCGGGCGATCCGAATTTGGCGCACCAGCGCGAGGAGTGGGTGTCGCTGCCGAAGATCGAGGAATGCGAGCAGGCGATGCTCGCGTGGCTGTCGGCCTGACAGGACCAAGGGGTGAGCCGCCCATCCGGGCGGAACTTACCCCGCACATATGAAAGTGGCTTTCCTCGCCGGCCATTTGACGGGGAAAGCCACTTTCAGTCCCGAGCAGCACCCTCGACTGTTAGACGCGCCCTCGGCGAATTCCGGTTCCGCCCTCCCGCGGACTTTTTTCAAGATTCTTCTCGACCCACCGGCGACGCGCGCGCGAGTGGTTCCGGCTAGCGTGACCGCATGAGACAGCAGCGTCCGGAACGCCGGCACGGGGCCTCGCTCGTGCGTGGCGCCCTCGTCCCCGACTCCACCCACGACCAGCGGCTCCTCGACCGGAGGGGCCCGGCGGAATGGCTGCACATGGACCCATGGCGGGTGCTGCGCATCCAGGCGGAGTTCGTGGAGGGCTTCGGTCAGCTCGCGGAGCTGCCGCCCGCGGTCACCGTGTTCGGCTCCGCCCGCACCCCGGAGGACTCCCCCGAATACCAGATGAGCGTGCAGTTGGGCCGCGCGCTCGCCGAGGCGGGTTACGCCGTGATCACCGGCGGCGGGCCCGGGTGCATGGAAGGCGCCAACCGCGGGGCCAGGGAGGCCGGCGGCATCTCGGTGGGCCTCGGCATCGAACTTCCCTTCGAGCAGCGGATGAACGACTACGTGGACCTCGGCATCGAGTTCCGCTATTTCTTCGTCCGCAAGACCATGTTCGTCAAGTACGCCAACGGCTTCATCACGCTGCCCGGCGGCTTCGGCACGCTGGACGAGCTGTTCGAGGCGCTGACCCTCGTCCAGACCGGGAAGGTCACCTCCTTCCCGGTGATCCTGCTGGGCAGTCGCTACTGGGGCGGGCTCATCGACTGGATCCGCGGCACGCTGGAGTCCACCGGCAAGGTCTCCTCCAAGGACCTGGACCTGGTGCAGATCACCGACGACGTGGACGAGGCGGTGGCGGCCATCGCCGAGTCCGACGAGCGGCGGCTGGCCCGGCTGCGGGAGGAGCGCGAGGCCGTGGAGAGCAACGTCGCGGCGGGCGAGTGAAGGCCGTTAAGGTCGTCGGGTGTTCGTATGTGTGTACTGCGCGTCCAGCCAGAAGATAGACCAGCGCTATGTGGATCTCGCCTACGACGTCGGCGTACGACTGGCCGAACGCGGGCACACGCTGGTCAGCGGAGGGGCCACGGTCTCCTGCATGGGCGCGGTGACGCGCGGTCACCGCGCCGCCGGAGGGCGGACGATCGGGGTCATCCCGCAGGTCCTGGTGGACATCGAGATCGCCGACGAGGAGTCCGACGAGCTGATCGTCACCCCCGGCATGCGCGAGCGCAAGGCGGTCATGGACGAGCGCTCCGACGCCTTCCTGGTGCTGCCCGGCGGCATCGGGACCATGGAGGAGCTGTTCGAGATCTGGACCGCGCGGGTGATCGGGGTACACGACCGGCCGCTGGTCGTGCTCGACCCCTGGGGCCTGTACGAGCCGCTGCGCGCCCTGGTCGGCGGCATGTACGAACAGGGCTTCACCCGCCCCGACGTGTTCGACGCGATCTCCTTCACGACCACCGTCGAGCAGGCCATGCAGCGGATCGAGGCCCGCACGCAGCGGATCAGGCCCACCGCGGGCGAGCTCGCGGAAGCCGTCGAGGACTGATCGGGCGGAGCGATGAGGCGGGCGTGACGAGGCCCGACCATCGGGGAATTGTGGCACGATTCGTATGTGCTGGTCGTACTCGCCCTCGCCGCCCTGGCGATCCTGGGCGGCGTGGTAATGGTGGCCACGGGCCGCGGCGGTGAGATGCAGGACTTCCCGCCCGACGTCCCGCCGCTCGACCTGCCCGCCGCCGGACAGCTCGCCGCCGTCGACTTCGTCGCCCTGCAACTCCCGGTCAGCCTGGTGGGCTATCACACCCAGACCGTCGATGAGACGCTGCACCGCGCGGCCGGGGCCATCAGCGCCAGGGACACTCGGATCGCGGTCCTGGAGCAGCGGGTCACCGAACTGCTCGCGCACCGGCTGCACGCCCGGCAGGAGGCCCACGCGGGCCGTGCGGGGGCCGCGCCGCACGGCGATCCGCGCCCGCGCGTCGAGCACCGGCCCGAGGGCCCCGAGGTGCCGCCCGAGCTGCCCCGGGACGAATCAGAGGACACGGAGGAGACCGAGAAGGCCGGCGCGGAGGAGTCCAGGTGACCGCGCAGGCCGCCGATCCGGTCCGCTGTGGGTGGGCCATCTCCGCGCCCGACTACATCGACTACCACGACCACGAGTGGGGCCGCCCGGTCCGCGGCGATGACAAGGTCTTCGAGCGGGTCACCCTGGAGGCGTTCCAGTCGGGCCTGTCCTGGCTGCTCATCCTGCGCAAGCGGGAGGGCTTCCGGGAGGCGTTCGCCGGGTTCTCCATCCCGCGGGTCGCCGCGTTCACCGAAAGCGACGTCGAGCGGCTGCTCGGCGACGCGCGCATCGTCCGCAACCGAGCCAAGATCGAGGCCGCGATCGCCAACGCGCGTGCCGCCCTCGATCTCCCCGGCGGCCTGTCCGACCTGGTGTGGCGGTACGCCGACTCCGATTCGCCGGCGCCGAAGACGACCGCCGACGTGCCCGCCCAGACCCCCGGCTCCAAGGCGCTGGCCAAGGAGCTGAGGGCCCGCGGGTTCAGGTTCGTCGGGCCGACCACCGCGTACGCGCTGATGCAGGCGATCGGCCTGGTCAACGACCACCTGGCCGACTGCTGGGTGCGCGAGCGGGGCTGAGCCGCGCTCAGCGCCCGTGGAAGACCGGGCGCTCCTTGGCGACGAACGCCGCGGTGGCGGCCTGGTGGTCGATGGTCGCGGCGCAGGCGTCCTGTAGGTCGGCCTCCAGGTCCAGCGACTGCGACAGGGTGTGCGCGGCGCCGAAGGCCAGCGCGCGCTTGGTGGCCGCGTACGCCCGGGTGGGCCCCTCCGCCAGTCGTACGGCCAGCTCGCGGGCCGACTTGGCCAGCTCGTCGGCGGGCACCACGCGCGAGACCAGCCCCAGCTCCCTGGCCCGCTCGGCGGACACCGGGTCGCCGAGCATCAGCAGCTCGGCGGCGACCGCCGGACCGACCAGCCGCGGCAGCGTCCACGACGCGCCGGAGTCGGGGGCCAGGCCGATCGCCGCGAACGCCATCGCGAACTTCGCGTTCTCCGACGCGATCCGCAGGTCGCAGGCCAAGGCCAGGGACGCGCCCGCGCCCGCCGCCACGCCGTTGACCGCCGCGATGACCGGCTTGGCCATCTCGGTGATGGTCCGCACGATCGGGTTGTAGTGGCGGCGCACGGTACCGGCCAGGCCCTTGCCCGCCACCAGGTTGTCGGCGTGCTCGCGGAGGTCCTGGCCGGCGCTGAACGCCTTGCCCGCGCCTGTCACCAGCACCGCGCGGACCGCGTCGTCCTCGGCGGCCCTGGTCAGGGCGGCGAGCAGGTCCGCCTTCATCGAGGCGACCAGGGCGTTGAGCGCGTCGGGACGGTCGAGGGTGACGGTGGCGACGCCGGACTCGACGTCGTAGCGGATGCTCACTGGTTCTCCTGCGGATCGGCGAGGGTGCGGTCGACGAAGGCGGCGGCGGCCGGGAGCAGCCGGGCCGCCTCCTGCTCGAAGAAGCTACGGGCCTTCTCCCCGGGCCAGGCGGGCGGGAGCAGTTCGGCCGGCAGGCCGGGATCGCGGAACAGGAAGTTGCGCCAGCCGTGGACCAGCCTGCTGCGCACCGCGAAGACCAGGTCGTCGGGGGCCCTGCCGGGGACCGCGCCGACCAGGTCGGCGGCCTGGGACAGCCACAGCTCGTAGGCGCCCGCGATGCTCGCGAGGTCCCATGCGCGGGCGACCAGCTCGCGCGGGTCGCCGTCCAGCGCGGCCTCGAACAGGTCGGCGTGGACCTGTTCGGCGCTCAGCAGCGTGGCCAGCTCGGGGGAGGAGCGGGGGCCGATCCAGGTGGTCTCCGACAGCGGCGCGTAGCCGAGAAAGGCGAGGTCGGCCCGCAGCCGCTCGCGTTTGGGCCGCTCGCGCACCTGCTCGACCACCACGACGTGCCACTTTCCCGGCCAGGAGATCGTTCCGGGCCGGTAAATTCTGAGTGCGGCTTCGTCCAGGCGCCGTACGCACTTGGGGGTCACCGCGTAGCCGGGCCCCTGGGGCACCCGCATCGGCGCCAGCCACCCTTGGCGCACCATGCGCGAGATGGCCGTCCGCACGGCGGGAGCGGCGATCTCAAGCGGCGCGAGCAGGCGTACCAGGGCGGCGACCGAGGCGCGGCCGCCCCGGGAACGCAGGTGGTCCCCGTACAGATCGAATAGCGCGGCGCGGGCGTTCACGAGGACCAGTTTGGCGCTCCGAAGGGGGCCCGACAACGCATTCTGGGAGGAGATCGTTACCCGGTAGCCACCGAGAGGCGGGATAATAGGACATCCAGAAGACGTGAATGCGCCGGCCGCCCCCAGCGGGTGGGCCGGATATCGCGACCGCGGAGTCCAAAGGCAGGAAGGGATGCACGCATGGCGGCGATGAAGCCGCGGACCGGCGATGGTCCGCTGGAGGTCACCAAGGAAGGGCGGGGCATTGTCATGCGGGTCCCTCTGGAGGGTGGCGGCCGGCTGGTCGTCGAGCTCTCCGCGGACGAGGCCGGCGCACTAGGCGACGCGCTGAAGAACGTCGTCGGCTGACCGGCACCCAGACCTGATCGACGGCCCTGGCCGCAGGACCATCCCCGCCGCTCGGGTGGTCGGCGCCGGGGCCGTTGATGTTGGGCGGGCCCCTCCCTTCCGGCCCGCCCGCCATGAGCTCCGCGACACACGCCGCCCCACGACCGTAGGAGTAGAGGCAAGGTGCCCATCCAGACCACGATCTCCATCGCCGGCCGCCCGGCTGCGGACGCGACCCTGCTGGCCGTCCCCTACACCGCGGATCTCGACCCCGACGTGTCCGGGCTCCCGGTGCCCGCGCGAGACCTGCTCGCCCTGCACAAGGCCAAGGCGGAGCCGGGAGAGGTCGTGGAGACCCCGGTGGCGCGCGGCGGCGGGGTGGGCCGCGTCCTGCTGTACGGCATCGGCGACGCCGGTCCCGACGCGCTGCGCAAGGCCGGCGCGGCCGTGGTGCGCCGGGCCAAGGGGCACGAGTCGGTGAGCGTGACGCTGCCGGCGGCCGGGCCGGTGGCGGCGTTCGCGGAGGGCGCGCTGCTCGGCGCGTACACGTTCCGCATCGGCGAGCAGCGCGGCAAGGCCGTCGGGCGGGTCGAGTTCGTCGCCGCCGACCCCGGCGGGGTGGCGGACGACGTGCGCGCGGGCGAGCTGGTCGCGCGGTCCGTCGCGATCGCCAGAGACCTGGCCAACACCCCCGCGTCGGTCAAGACGCCCGCCTGGCTCGCTGAGAGGGCCGTGGAGCACACGGCCGACCAAGGGGTCACCGTGCGCGTGTGGAGCCCGCAGGAGCTGCGTGAGGGCGGTTTCGGGGGCATTCTGGCGGTGGGGCAGGGTTCGGCGAGCCCGCCGCGGTTCATCGAGCTGTCCTACCGCCCCGAAGGCGGCGACGACGGCCGGCACGTGGTGCTGGTCGGCAAGGGCATCACGTTCGACAGCGGCGGCCTGTCCCTCAAGCCGACCGCGAACATGAAGTCCCAGAAGACCGACATGGCGGGCGGCGCGACGGTGATCGCGGTGCTGTCGGCGCTGCGCCGCCGCGGTGTGCGGGCCCGGGTGACCGGCCTGGTCGCCGCCGCCGAGAACATGCCGTCCGGCACCGCCCAGCGGCCCAGCGACGTCATCACCCAGTACGGCGGGCGCACCGTCGAGGTGCTCAACACCGACGCCGAGGGCCGCCTGGTGCTGGCCGACGTCCTCGCCTACGCCGACGCCGTGCTCGCCCCCGACGCCGTCATCGACGTCGCCACCCTCACCGGGGCCATCAACGTGGCCCTCGGCCCGAGTCACGCCGGTCTCTACTCCTCCGACGAGGAGCTGGCGCGGTCGCTGATCGCGGCGGGCGAGGACAGCGGCGACCGGATGTGGCGGATGCCGCTCATCGACGACTACCGGCCCGCCCTGGAGTCCCCGATCGCCGACCTGGCCAACGTGGAGTCCGGCACGACGTACGGAGCGGGGTCGATCACCGCGGCGCTGTTCCTGCGGGAGTTCGCCGGCGGGCGGCCCTGGGCGCACCTCGACATCGCGGGCACCGGCCGCAGCGTCGTGGACGACGGCCTGTTCACCAAGGGCGCGACCGGCTTCGGGGTGCGCGCGCTGCTGCGCTGGCTCGACTCCTGAGCCCGGCTCCCGAAAAGGCTCAACCGGCGATCTTCACCGCGGCCAGCAGGCCGTCACCGAGCGGGATGAGCAGCGGGCGGAGCCGGTCGTCGCCGCGGACCAGCTTGCCCAGCTCGCGGATCACGACCGTGTCCGGGTCGCGCTGGGCCGGGTCGGCGACGCGGTCCTGCCACAGCGCGTGGTCGAAGACCACGATGCCGCCCACGCGCAGGACGCGGACCGCCTCGGCCAGGTAGTCGGGGTATTCGTGCCTGGCGCCGTCGGCGAACACCATGTCGTACCCGCCGTCGGCGAGCCGGGGCAGCACGTCGAGCGCCCGCCCGGCGATCAGCCGGGTGCGGCCCCCGGCGAACCCCGCCTGCGAGAACGCCTCACGGGCCAGCCGCTGGTGCTCCGGCTCGACGTCCACGCTGGTCAGCGTGCCGTCCGGACGCATGCCGCGAAGCAGCCAGAGCCCGGACACCCCGCAGCCGGTGCCGATCTCCACGACGGCCTTGGCGTTGATCGCCGAGGCCAGGAAGCACAGCGCGGCCCCGCCGCCCGGCATCATCGGCGCCGCCCCCACCTCCTCGCCGCGGCGGCGTGCGGCACGCAGGATGTCGTCCTCGGGATGGAACTCCTGGGCATAGGCCAGAGTGGCCTCCACCGGACTTTTCGGCGTCCCGCCCATTGGCCTCTCCTCCCTGCTTTCGCCGTACGCACTGTTTGGTGGCTGGTCGCAGCCTAGGGGAGGGAAGCGCGAACGGGAACTCATGTGACCCCCGGTGCGTTGCACGGTTTAAGCGGCCTTTGCCGGTCGGCAAGGCATTCAGTGCGCATGAAGGGACGAAACCAGGCACTATGGCGATAGCGGTGGTCCCGGAGAGAGGAGTGCTGGTGGACGACGGCCACCAGATGGAGACTCCCGTGTCGGGATGGACTCCCCCGACCTGGGAGGAGGTCGTCCGGACGCACTCGGCGCGGGTGTACCGGCTCGCCTACCGACTGACCGGCAACGTGCACGACGCCGAAGACCTCACTCAGGAGGTCTTCGTCAGGGTCTTCCGGTCCCTGTCGAACTACACCCCCGGCACGTTCGAGGGCTGGCTGCACCGGATCACGACCAACCTGTTCCTCGACATGGCGCGGCGCAGGCAGCGCATCAGGTTCGAGGGCCTGGGCGACGACGCCGCCGAGCGGCTGACCGGCCGCGAGCCCTCGCCCGCACAGGCGTACCACGACGCCCACCTGGAGCCCGACATCCAGGCGGCGCTCGACGCGCTGGCCCCCGAGTTCCGCGCGGCCGTCGTGCTGTGCGACATCGAAGGGCTGTCCTACGAGGAGATCGCGGCCACGCTCGGCGTCAAGCTGGGCACGGTCCGCAGCAGGATTCACCGGGGCCGCTCACAGTTGCGTGAGGCGCTGGAGCACCGCGCCCCGCGCGGCGAACAAGTCCCCCCGACCGCCACCTTTGGGGAGGATTTGGCATGAGCCATCTGGGAGAACGCGTCTCCGCGCTGGTGGACGGCGAGCTCGGGCACAGCGAGCGTGATCGCGCGCTGGCCCATCTCACCTTCTGCACCGACTGCCGCGCCGAGGTCGAGGCGCTGCGCGCGCTCAAGTCCCGGCTGCGCGCGCTGGAGCGGCCCGCCATGCCGGCCGACCTCACCATGTCGCTGCTGCGCATGTCCGAGCCGGGCGGGCCGCTTCCACCGCGCATCCGCCCTTTCCCTGACGCCTCGCACACCTTCGGCGGCGTGCCGATCCCCGGCATGCACACCATCTCGCCGCCCGACAACCGCCCGCCGCGCCGCGGCCGGGGCAGGCCCGACAACCGCGCCGACAGCTCGGCCAGGACCGGCCGGGCCAGGCGCGCCGGATACGTCGCGGTCGGCATGGCCTCGGCGGCCGTCGCCTTCGGCACCATGTTCGTGGTCGGCGGGCTCGGCCAGGCGCCGCCGGTGGTCCCGCAGATGGAGCGGTTCGCCAACCAGCACAAGACCACCGCCCCCTACGTCCAGCCCGGCTTCTCCGAGGCCGTCCACCCCACTCCGCACGCCACCCCCACGCCGATCCGGTCACCACGGCCCGTCAAGTGAGGCGCCTGCCCGCCGCCGTGGTCGTGGCGGGCGTGGTGCTGCTCGTCCTGGTGGCGGCGCACCCGGTGGCCGGCCCGGTGAGCGGGCCGCAGCGGGAGGCGGCGGAGGGCGACGACACCGGCATCGAGCTGTTGCGCGAGGCGGCGTACGCCGGGCGGACCCGGTCCTACACGGGCACCCGCCTGGTCACGACCTGGGGCGCGGCCGGGCCCTCGTCGGCACTCACACATGTCAGGAACGTTCCAGGGGAGGGCCTTACGGTCCGCGCCGAGACCGCCGCCGGGGCCGGCACGGTCGCGGTCGGCGTCGATCCCGGCTCCCCGGCGGCGGGCCTGGTGTCACCGTCCGACGGCATGCTCGACGTGCTCGCCCGCAACTACCGGGTGGAGACCGCCGGCACCGGCACCGCCTGCGGCCGGACCGGCCGATTCGTGCAGGCCACCCGCGCCGACGGCTCGCCCGCGGCCCGCTACCTGGTGGACGAGGCCGGCGGCGTGGTGCTGCGCCGCGAGGTCTTCGACGGCCGGGGCACACTGACCAGGGCCGACGCCTTCATCGAGCTGAGCGTCCCGCAGGAGCGGGCGGCGCCGCGGATGTCCGGCCACGCGTGGTACGGCGGGCCGTCCCTCGGCGGCGGGCCGCCCAACGGCCAGGTCGCGCACCTGCGGCAACGCGGCTGGGACGTGCCGGCCGCGCTGCCCGGCCGCCTGGAGCTGTTCACCGCCGGGGAGACCGCCGAAGGCTACCTTCATCTTGGCTACTCTGACGGACTGTCGGTAGTGTCCATATTCGTCCAGCGTGGCACCCTGGACGAGTCTCGCCTCGCGGGTTGGCATGCGCGATCCCGCGGCGGGCATACGATCTGGATCCGTGGCCTCACGGGTTTCGAGGCCGCGGCACAGCAAGTGGTCTGGGCGAGTGGGGAGCATGTTTACACGGTCGTCGCTGACGCCCCGGCGGACATGGTCGACGCCGCCGTGGCGGTGCTGCCGCACCAGGAGGGCATCGGCGCCTGGGAGCAGGTCTGCCGCGGCGCCGACCGCCTGCTGTCCTGGATCAGCCCGTTCGCCTGAGGATCAGCCGGTCAAAGGGCCCGTTCCGGGGCCCTTCCCGGCGGGTCCCTTTTACAACTCTCGTATGCGGCTGTGGGAACAATTGCGCCAAGAGCCGAGGAGCAGTGAGGCGGAGTAGTGAGGCATCGATGACCGACGAGCAGCGGAACGAGGCCGCCGCCCGCGAAGGTGAGGGCCGCGCGCCGTCGGACCAGCAACCGGACCACCTGGAGCAGGGTCTGGGGGACGCGCCGGCCGCTGTGACCGATCACACACCGGAACGCCCCCGGCCGGACTTCCTGCCCGCCGACGCCTCGGGCCCCGGATCGTCCGGGTTCGCGGCCCCGGGCTCCGCGCCGACCGGCCCCGGTCCCTCCGGCTCCGCGGGGGCCGACCCTGCGGGGCCCGGCTCCGCGGGGCACGATGACGGATCGCCTTCGCCGGGCTGGGGAGAGCTGGGGG